>NZ_CEFZDU010000007.1:0-95364 GCF_979578155.1 Candidatus Nitrospira neuquenensis | reverse complement strand
CGCTTCCTTGACAGCCTCGGGGTTCGACGATAGGCTAGCGCAGCCGGGCGACGCGCCGGGGGCGCGCGGGAAAAGGCACGTCATGGACCACATTCGTTCGTTAGCCTCCCAGGTGACCATCCCCGAGGGGATCGTCTTCCGCGACCTCCAGGGAGAGGCCGTCATCCTGAACCTCGACACGGGCGTCTATTTCGGGCTGGACCCGGTCGGCACCAGGACCTGGCATCTCCTGCGGCAACACGGCACCCTGCAGAAGGTCCTGGAGGCCCTGCTCGACGAATATGACGTGACGGAAGCCCGCTGCCGGGAGGATCTGTTGGACCTCGTCGCCCGGATGGAAGAGCAGGGTCTCGTCAGGGTGAGCCATGCGCCTGCTCCATAAGGCCCGGCGGCTCTCCATGCGGGACTGGACCGTGCTCTTAGAGGCCTGGGCGCTGTTCCCGATCATGGACCTGGGCCTCCGCCTCCTCCCCTTCTCCCGTCTGAGGGCCGCGTGCCGCCCGCGCGCCGGTCGCGCTCGGAGCGGAGCGACCGAGCCACCCGCCGTCGTGATCGAGCGGTGCGCCCGGCTCGCCTCCGTCGCCGGACGGTACAGCCCCGTGCGCGTCACCTGTCTGAACGAGGCTCTGGTCCTTTCGGCGTTGCTCGCCCGCCGCGGCCTGGCCACCACCCTTCGGATCGGCGTGGCTCGGCCCAACGGCGACTTCGCCGCCCACGCCTGGCTCGAGCACGACGGCCGGATCATCCTCGGCGAGCCTCGGGGCGACGCCTTCGCCCCGCTCTACGCCAGCGTAGGAGACAGACACCCGACGTGAGCGGATTCGTCGGCATCTGGAACCGGGACGGGCAGCCGGTCGAGTCGCGGCTCTTGCGGCGGATGACCGACGCGCTGGCCTTCCGCGGCCCCGACGCGCAGCGCACCTGGATCGACGGCGCAGTCGGGCTCGGCCATGCCCTGCTCTCGCGCTCGCCGGGCGCGCTCGACGAGCACCAGCCCTCAAGCCTCGACGGCGCGGTCCGGATCGTCGGCGACGTCCGAGTGGACGGCCGGGCGGACCTGGTCCGCGCGCTGGCGTCGCAGGGACACCGGGTCGCCGCCTCGGCGACGGACGCGGAGCTGGTCCTGTACGCCTACCATGCGTGGGGCGAGGGCTGCGTGTCCCGTCTGCTGGGCGACTTCGCCTTCGCGATCTGGGACGGGCAGCGCCGCCGCCTCTTCTGCGCGCGGGACCAGTTCGGCGTCAAGCCGTTCTTCTATGCCGAGGTCGGCGACCGTCTCCTCGTCGGGAACACGCTCCAGTGCCTGCGCCTCGACCCCGCCGTATCCCCCAGGCTCAACGAGCAGGCCGTCGGCGACTTTCTCCTGTTCGGGATGAACCAGGACCTCTCCACCACCGTCTTCGCCGACATCCGTCGCCTCCCCCCCGCCCACTGCTTGACGGCCGGAACGGAGCTGCGGGTGTCTCGCTACTGGACGCTCCCCGCCGATGAAGCGGTGCGTTACCGGCGCGCGGGCGAGTACCTGGAGCGGTTTCAGGAGCTGTTCGGGGCGGCGGTGGCGGACCGACTGCGGACCGATCGGGCCGGCATCCTGATGAGCGGCGGGCTGGATTCGACCTCGGTCGCGGCGACGGCGCGCGGGCGGACGGCGGACGGCGGCAAGCCCTGCCTCCTGCGGGCCTACACCTCGACCGGCAGCCGGCTGCTCCCGGACGAGGAGGCCCGGTTCGCCGCGATCGCGGCCGCCGCCCTCGGCATCCCGATCGTCTACAGAGTCGAGGACGACCTCCGCCCCTTCGACGGATGGGACAAACCTGAGCGCCGCCGGCCCGAGCCGGAGTCCGACCCCCTGGCGGGCGCCGAGGCCGACCTGCTGCGCATGATCGGGGCCGAGTGCCGCGTGCTCCTGACCGGCTACGGCGGCGATCCGGCCTTCCGCGCGCCGGCGACCTATCCGCTGCGCCTGCTCAGGCAGGGCCGCGTCGCCGCCCTGGCCGGCGAGGTGTGGCAGCACCTCCGCGTGCACGGCCGGCTGCCGCCCGTCCGCCCCCTCGCCTGGCTGGCGCGGTGGACGGCGCCGGCCGATCCGCCGCCGTCCTATCCCGGCTGGCTCAACCCGGACTTCGAGGCCCGCCTGGACCTGCGCGCCCGGTGGGCGGCGGCGCCGGCCGAACAGGCCGTCGCGCCGCAGGGCTGCGCCCGCCCCGAGGCTTACGAGTTCCTCACCGCCCCGGACTGGCCCTCGTTGTTCGAGTCCTACGACCCCGGCGTGACCGGCGTGCCCGTGGACCTGCGGCACCCGTTCTTCGACCTCAGAGTCGTGCGGTACCTGCTCGCGATCCCGGCGATTCCCTGGTGCACGAACAAGGCGATCCTCCGGCTGGCCATGCAGGGACTGCTGCCGGACGAGGTGCGCCGGCGTCCCAAGACTGTCGCGGCCGGGGACCTCCTCACGGCGCTGCTCAAGGACGCCTCCCCGTCGTGGACCGCGCGATGGCCGATCGCGCCCGAGCTGACGACCTACGTGAATCCCGACGCGATCCCTTCTCCGCACGACGAGCAAGACCCCGACCGTCTCTGGATGAACCTGCGCCCCTATTGTTTGAGTTTCTGGCTGATGCAGGAAGCGTTGATGCCAACCTGAGCAGGGGAGCACGTGATGAATCTCGACGAGACCGCCAAGGCCAAGAAGCCGTACCACCCACCCGCGCTGCGCGTGTACGGCAACCTGCGCGACCTGACCCATAGCGTCGTGCGCAGCGGCAGAAGAAGTGACAGGCGGACCGGCCGGCTGAAGAGCCGGTGATCGAATCCCCGGAGGCGCCGCCGGATGCCCTTCACCTATCGCCTCTACGGGCTTCTCCTCGAGGCCTCGGATCCCCTCCCCGGCCTGTCCCCGAGCGACGCGGGGACCGGCGGAGGGGTCAAGGTCCGGCTCGGCCGCCTACCCCCCGGCTTCGACGCGCTGGCGGAGCGGCCGGCGGCGATCCGCTACGCAAGTCCCCGGGACGACGAGGGGGCCGGTCTGACCGTGCAGGAGGTCGGCGGCGGCGCGTACTATCGGTTCCTTTACGGCGACGGGACCGAGTTCGCCGTTGATCGCCGCGGCGAGACGGTCTGGGCCTCGTGGCCCCCGCCCTACACCCTCGATGACGCCGCCACCTACCTCCTGGGTCCCGTCCTGGGCTTCGTCCTCCGGCTGCGGGGCGTCACCTGTCTCCACGCGAGCGCGGTCGCGGTCGGCGACCGGGCGATCGCGTTCGTCGGACCCAACGGCGCGGGCAAGTCCACGCTCGCCGCGACGCTGGCCCTCCGCGGCGAGCGCGTGCTCACGGACGATGTCCTCGCGCTCTCGATCCGATCCGGCCAGATCCTGGTCCACCCCGGCTACCCGCGGGTGCGCCTCTGGCCCGCGTCCGTGCTGGGCCTCTACGGCGCGGAAGACGCCCTGCCCCGCCTCACCCCCACCTGGGAGAAGTGCTACCTGGACCTGATCCCGCCACGTCGGTTCCAGGACCGACCGCTCCCCCTGGCCGCCGTCTACCTGCTGGACGAGCGCGGGAACGGGCCCGGCCTGCCGCGGATCGAGCCGGTGCCCGCGGCCGTCGGGCTGCTCGACCTGGCGGCCGATACCTATGTCAATTACCTGCTGGACCGCGCCATGCTGGCGCAGGAGTTCGAGGTGTTGGCGAAGCTGGCCTCGCTCGTGCCGGTCCGGCGCGTCGTCGCGCGCGACGAGCTGGCGGCCGTCGCCGCCCTCTGCGACGCCGTGCTGGACGACGCCCTCGCCGCAGCCGCCGACCATGGGCCCCTATAACCTCCTGGACCACCTCACGATGGTGGCCGACGCGGTCCGGACGGGGACCTACATCGAGGCCCTGCGCCGAACCGTCCGGCCCGGCGTGGTCGTCGTGGACCTGGGAGCCGGGACCGGGGTGTTCGCCATGCTGGCCTGCCGGTTCGGGGCGCGGAAGGTCTATGCCATCGAGCCCGACGAGATCATCGAAGTCGGCCGTGCGCTCGCCGCCGCCAACGGGTTCGCCGACCGGATCGAGTTCATCCCGCACCCCTCCACCGAGGTCACGTTGCCGGAGCAGGCCGACGTCATCGTCGCCGACCTCCGCGGCGTCCTTCCGTGGTTCCAGCGCCATCTGCCCTCGATCGTGGACGCCCGGAACCGGCTGCTCGCGCCGGACGGCGTCCTGATTCCCGACCGGGACTCCGTGTGGATCGCCCCGGCCGAGGCGCCGGACCTCGTCCGCCGGGTGATCTGCCCCGTCGAGGAGCGGCTCTACGACCTCGACCTCGCGCCGGCCCGCGATTTGGCGGCCAACGAATGGAGCAAGGGCCGCATCACGGCCGAGCAGGCGGTGCTCGCACCGCAGCGCCTGGCCGAGATCGCCTACAAGGCCGTGGGGGAATCCGACCTCGACGCGACGGTGTCCTGGGCGGTGCCGCGTGATTGCGCCGCCGATGGTCTGGTCCTCTGGTTCGACACGACCCTCGTCGAGGACGTCGGATTTTCCAACGCGCCGGCGGCGCCGGCGGCCATCTACGGCCAGGCCTTCTTCCCTTGGCCCAGCCACCTGGCCCTGGCCGCGGGCGACCGCCTGACCGTCACGATCAAGGCCGTGCTCGTCGCCGATGACTACGAGTGGTTCTGGGACACGACCCTGCGGGACGAGGCCGGGCGCGTCAAGGCGGCCTTCCAGCAATCCACCTTCTGGGGCCGCCCGCTCTCCGCCGCCCGGCTGCGCAAGCGGGCGGCGGACCATGTGCCGAGCCTGAACGAGGAGGGACTGATGGAACGGTTCATCCTGGAGCTGATGGCCGGCCACCAGCCCCTGTCCGCGATCGCCGACGAGCTCATGGAGAAGTTCCCCGGCCGCTTCGCCCGGTTCGAGGATGCCCTCGCCTATGTCGGCGAGCGATCGCTCCGCTACAGCCGGTAAGGCCCGCGGAACGGCATGGCACGCTTATTCCCGAAGCTGAGCCGCGAAGAACGGGCGCTGCTCTGCGCGGCGCGGCCCATCCTGAGCCAGCCGCGCCGCGACCGGCTGGCCGCGCTTATGACCGGGCCGTTGGATTGGCCCGCCTTCATCGCACAGGCGGACCGCCACGGCGTCGCGCCGATGCTCTACGGCCACTTGCGCGGGTTGCCATCCGGCCTCGTCCCCCCGCCGGTCTTGGAGGCGCTGGCGCAGCTCGCGCGCGCCGCCCTCGCCTGGAACCTCCGCCTCCGTCACGAGCTGCACCGCCTGCTGGGGCTGTTCGAGGAGGCGGGCATCCCGGTCGTCCCCCTCAAGGGGCCCCTGCTCGGCGATCTCTTCTACGAGGAGCCGATGCTCCGCCCCACCGCCGACCTCGACCTGCTCGTCCGTCCGGAGCACCGGACGGCCGCCGGGGAGCTGCTCCAGCGGGCCGGGCTGTTCCGGTATCCCGACCATGAACAGGGAGCGGAGTACCACGTCTCCTACGGCACGACGGCCGGGGAAGGTGTCGTCGTCGAACTCCACAGCGGCCTCGCGGAGGACCATGTCGCCGGGCTGGACCTCGACGCGATCTGGGCGTCGGCCCTCTGGACCGACTGGGAGGGCCGCCGGGTCCGGACGATGGCCCCGCCGCACCTGCTGGTCTACCTCTGCCTGCATGCGGTGAAGGACGGACTCGCGTCGCTGCGGCCGCTCCTCGACATCACGCTCCTGTTGGAGCGGGTCGGCGGCCGCCTGCCCTGGGAGCCGATCAGCCGAACGGTCCACGAGGCCGGCGTCCGCCGGCCGGTGTTCCTCGCGTTGATCCACTGCCGAGACCTGCTCGATGCGCCGGTGCCGGCCGAGTTCCTTGACGCGATCCGGCCGCGGCCCGCGCCGGGATGGCTCCTGGGTCTGGCGCTCTTCCGCTGGCGCGGCGCCGTGCTGCACGCCGCGCCGGCCCTGCTCACCGGCCCGGTCATGGCCCTTCAGCGTCTCCTGTGGGAAGACTCCCTCGCCGGCCAGCTCCGGCACCTGCGCCGCAACCTGCTCCCCTCACCCGAGCTCCGCGGCCGCTGGATGGCGCAGCCGGCCGACGGCCCGCTCCTCCGCTGGTACCCGGCCTGGCTCTGGACCGTCTGCCGCCGCCTCGCCGCCCAGGTCCTGTCCCGGCCGTCGGACGATTCCCCCCAAACCGCGCCGGCGACACCCCGGCAGCGACCAACCTTGCACGACGGGAAGAAGATGATATGATGCGCGACCAGGACCCCGTCGCCGCCGACCCGACACCAGTGAGCGCCGCCCATGGACTCCGCCCCGCCAGAGGCCGCCTGCACCATCCCCGCCGACCTGGTCGCGCGGGCGGCCAAGGGTGACCGCCAGGCTCTCGCCGACCTGTACGACCGCTCCAGCCCCCTCCTCTTCACCCTGGCCCTGCGCATCCTCGGCGACCGCCACGAGGCCGGCGCCCTGCTCCAGGAGGTCTATCTGGACCTCTGGCGAAAGTCCCTGCGCTACGACCCCGGCCGCGGCGCGCCGATCGCCTGGCTGGCCGCCGCCGTCAGGACCAGGGCGCTGGAGCGGGTGCGGGCTCGACCCGCGCGATCCGGCGAGGAGCGGCCGCGCGAGGAGGGCGGCGCGGCGGCCGAGTACGCGAAGCCCGATCGGGAGTTGCACGAGCTGGTCGGCCGGGCGGTCGAGCGGTTGGACGAGGACCGGCGCCGGGCGATCGATCTCGCGTACTTCGGCGGGCTGTCCGCCGAGGAGATCGCGACGCGGACGGGCGCGCCGGTCGAGACGGTCAAGGCCTCGATCAGGGCGGGGATGGCGGAGCTGAAATCGGTGCTCCGGCCCGCCTTGGACGGTCGGAGCGCCGATGAGCCACGCGGGATTTGAGGAGTCGCTCGATCTCTACGCGATCGGCGCCCTGGACCGAGAGGAGCGCCGGGCGCTCGACGTCCACTTGCTGACCGGCTGCCAGGGCTGCCACGCCGCCCTGAAGGAGGCCCAGGCCGTCGTCTCGCTCCTGCCCTACCGCCTGCCGCTCGCAGCTCCACCCGCCGACCTGAAGGACCGGCTCCTGGCCTCCCTGCCGCAAGCCGCGCCGGCGACGACGCTCCCGAAGGTGTCCGTCCAGATCGAGCGCCAGCCGGAGGTCCGCCTCAGCCGGATCGTGGCCCGTCCGCCCTGGTGGGGCTGGCTGCTGCACCCCCTCGTGATGGTGCTGGTGGTGCTGGCCGCCGGCGCCTACGCCTGGTCGCTGCGCTCGCGGCTGCCCGTCGAGATCGAGCAGCGAAGCCGCCTCGAAGCGACGCTCAAGGAGCAGACGGCGCACCTCGGCGCCCTCCAGCGCCAGGTCGAGGAGCAGCGCCGCCTCCTGACGGAGGTGCAGGGCCAGGTCGCGGCGAGCGCCGGCGAGTTGGATCGGCTGCGGCAGACCCTGGCCGCCCGCGAAGCGGAGCTGGACCAGGCGCGGGCCGCGCTCGCGCGCGCGCAGCCGAGCGGCGCGCCGCGCAAGGGCGCCCCGCGCGAGGAGGCGCCGGCCTTCTTGCAGTCGCCGGCCGTCAAGGCCGTCTCGCTGATCGGCGTCGAGCGGGCGCAGTCGGTCGGTGCCCTGCTCCTGTTCGACCCGGACAGCCGTCGCGCCTTCTTCTACGCCTTCGGCCTGCCGCCCCTGCCGAACGGGAAGACTTACCAGCTCTGGGCCTTTACCGACAAGCCGGGCAGCGCCGGGACCTTCCGGCCCGACGCCGGCGGCAAGGGCCGACTCCTCATCAAGCACCTCCCCGACCCGGCGACGGTCATTCGTTTTGCGCTCAGCGTGGAGCCGGCCGGCGGCAGCCTGCAGCCGTCGAGCGAGATCCTCCCCCTCCAACGGCCGTAAGCGCGACTTTCTCCTTGACAGCCGCGCCGGGGCCCGTTACAAGAGCCCGACGCCATGGAACCCCACGCAACCAGCGAGCCAGGGAGCCGCGGGATGAGCCTGAGCGGATCCGTCCCGCCCATACGATCGAGCCATGTCCGCCTTGACCGCCGCCAGATGGACGTCGTGGGCCCTGTGTCTGCTGTCGCTGACGGCCGGGCCGGCCTGGGCGCTGGAGAAGTACGGGCGGCCGCTGCCCGCCTTCAGCGAGATCGGCGAGGAGGGCGTCGCCGAGCCGCCGGAAATCGAGCCCCACTGGTTTAAGGGCTACCTGCTCACCTCCGCCTTCGTGAACAACCCCTCGTTCGCCGCGCGCCCGAACAACACGGGCCTCGTCGGGATGCGCTACATGGTCCACCTGGAGACGGACCTCTACAAGGAATACCTGCAGTTCTACACGGACCAGAATTTCTTCACGAACCGGGAGCAGGGCTGGATCGCCCCGCTGACCGAGTGGGACACGACCACGGCCTTCACGGGCTCGATCGGCCAGTGGGCCTGGCGGCTGCAGTACGAGCGCGACGCCCCCCTGCCCCAGCAGGGCCTGAAGCAGATCTACGCGGACACCCTGATCACCTACCGGGCGCAGGACACCAACCAGTTCGGCTGGTGGCGGGCGCGCTTCCCCCACCAGAACCTGACGACCTACACCGGCGCCGGCTGGCTGTTCTACAACCAGGACTACTTCGCCCGGCCGGACAACACCGGCCGCGCCCTCTTCCGGTACGTGGCGCACGCGGACCTCGACCTGTACAAGGGCCGCGTCGTGGCCTTCGCGGACACGAACTTCTTCACCGACCGCGACTCGGGCAATGTGTTCCGGCCATCCGAGCTGGACCTGGTCCTCGGCCTGGCGTTCCGCTGGCGGAAGGCGGAGATCGCGGTGATCCACGAGCGCGACATGCCGCTGGACCAGGGCGGGCTCGTGCAGCGGTACACCGCGATCCAGCTCCGGTACGAGTTCGAGTGGGTGCGGACGCCGTCGAAGTGAGCGGGACGCGGCCTCCGGGCCTTCACCGGTGGGAACCGCTGTGCTATGATACCGCGCCCATGAGGGTCCCAGGCACGACGGGTTGATCGTATGACCTGCAACGGTGATAAGGACCTCGAATTCATGCAGCTCGCGCTCGACCGCGCGAGGCTGGCGCCCGCGCTGGGGGAGGTGCCGATCGGCGCCGTCCTCGTGGTGGACGGGCAGGTCGTCTCCCAGGTGCATAACTTCCGGGAGGTCTGGCAGGACCCGACCGCCCACGCGGAGGTCGTGGCGATCCGGGAGGCCGCCGGCCGCCTGGGCACCTGGCGGTTGACCGGCGCCAGCCTCTACGTGACGCTCGAGCCCTGCGCCATGTGCGCGGGGGCGATCATCCAGGCCCGCATCGCCCGTCTGGTCTTCGCCGCCCGGGACCCCAAGGGCGGCGCCTGCGGCTCGGTCTTCAACCTCCCGGAGGAGCGCCGGCTGAACCACCGCGTCCAGGTCGTGAGCGGCCTCCTGGAGCAGGAGAGCCAGGCGTTGCTGCAGTCCTTCTTCCGACGCCTGCGCGAGGATGTCGGCGACCGCGCCAGCTTATAACAGCGCGACAAGGGCGCGCGACGAGCGACAAAGAAGAAGGCGGCGGCCGACCTTTGCCCACTCGTTGCGTGCCTCCTGCTGCTGTCACATGCCGCTGGTCCCTGTTCCCGAACGGAGAGGTGCGAGAGTGGACGAATCGGCCGGTCTCGAAAACCGGAGTCGGGGCAACTCGACCGTGGGTTCGAATCCCACCCTCTCCGCCACACCACGCTTGCTCGACCAGTCCGTCCATTTGCTTTTTTGAACGGTTCCCCCTCGGACGACAGGAGGTTCGATCCCATGTCAATGTCGAGTCGAGTGCCCGGCAAGGCCCTTGGGCTGGCGATGAGCCTGGCGGCGGGAGCCGTCGCGGGCTCGCTGGCCGCGCTCCTGTTCACCGGCAACCCCGTGGTCGCCCAGGCCCAGAAGCCCGAGGCGCCGAAGTTCCTGGCGGCTCAGGAATTTCGGCTGGTGGACGAGGCCGGAACGCCCCGCGCCCTCCTGGCCTTTTCGGCGAGCGGCGAGCCCTACCTAGCCCTCCTGGACCCGAAGGGGGGCCAGAAGGTGTGGGTGGGTATCGCCATGGACACGGGGCTGGCCATCCGCGACCTGGACGGCAAGACCCGCCTCGTGCTCAGCCTGGACGGCAACGGCGACCCCTCGCTGGTCATGCGGGACCGGGAGCACAGGTCCCGAGCCTTCCACCCGTGAGGCTTGACGTCCACATGGGGATTTCCTAGGATTTCCCCCAGGGGCCAGCGGGCGGCGGAGGAACGATGGCCGACGAAACGTCGAAGGGGAACCAGGAGCGACGGCAGGGAGATCGGCGGAAGACGGACCGGCGGCGGGCGAACCGCGGAGGGCCGGACCGCCGGGTCGGCGACCGCCGCAAGGGGGATGCCCCGCCTCCCACCGCGAAACCGGCCTAGCCGCTCCCCTGCGCGGCCAACCTGGCGCCGAGGGCCTTTCTGAGCTCCAGCAGCCCGAGAGCATCGCGCCGGCAGTAGTCCAGCAGCGCGCGGCGGATTTCGTCCTTCGCCACCCAGTCCGTTTCCTCGAACACCATCCGCTCGTACAGCCGCGCCGCGGTGGCGCCGTCCCCGACGGCGAGGTCGCCGTAATCCAGGCCCGGCACGAGCGACGGCAGCACGGCCTTGATCGACAGCGCCCCCTCGAAGGCCGGGTGGTAGTAGTTTTCGCGGATCACCTCGTACAAATCCCACAGCCGGGCGATGACTCGATCGAGGCCCGGCTTCAGCCGCGGGATGGCCTCGGCCAGTCCCGCCAGCACGAGCCGCTCGTAGCTCGAGTAGACGCAGATCGTCCCCTCCCCTCCCAGGGCGTCCAACAGGGTGGCCGCGAACTCCTCCCGCGGGTCCTTCGGCTCCGTGCAGAGATACTCCTCCCGACGCAGACTCCCATCCGCCGCCTCGATGTGGTCGGACCACTGGACGGGAATCGCCTGGAAGGGGCGGGTGCCCGGCCAGCGCGGCACCGCGGGCGCGACCGTTTCGAAGTCCAGGTGGTGAACCGGCGGGCGCACCTGCTTGAGCGCGGCGGCCAGGCCAGGGCCGAGCCACTCGACCCGGTCCCTCACGCGGCGCTGCAGCGGCGACAGCTTCGCCCTCGCGGGAATCTCATCGATGGTCGTCGCCCCCTCGGCGGCCAGCTTCTCGGCCACCCGGCCCGCTCCGGGCAGGCGGAAGATCCACCGCGGCGGCTTGTGCCTGGTGCAATGGTCCCAGAAGGGGCAGGGGTACGGGGTCCGGCAGTGCGCACCGGGCTCAACCGGCGGCGGCGCGGGCGCCTCCAGGACTTCCCGCATCGCCGCCAGATCCTCGGCGGCACGGGCCCGCCTGGGCGCGACATCCCCGGTCACGTCGCGGCCGACGAAGTACCGGTTCAGGTCCAGCGCCCGGCCGTCGAAGACATAGTCCCGGTTCACGTAGAGCAGCCGGACCCCCGCCAACGGAACCCCCGCACCCTCGACGACGTGGGCCTGCAGGGCGATGTCGTCCAGGTGCACTTCCTTGACGCGCGAGGAGGCCTTGACCTCCGTCAGGCGCCAGCCCCGGCCGTCCGGCATCCGCTCCAGGATGTCCACGCGGACGAGGGCGCCGTCGGAAGCCAGCGCCCCCTCGAAGATCGCGGGCACGGCCGGGTCGGCCAGCAGCGCGGCGGTGCGCGCCAGCGCCGCCTCCGGCCGGCCCGGATGGGGCTCGACGGCCACGCCGCCGGGCCAGAGCCGACGCGCGAGCAGGCCGACCTCCGTCCCGCGCCCGAGGACCGCCCGCGCCGCGGCGTCGGGCGGCGTCGCGAGCTCGGGCCGGTGGACGGCCAGGTAGAGCCGCTTGGGACATTGGAGGCCGGCGAGGTACTTGGACTTGGTGAGGCGGAGGGGGCGGGGCGGCTGGGGCTGGCTCGTCATGGAGCGGAAGCCGGCCTCTCGCCGGCGCGGGAGGGCCGCGTGTCCTTGCCCGGCCCCTTCGTGACCTCGATCCGCGCGACGCCCTTGACGTTGGCGCAGAGGTCGCCCAGCCCCGGCGCGACCAGGCGAAAGGGCCCGCCCTTCTCGATGGGTACCGGTTCGCCGTCCAGCTCGTAGAGGAGGATGCCGTGCTCGCGCGCCTGCTCCAGCGTGAGACTCGCGGCGAAGCTCCCGTCCCCCGCGTGGAAGGTCGCGTGCGTCGCGCCGATCGCGAGCGCGGGCAGGTCGAGGAGGCCCCGGACGCGGATGCCGGCGCCGCGCAGGCCCGGCACAACCGCGCCCACGTCCGGGAGCCGGTGCTCCGCCGGCAGGGCGGCGATCGCGGCCCGGTCCAGCGTGATCGGCCGGATGACGGCCCCGTCGATCGTCACGGTGCCCGCGCCGCGCCGCTCCCCGCCGGTGATGACGGTGATCATCGCCGTGAGCGCGTCGTTCACCGGCGTCGGAATCCCGAGCTCCCGGCCCCGGCGCGAGATATAGCCGTTCAACGCCTCGATCTCCGTGGGCCGGCCCGCCTTCCAGTCGTCGTACATGGAGGTGTGGATGTCGCGGATCTCCTGAGACCACTGGACGACCTTCTCGGCCATGTCGGCCGGCAGGGGCACCCGGCTCCCGGCCGCGACCGCCGCCACCTCGCCCACGATCTCCCGGATCACGCCGAGCATCTCCGGATGGTCGAGGGCCCGGGACACGCGATCGTCCACGATGACGGTCAGCGGGTTGAAGACGCAGTTCCAGCACATCTTCTCCCACTTGGACCGGCGGATGTCCTCCGCGATCCGGCAGGGGATCCCCGCCGCCTTGAAGAGGTCGGCGATGGCGAGCACGCGGTCGCTCGTGTGTCCCATCAGCTCGCCGATCGCCACCGCTCCGCGCTTGTAGTGGTCGATGACCCCCGGCTCGGCGATCTTGGAATAGATGTAGGCGACCCCGCCGACGACGCAGTCCCGCTTGAGCCGGTCGAGGAGCCGGTCCTCCGTGTCCACACCGTTCTGGAGCGTCAGGAGGACGGTGCGGTCGGTCAGGACCGGCTCGAGCTGATCGAGCGCCTGATCCAGGTCGTAGGCTTTGACGGAGAGGATGACGAGGTCGGGCGGCGGCAGCTCGCGCGGGTCGGCGGCCGCGCGCGGGCGGACGGTGAAGCTGCCCGCCGCGCTGCGGACCGTGAGCCCGCGCGCGCGGACGGCCTGGAGCGTGCGCGGCCGCAGGAGGAAGGAGACCCGGGGATTGCTCTTGGCGAGGTGGGCGCCGAAGAACCCGCCGACAGACCCGGCGCCGACCATCAGGATTTCGTTCATGGCAACGTCGTGACGCGATGCGGAGACGGGGAGACGCGGCGATCGCCTTCCCACCCCTGCGCCCCCTCGCCGCGTTCCCGCGTCTAACCCGGCAAAGCCGGAGCTGCCGCGACTATAGCACGGCGTTCGTGAGGTGAGAAAGTGGCGTATAATCCGCCACCATGGACCGGGAGGCGGCCATCGAAGCCCTGCGCGCGCGGCTGGCCGGCGCGCGCGCCGTCACCGTACTCACCGGCGCCGGCATCTCGGCCGACAGCGGCGTCCCGACCTTCCGGGGCGCGGACGGGCTCTGGCGCTCCTATCGCGCCGAGGACCTCGCCACGCCGGAGGCCTTTGCACGCAACCCGACGCTGGTCTGGGAATGGTACAACTGGCGCCGCGAGCTGATCGCGACGAAGCGGCCCAACGCCGCCCACGAGGCGCTGGCCGCGCTGGAGCGCCGCGCGGAACGCTTCTGGCTGATCACGCAGAACGTGGACGGCCTGCACCGCGACGCCGGCTCGACGAAGCTCTCGGAGATCCACGGCAACATCTGGACGGTGCGGTGCACCGGCTGCCGCCGCCTGGCCGAGAACCGGGACGTGCCGATCGCCGTGCCCCCCGCCTGCCCCGCCTGCGGCGCGCTGCTCCGGCCGCACATCGTCTGGTTCGGCGAGGCGCTGGAGGAGGTCGTGCTCGACCGGTGCATGGAGGCCCTCAGCCGCTGCGAGCTGTTCCTGGTGATCGGCACCTCCGGCCTCGTCTACCCCGCCGCCTCCTTCGCCCCGATCGCCAAGGCGGCCGGGGCCTTCGTCGCGGAGGTCAACCTGGACCCGACGCCCCACACGGCCCTGGTGGACCTGGCGATCCAGGGGCGGGCGGCGGAGATCGTCCCCCGACTCCTCTAGCAGGAGGTCGAGACCGTCCGCCGCCGGCGTGCTCGCGTCGCTCGGAGGCTCACCGGACGGCACAGAGCACGCCTCGCCTCTTCGCTCGCCGCCGGCCTGCCGACAGGCAGGCGGCCTTGCTGGACGGCCTGTTTGACCATCCTGCGGGCGCTTGCGTTTCCGCCGGGAACCCTGTGCCGTGGTGTCAGCTCAAGGCCGAAAAGCGTCTTTCAACATGCCGGCGGAAGTTTACCCCGGACCCGTTCAATCCGGGGCCGGCATCCAGGATCTTGCCACGTCGCTGGATTCCGGCTCGCGGCCGCTCGACGGCCTTGGCCGGAATGACAAAAGGAATTGACGGGACACGACACGAGCAGGCTGTTGAAACACTCCTGCTTTCCTGTACGTAGGTGGACACACTAGCGCATCCATTCCCCTCACGAGGAGGTCGTCGATGCGCGGAGACTCCTCGCACCAGGAAGCCATGTTCAGCTATTACGGGGAGCCCTACATAGGCGGCCTTTACGCGGCGTAGCGGACGCTGGGCTGTCTGAAGGAGCGGCGAACCTTTTGAGGCCTGCGCCGGGTGCCGAAGAAGTGCGTCACGCCCTGGGCCAGGAGCCAGCCCCTGGTCGCCCTCCTGCGCCACCCGTCGCATGAGGCGCGGATCTGGCGATCCGTCAGCCCCATCAACGTCCCGACCTTCACCTGGGTGATCCGCTGGTCCAGGACCTGGCGGACCACAGGGACCCGCCGCAACTCCGTGCCACTCGTCACCACCCTGTCCTCTCCGATCATCCCGCCCTCCTTGTGAGGGCCGGCAGTCTACCGATGGAAAGGACTTTTCTCCTTTGGCCAAAGCGGACATTATCATTTTGGGATTACAGCGGCTCGGGCGGGCGATGATCGGGGACCGCCCCCCTTGCGCCGGGTCCCGGTTTCTGGCATAAGCGTCGGCCTCAGGCCTGGCGGGTGAACGACCCGGCCGCTCCTCCGGAGCCCTCCCGATGTCGTACGTGCGGGTTGCCGTCCTCCTGTGCGCCTCGCTGCTGATTCCGGGCATTCTCTTGTCCTGCGCGACCCGCCATCCCCTGCACCCCCGCGTGCCGCCGGAGAACCGGGAAGAGGCCAAGGCCCTCAGGGCGCCCTTCGGCGACACGAGACGGGCGCCGCCCGCCATCATCGCGGAGGGGCGGAAGCTCTACGAGGGCAAGGGCGCCTGCGCCAACTGCCACGGCGAGGCCGGCAACGGCGAGGGGCCGGCCGCCCACATGCAGCACCCCCACCCCCCGACGGACTTCACGCGCTGCGACCTGCACGAGCAACGCGAGGACGGCGAGCTGTTCTGGGTCATCGACCACGGCATTCCCGGCACCGCGATGGTGGACTTCGTGCACACGGGCAAGCTCACGGACGTGGAGGCTTGGAAGATCGTCGCGTACCTGCGGACGCTCTGCGAGTTTCGCTGATCGTCGGCGGGACCGGCCCGACCGGTCCCGCGGCCTGTTCACCCCGGAGGATGGTCGTGCGGGAGCAGGAACGTTGTCGGCGGCGGGTCGCGGTCCTCGTCGCGGTCGCGCTGATCGCCTTCGTCAGCTACGAGTGGAGCTGCCAGGTCAGGCCGGCCAGCGCCATCCCGGCCTTCGCCCGCAAGTACAACTTCGCCTGCAATGTCTGCCACGTGCCCGGCTTCCCCAAGCTGAACGACTTCGGCAACATCTTCCGCGACCAGGGCTACCAGATGGGCGGGGCCAACGATCTGCCGGAGCACGAGAGCATCGGTATGGGGTACTGGCCCGTGTCGCTCCGGACCCAGGTGGGGTACCAGACGACGACCATCGGCGTGGACGGGGCGAAGGGCTCCGGCGGCAACAGCGACGTGACGACCGGCGGCTTCGGGTTCAGCACCTTCAACCTCCTGTCTTTCGGCCTGCTCGCCAAGAACGTCACCTTCGGCATCATCTTCGCCCCCGCGGTGACGAGCGGGAAGTTCGGCACGGGCCAGGTCCAGGGCGACCTGCCCGACGCCTTCGTCCGGCTGGACAACCTCGAGCGCTTCTTCGGCATCACCGACCCGAACAGCTACCTGATGAACCTCAAGATCGGCAAGTACGAGCCGGAGCTGCCCTTCAGCGCCTTCCGGAACCCCACGCAATTCACCAATCCCATCGTCATGTACAACTACACGGCCGGCACGCCCTACACGGCGGTCCTGACCAGGCCGAACACGGTCTCGGCCGGCTACAGCAACGCGGACACGGTGAGCATCCAGCGCGGGAACCCGGGCGTCGAGCTGGCCGGGATCAAGCGCACCGACTGGAGCGACGGCTATTTCCGCTATTCGCTCAACGGCTTCACGAACAACACGCCGCCGGTGACCACGGCCGGCGGCGGGCGGGAGATGTATTTCTACGGCCACGTCACCCAGTCCTTCGGCGGCTATGGCATCGTGAGCGGCCATCGGGTGGGTCTCTCGTGGTGGCAGGGCAACGTGCCGACCACCGCCAACACCCTCTGCACCGGCGGCTGCCAGGGCGCCGCCGGCAACGGCCACGGCTTCAGCAAGTTCGGGGTGGACCTGAGCACGACCTATGACGGCCAGTGGAACCTGTTCGGCGCCTGGATCCACGCGGTGGACAATCGCGCCCTCTTCTCCTCGCAGGGCGTGGCCAACCCGCAGACGGCCCGATGGAACGGCGCCTTCGTTGAGCTGGATTGGTACCCCAATGCGCTCCCTTTCTTCGGGACTCCCGGCTGGCTGTTCCTCTACCGGTACGACCTGATCCGCAACGAGCAGCAGGGCAGCGCGAACTTCGCGCGCAACTACAACGACGTGGATTCGCAGACCCTGATGGCCCGATATTATTTTCACTTCTCCTCGCGGACCGACATCGCCCTGCACCTGGCTTACAACCGCTTCGTGACGCAGGGGGTCGGCACGAACGGGAACGACCTGCTGGGCCAGCTCTTCTTCGCGGGGTTCGACTTTGCCCTCTGACGGGACAGGACCGCATCCCATCGGCCTCGCGTTCGTCTGGCTCTGCCTGACCGCGGCGTTGGGCTGCGCCGGTCGGCTCGAGCCCGCCCGCACGGCCTGCGGAGTGTGCGAGGAACCGGCCCGGCTCGTGCGGCTGCAGCGGGCGGGGACCGCCGATCCTTCGCAACCCGGCGCCTTCGAGCACCCGCTTCGATTGGACCCGCAGGAATGGCGCCGGCTCTTGTCCGGCATCCGTGTCCAGGAGCTCGCCCAGCCCTTCCTGTTCTTCACGGTCAAGGCCGACGAAACCGACGCCTTCACCGCGGAGGACCGCGAGGCGTTGGCCCTGCCCCTCAGCCGGGCGTTCGGCGAGGCCTCCCGGCGGGATTGGGTCGCCTTCGTCCTCACCACTCCCGGCGAGGCGGGCGTCACCAAGCTGACCAGCGGCGTCTGGTACGTCGAAGGCCGCCGGCTGCACCTGGTGCTGGCCAACTTCCGGGCTGCCGTGACGATGCAGGGCGTCCGCGAGATCGTGGAGAAGAATCCCCTGCACATCATCGTCGGGTCGGAGCTCTACCGGCTCCTGCCGGGCGCCCGCAGCCAGGTCGTCAAGGAGTCGGGAGGGCTCCCGACGCTCTTCACCGAGGACCACCGGCACGTCGCGATCGATTATGCGGGCATCCTGAGCGACGCGACGGCCGCGGACCCCTCGCCGGAGGCCGTCCCGGCCCCGTCGATCGAGGAGCGCCTGGTCCGCCTGCGTTCCCTCCACGAGCGGGGCCTGATCACCGACGAGGAGTACCGGGCCAAGCGGCAGGAGATGCTGGACCGCCTCTGACCCTCAGGGAAAACCCATTCCTGGGAATTCCCCTGAGCCTGCCGCATTCGGCCACAGCGTCCAAGCAGGCCGGTCCACGAATGCCCCAGCCCCCTCCCGTGACCACGGCGGTCCGCCGTCAGGTCGTCCCAACGGTCTGAAATGTCGCGGCTCTCCACGCCTCGCCCCCCAAACGGCGGGGCATGGGCCGTGCATGACAGTTCGACAGGCCATGTCCCACCAGGCTCCCAGAGCCACCACGATGCGCGCCTCGCTGACGCCGTTATGGGCCGGCGCGGTGATCGGGCTCGCTTCGCTCCTGCCGGCCGGCGGCGCCCCGGCGGAGCCCGGCTCGCGGGACATCGCGGCCGCCCCGCGCGAGCCGGCCGCCGTCCTGCACGAGCTCTATGAGAAGTCCTGGGCCTTGGTGATCGGGATCAACCGCTACACCAAGGGAGGGAAGGACTTCCCCAACCTCAGCTACGCCGTCAGCGACGCCCAGCGGGTCGCCGCACGGCTCAAGGAGATGGGATTCGAGGTCACGCTGCTGCTGGACCAGGACGCCACCCGGACCAACATCCTGCTCGCGTTGGGCGACGACATCGGCAGGACCGCCGGGGACAACGACCGGATCCTGTTCTTCTTCGCCGGCCACGGCGCGACGAAGGAGCGGCCGGACAAGAGCACGATGGGCTACATCCTGCCCTACGATTACGATCCCCAACGCCACACGGCGACGGCCATCTCGGTCCAGCAGCTCCGCGAGATTTCCTCGTTGATCCGGGCCAAGCACATGCTCTACCTCATGGATTCCTGCTTCTCCGGCGGCATGCTCACCAGCCGGGGTCGGCTCCCCTCCGGCGGCTACGGCTACCAGCACCTGTCCAACCTGACCCGGACCCGCGCCCATGTGGTGATCACGGCCGGCGCGAGGGACCAGACCGTCAAGGAGGAGGGCGGTAGCGGCATCTTCACCCGCGTCTTCCTCGACGCCCTGTCCAAGCAGCAGAACGTGCCTTGGTCCGGCGCCGGGTACTTGACCGCCATGGACCTGGCTTCCTACGTCCAGAAGCGGGTACCGGACCTCGCGCCCAACCAGACGCCGCAGTACGGCCACCTGGAGGGCGAGGGCGACGTCGTCCTCACCATCTTCAAACCGGTTGATGTGCCCACCATCGAGGGCAGGCCCGCCGGCCTCAGCCCCGACATCGAGGAGCGGCTCCGCAAGCTGGAGCAGGAACAGGAGGTCGAGCGGCAACGCCGGCTCCAGCAGGAGGTCGAGCTCGCCCGCGAGCGCGAGGCGGCGCGGCGGGAAATCGAGCGGCTGAAGACCGAGCGGATGACCGCGGAGCAGGCCCGCCGGGATGCGGAGGAGCGGGCGCGACGGGAGGCCGAGCGCAGGCCGCCCACGCCGGCCGAACAGCCGAACGGTCCCTTCGTGCCGCCCAGCTTCTAGAGGAAGCCGGTGGACCGCCCCCGGCGCATCGTCCAGGGCCCCCGGCCACCTCCACGCCACCGGGCGTCCGGCCCGATGCCCCGCTCTGTCAGCGGCCTGTCAGACAGAGCCCGATCGCTCACGGAACCGCTTGCTTCCCACTGCCGACTGTGCTACAAGCAGACTCCATCCGACCATATGTAGTACGTGAGACAACCTACAAGGAGGAGGGAATTATGGAGACCGTGATCGGTGGAGCAGTGATCGGCGTCGCCGTCGCGATGGTGGCTCCGAGCATCGTGACGGGCATCGCCTCGGCGCTCCGTCCCCTCGCGAAGGAAGTCATCAAGGGCGGCATCGTCGTCTACAACGCGGTATCGGGGCTCGTCGCCGAGACCAGCGAGCAGTTCAGCGATCTCGTCGCCGAGGCCAAGGCGGAGGTCAACCAGTCGGCCGCTTCGGGCAACGGCGCCAAGGGGGACGGGGGCAAGTGACCTCGCCCTCACCCCGGCGACCGCAGGGAAGGTCCCGGTAGAACCACCCGTGGGTCGGAACGGCCGGCGCCCCGCGCGGGTGTCCGCCGCAGGGTCGAGTTCGGCTGACAAGAGTGCCCCCCGATCGAAGGTCTTCCTCCCTCGTCCGGTATCGAGAGGCCTGAACCAGAGAGCCCGGTCCGGTTTGGCGGAGCGTGAAAGGGATGGGAGCCGCCCGCGACCCCGTCCTCCCGGACGGAGCAGCGAGTCGCCCCCGGAACCACAGCACAGGAGCCTCCATGAGCCACGCAGGGGTCAGTCTGGTCCACGCCATTCCCGGCCGGGTGCGGTTGAAGCTCTCCGATCTCAGGGATAACCAGGACCTAGCGGATCGGATCCAACGGGAGCTGCCCAACCTGGAGGGCGTCGACGCCGTCGAAGCCAACCCCCGGACCGGCAGCGTCCTGATCCACTACGACGCCTGCAAGGCCGCGTCCCCGGCCTTCCACCTGGCCGTCGCGGGCGCGCTGGGCCTCTCCCCCTCCTCCCTCGACCAGGAGCAGCTCCACGCGCTGGTGGCCGGCCATCGGGAGACTGTGCCGGAGACCGGGGCGGGCAACGGCCATGCCGTGGTCCCTGCCTCGGGCACGAGCCTCGGCGCCACCGCCGTCATCCATCAGATCCCCGGCCGGGTCCGGCTGCGCGTCCCGGCCCTGGCCGAGCGTCCCACGCTGGCCGACCCGCTCACGATCTTCCTCCAAGACCAGCCCGGCGTGACGGGCGCGGACTTGAACACCTGGTGCGACAGCCTCACCCTGTCCTTCGACCCCTCCGTCTGGACCGCGGACTCCCTCTGCGCCTTCGTGCGGGGACTCCGTCACGAAGACGTCGAGGCCTATACGCGCAAGAACGGCCAGGCCGGACCGGCGAAGCCGGAACCCGAGTCGGGCGATGAGCTATGGTATTCGAGCACCGGCATCGTCCTGTGGTTTGTCGCCGAGCCGCTCGCCGCGCCCCTGATGCCGGTCCTCCTCCTCGCCAGCGCGATTCCCATGCTGAAGCGGGCCTACCGCTCGCTGGCCGACGACGGCAAGCTGAACGTGGACGTCTTGGATGCCTCGGCCACCACGCTCCTGACCATCCAGGGCCAGATTCCCATGGCGACCTTCATGGTCTGGCTGATCAACGTGGCGGATTACATCCGCGACGCCACGATGAATCGGTCCAAGCGGGCCATCGAGGAGGTCCTGGCCTACCAGAACCAGGAAGCCTGGGTCGTGCGGGAGGGCCAGAAGCTCCGAGTGCCGGTCGGGGAGCTGGTGGTCGGCGAGACCGTCGTGGTGTACCCGGGCGAGCGGATCGCCGTGGACGGCACGGTGACGAGCGGCAAGGCGATGGTGGACCAGGCGAGCCTGACCGGCGAGTCCCTGCCCGTCGAGAAGAACGTGGGCGACCCGGTCTACGCCTCCACCGTCGTCCGGGAGGGCAAGGTGTACATCCTCGCCGAGCGGATCGGCCACGAGACCGAGGCCGCCCGGATCGTCCGCCTCGTGGAGGAGGCCCCCGCGAGGGAGACCAAGATCCAGAACTACGCGGTCAAGTGGGCCAACGACCTCGTCCCCTACAGCTTCGTGGCGGCGGGGGCGGCCGCGGCGATCGGCGGCGGGCTGCAGGGCGCCGCCTCGGTGCTCATCGTGGACTACGGGACCGGCATCCGGATCGCCGCCCCGACGGTCGTCCTCTCCTCGATGACCAAGGCGATCCGGCACGGCATCCTGATCAAGGGGGGCAGGCACCTGGAGAACCTGGCCGAGGTGGATGCGATCGTCTTCGACAAGACCGGCACGCTGACCTCCGGCCACCCCGACGTGCTCGACGTCATGCCCTACGGGTCCGCCACGTCGGACGACGTCCTGACCTTCGCGGCGGCGGCGGAGCAGCGCCTCTCGCACCCCGTGGCGGACGCGATCGTCCGAGCCGCCCACGCGCGGGGCCTGGCGATTCCGGAGCGGACCTCCTCGGATTACACGCTCGGCTTGGGCGTGGAGTCCGTCGTCAACGGCTCGACCGTCCTCGTCGGCAACCGGCGGTTCATGGCCAAGCATGCCGTCCCCGTGTCCCGGAAGGTCCAGCACGACCTCAGGGAGATCGAACAGCAGGCAGTGTCGCCGCTCTGCGTGGCGGTGGACGGCCACATCATCGGCGTGTTGTCCTATGCCGACCCCCTGCGCCCGGAGGCCTCGCAAGTCGTCCAGGCCCTGCGCGAGCGTGGCATCAAGGACATCGTGCTGCTCACGGGCGACCACAAGGCCGTGGCCAAGCGGGTCGCCGCCCAACTCGGCGTGACCGACGTGATCGCGGAAGCCTTTCCCGGCGAGAAGGCGGAGGTCGTCAAGAGCCTGCAGCGGAAGGGGCGAAAGGTGGCCGTCGTCGGCGACGGCATCAACGACTCCCCCGCCCTCGCCCACGCGGACGTCGGCATCGCCGTCCAGGGCGGCACCGACGTGGCCAAGGAGACGGCGCCGGTCGTGCTCCTCCACGGCGGCCTCTGGAAGATCCCCCTGGCCATCGACATCAGTCGCGAGGCGGTGGCGTTGATCCATCAGAACTGGCGGATCATCTCCATCCCCAACACCGTCGCGCTCTGCCTGGCCTGCGTCGGCATCCTGGGACCCATCGGCTCCACGATCCTGAGCAACGGCTCGGCCATCGTCGCCACGTTCAACGGCCTGCGCCCGCTGATGGGCGACCGGGCCGGCCAGCCCGGGCCGGCGCCGGCGCCGGCGGAGCAGATCCTGGTCGCCGCGCGGTCGGAGGACTCCCCCTCCGACGACGAACTGGGCGTGACGGAGGTCCCGATCCCCCTGCCCGAGCCGGCCTAGCCCGGCCAGCGAAAGGGCGAGCCGCCATGTCCACCGAGGACCACCCCCACCCTGCTCCGCACCATCCGGTCAAGCTCCACCGGATCCAGTTCGATTTCTCGGACAAGATCCTCGCCCACCTGCATACCCTCCAGACGAGACTCAAGGCCGCGACCCGCGGCGAAGTGATCCTCAAGGCCCTGAAGGTGCTCATCTGGCTGGAGGAGCACCTTCACCACGGCCATACCATCATCGTGAAGAAGAAAAACGGCGAGATGGTCCAGGCGCACTTTCCGTTCCTGCACGACACCACACGGACGCCGGCGCCGCCAGACCAGCCGCAGGGACAGTCGAGCACCGATCAACCGAGTTGACGTGCGAGGAGGGGGACCGTGGCGACGACGGGAAAACAGACACCCATGATGCGGACTTTCGCCGTGGCGATCGTGGCGGCGGTGCTGATGTCGATCGTGGGCTCGTTCCTGGCCTGGTTGACGCTGTAGGGTTCGCCCGGACGGCTCGCGAGCGCCCGCGGCGGCCCCGCGCAGGCTCCTGCTACAAGAGGATGGCCAGGAGGGCGAGCGGGGCGAGGACCGCGCCCACCAGCCACTTCAGACATTCGTTCTCCTGCTCCAGCTTCTCCAACCTGGGCAAGAGTTCTTCCGGCTGGGCGGCCGGGGCGACGACCGCCTCCGCTCCGTGCGCCGCGGAAGCCGTCCGGTGGGCCCTCGCCGAAGACTCCACGCGAACCGGCGCCGGCTGACCCGTGGGCGGAGTCTTCGACTTCTCCCGAGCGCCTCCCCGCGCCGGGTCCTTTTTCTTCGGACCTTCCCGCCCCAGCACGGCACCCTCCCCTCCGCCGGGCACGACCGAGTCCAGGGGATTGTCGCCGATCGTCCGACGCTTCGCCATGGGCACACTCCCTCCTGTCGCTTCCCGCCCCATCCCCTCCGCGGAAGGGGTCGGGGATGGGCGGGGGCTTCGGCTCACGCCGCTGTCCGCCCCTCCTGCGCGATGACCTCGCCCGCCAGGGCCCGATAGTCCTCGGCGCCGTGGCTCCGCGGATCGTAGAGCGTCACCGGCTGCCCGAACGACGGGCACTCCGCCAGCCGCACGTTCTCCCGGATCACCGACTTGTAGACCTGCCGGCCGAAGCGACTGCGCAGTTCCTCCACGACCTCTTGGGAATGCCTGGTGCGCAGGTCCACGCGGCAGGGCAGGATGCCGGCGAGCGCCAGGTCCGCGTTGAGCCGCTCCCGGATCACGTCCACCGTCTGCAGCAGCTTGGCGAGGCCGGCCAAGGCCATGACGTGGGCTTCGACGGTCACGAGGACCTCGCGCGCCGCGGCGAGCGCATTCACGGTGAGGATGCCGAGGGTCGGCGGGCAGTCCAGGAGGACGTAATCCCAGCGAAGGGCCTCGTCGGCGAGACGTCGGCGGAGGATGGTTTCGGCGCCGACCTCCGCAGCGAGCGCCTTCTCCACGCCCACGAGCCAGGAGGAGGCCGGCACCACGTCCACGCCGGGCGCGGAGGTGCCTTGCACGAGGTCGGCCAGCTTGCCGTCGGCGGTGAAGAGGTCGAGGAGCCCGCGCCCGCCGTCCTTGATCCCGTACCAGGACGAGGCGGACGCCTGCGGGTCCAGGTCCACGACGAGCACCCGCCGGTCCCGCTCCCCCAGCGCCGCCGCCAGGTTGACCGCGGTCGTGGTCTTGCCGCTCCCGCCTTTCTGATTGGTGATTGCGATCTGCCTCGCCATCGCCACCCGCGGCGGCCTCCGGGCGGACCGGTCGTCCACCGGCCCCGATTGTACAGAAATCCGTCGAGAAGGGATATGGGTTTTTTCGCCCACGCCCGCGAGGTCTCGCTACGAACTTGCCCCCGGGCGGGAAATCGCCTACTATGGCAGCACGGCGGCACCAACGCCCGTCGTGAGTCCCCCGACACGCCGCGTCTTCATGGACCTCTTCACCGTCTGGGCCATTCTCCTCGCGCTGACCGCGGCCTGTGCCTACGTCAACGACCGGTACATCGGGCTGCCGATCACGATCGGCGTCATGCTGATCGCGCTGGGCTGCTCCCTCGTGCTGAACGTCATGGAACCCCTCGGGCTCGTCTTGGAGGAACGCGCGGTCGAGGCCTGGCTGCGGCGGATCGACTTCAACCGGACGGTGCTGCACGGCATGCTGAGCTTCCTGCTCTTCGCCGGGGCGCTCCGCATCAACATCCACGACCTCGTCCAGCGGAAGTGGAGCGTCGGCTTCCTGGCCACGGCGGGCGTCCTCGTCTCCACGGCGGTGATCGGCACCCTGATGTGGCTCACCCTCGGCTGGACCAACCTCCACCTGACCTATCTGCATTGCCTGCTGTTCGGCGCACTCATCTCCCCCACCGACGCCGTGGCGGTCATGGGCGTGCTCAAGAGCGCGCGGGTGCCCAAGGCCCTGGAGATGAAGATCGCGGGCGAGTCCCTCTTCAACGACGGCGTCGCCGTCGTGGCGTTCCTCGTGATCCTGGGATTCCTCACCGGCTCGGAGAAGCTCACGGCTGGGGAAATCGGCCTCCTGTTCATCCGGGAATCCATCGGCGGGCTCCTGTTCGGGCTGGGGATCGGCTTCCTCGGCAACGCGATGCTCAAGAGCCTCACGAACGAGGAGCTGGGCGTGCTGATCACGCTGGCCGTGGCGACGGGTTCCTACGCGCTGGCGGACCCCCTGCACTTTTCTGGCCCGATCGCGGTCGTAACGGCGGGCCTGGTCATCGGCAATTACGGGCAGCGGCCCTCCATTCCCTCGGAGACCCGTAGCTCGCTGGACATCTACTGGGAGCTGGTGGACCAGATCCTCAACGCCATCCTCTTCGTCCTGATCGGGCTGGAGGTCCTCGTGCTCACCTTCACCGCCGAGTATGTGCTGATCAGCCTCCTGGTGATCCCGATCGTGCTCGTCGCCCGTCTCGTGTCGATCGGTGGTCCCGGGCTGTTCCTGCCGCGCGCCCAGCGGTTCAGCCCCGGCGCCGTCCGCATCCTGACCTGGGGCGGGCTGCGGGGGGGCGTCTCGGTCGCGCTGGCCCTCTCCATCCCGCTCGGCGAGGCGCGCGGCGTAATCCTGGCCGTGACCTACGCGGTGGTGGTCTTCTCGCTCGTGGTCCAGGGGCTGACGATGGAGCGAGTCGTCAAGGCCACGATGGCCCGCTACGGAGCGGACCGCATCTAACGGCAACCGACTGGTGACAAATCCCTATGCCTTTGCTAGGGTAGCGCCGCACCGCCCGGAGGGCTCCCGGTGGGGTTGAACGTCCTACTCGTCTTCGTGCCGATCGCGCTCGCGCTGGACTGGGCCGGCGCCAACCCGATCCTCGTCTTCGTCGCGTCGGCCCTGGGCATCGTGCCGCTCGCCGGCATCATGGGACGGGCCACGGAGAGCCTGGCCGCCTACGTCGGGGAGACCGTGGGCGGGCTCCTGAACGCCTCCCTGGGCAACGCGCCGGAGCTGATCATCGCCATCTTCGCCCTGAGGGAAGGCCTCCACGACGTGGTCAAGGCCTCCATCACCGGCTCCATCCTCGGCAACATCCTCTTGACCCTGGGCCTGGCCATGACCGCCGGCGGCATCCGCCACAGCCGGCAGCGCTTCAACCGCACGGCGGCCAGCATGAGCGCCGCGCTCCTGATGATCGCCGCCATCGCCCTGATCGTCCCCGCCCTGTTCCACCTCACCTCGATCCGCCAGGAGCGGGAGCTGAGCTTCGAGATCGCCGTCGTCCTCTTCATCATCTACCTGCTGTCCCTGCTGTTCACCCTGAAGACGAACCGCAACCTGTTCGCCTCCGACGACAAGCCGGGCAAGGCGGGCATTCCCGCGGACGCGAAGGGGGAAAGCGAGGAGGAGCCGGTCTGGAGCAAATCGACGTCCGTCGGCATCCTGGCCCTCGTGACCGTCGCCATCGCGGTCATGAGCGAGACGCTGGTCGGCTCCATCGAGCCGGCCGCCGACCGGCTGGGCCTCACCCCGGTGTTCGCCGGCGTGATCCTGCTGGCGATGGTGGGCAACGCGGCCGAGATGGCGAACGCGGTCCGCTTCGCCCTGCAGGACAAGATGGACCTGACCTTCGGCATCGCGGTCGGGGCCAGCATCCAGGTCGCGCTGTTCGTCGCCCCCGTGCTCGTGTTCGTCAGCTACGCCATGGGCAAGCCACTGGACCTGCTGTTCACCTCCTTCGAGGTCACGGCGGTCGTCATCGCCGTGCTGATCGTCGGGCGCGTCACCGCCGACGGCGAGTCCCATTGGATGGAGGGGACCATGCTCATCGGCGTCTACCTGATCCTGGCCTATGCGTTCTATTTCCTGCCGGTGTGAGGAGGGGATCATGCGTCACCGCCTTCTGATCGGACTCATCCTTGGCTGCCTGTTGGCCTCCGGCGCGCCGGCGGCCGCGGCTCCGCCCGAGAAGCCCCGCGCGCCCGGCCGCCCGTCCGGCGCCCCGCCGCGCTTCGACCAGACCTTCGAGCTGGAAGGCGAGGAGGAGGTGGCGCGCCTCTGCGCGGAGAAGCTCCAGAGCGGCTTGCCGCTGACCGCGATCCCCGCCTCGGACCTCCTGCTCGACGAGATCGCGCTGCACACCGAATCGGGCTACTATACCGTGCGGGTTCCCCTCATCCACGCCAAGGGCCGGATCGAGCGCCTCCTCTGGGACGCCGACACGATCGAGGAAGTCACCACCTTCATCCGGTTCCTGCAGAACGGAAAAATCAAGCTCGTCAAGGTCAAGGGGTTCGACGACGCCTTCCTGCCCGACGTGAAAGCGCGGGTGCCGACGGCGGACCTCCGCACCTGTACGGGCGAGGGGCTTACGGAGGCCCTCGCCCCCTGCCGGGAATGTCGCGTGATCGAGTGGGTCTTCGGCAAGAGCGCGATCGACTGACAGGGCGACGGCGCCGCCCGGGGCCCCTTGCATTCCCCGGGGAATTGCCCTAACGTGGGGCGGGGGTGGCCGGGGGCAGGGCGGGGAGGCACGCGAGATGGAGAAGGTGATCGGCGGAGCCCTCATCGGGGCGGCGGCCGTCGTGGCCGGCCCGGCCATCGTGGACGGCACGGTGGCGGCGGGGCGATTCCTCGCCAAGAGCGTCATCAAGGCCGGCATCATCACCACCGTCGTCGCGACGAGCCTGGTCACGGTCGTCGGGCGCCAGTGCAGCCAGCTCTACGACGAGGCCCGCGCCGAGCTCGAAGGCCGTCCCCTGCCCGGCCAGAAGCCGGACGTCGGGCCGCAAGGCGAGAGCACGATCGAGCGGGTCGAGCACGCAGTCGTGGAAGAAGTCATCGAGCGCGAGGCCGTGCAGGTGCTGGAAACCCTGATCATGGCGGCGCTGTAGGCCCGCGCGACAAGGGTCCGAGATGGCGACCAGGGACCGCGACTGGCCGATGTACAACCAGTGGTACTGCTGTCCGTCCTGCCGGCGGCTGTGGACTTACCAGGGCAAGGACGTGGTAGCCCTCGACTCCACCCATGCCCTGGGGCCGGCCTTCTGCACGGAAGGCATCCCCGCCCGCACTTGCGTCGTCTGCGAGGGTGAGGCGGTCGCGCCCGTGGCCGAAATTTGAGCGCCGCCCGCCCCGCGCCAGGAGTTACCCGCCGAATCCCGCCCGAAAGAGCCGCTGCCGGCGCGATGACCCGTGCAACGCCGCGAAGAGGTGCCCGCGGAAGACGAGCATCGCCACCGCCGCGAGCGGCGTCAGCACGATCAGCAACCCCGACGTGAGGCTCTCCGGAAGCCCCAGCCACCCCAGCCAGGCGCGCAGCACCGTGAAGGGCAGCACGAGCACCTGGTAGAAGTCCAGCCCCGCGCCCCGGCCCAACCGGCCGGTGATCCCGAAGAAGAACGAGAGCCCCAGCGGAGCCACCACCACGACCAGCGGCAGGAACCACTCGACCCAGTTGTCCAGGACGAACTCGTAGCTTTCCTTGATGACCTCCAACGGGGAGCCGACTCGGACCTGGTAGATCACCTCGGGCGCCGGGTTCAGCAGGATGAAGAGCAGGAGATAGACGGCCGCCACGATCACGGGCCCGTTCGGGTTGGCCGCAGCGCCGCGGTCCAGCACCAGCATCGGAATCCACAGCACGAACCCAACCCCGATCACCTCCCAGAAGTAGGCCCCGAAGCTCGATCCGATGTCCCCCAGGGTCAGCCGCCGCGCGCCGAGGACGGCCTGCTCGACGAGGTGCAGCGTGGCCCCGATCAGGAGCGCGTTGACCGCGCCGAGGATGAACCCGCCGATCATCCCCAGGGGCGCGGCCAGCGCCGTCGCCGCCACCATCAAGGCGGCGAACCCCACCACCGCCACGGCGATCACCCAGCCCCGGATGAGGGATTGGACCGTGGCCCGGACGGCGCCTCCATAGAGGGCCAGGGTCGCGCGGAGGAGGTCCGGCATCGCTCATTCCCCCTGTCCGGTGGCCTCGGGGCCCCGGGCCGGCGGTTTCGTCCACCGTCGCGCCATGCGCACGATGAGGCCGTGCGGCACCCAACGGCTGGCCAGGCGGAGCACCAACCCCTGCCAGCCGATCGTGACGACCGTGGGACCGACGTCCAGCCGGGCCAAGGATTCCTCCACGACCCGCTCCGGCGCCATGGCGCCGAAGAGGCTCCGGGGCTTGAAGCCGGCCGTCGCGTGGAAATCCGTCTCCGTCGAGCCGGGGCAGCAGACCTGGAGCCGCACCCCGGTCCGGCGGATCTCCTCGGTCAGCCCCTCGCAGAACGAGATCAGGAAGGCCTTCGTCGCCGCGTACTCCGCGAGGTAGGGCACGGGAAAGAGGCCGGCCACGGAGGAGACGATGATGACGGCGCCGCCGCCCCGCGCGATCATGCCCGGCAGGAACAGCCTGGTGCTCTCGACGACCGAATCCACGTTGACGCGCAACATCTCCCGCACCCGCCGCATCGGCATGGCCGTGAAGTCCCCGAAAAACCCGAAACCTGCGTTGTTCACGAGCAGGTCCACCCGCGTGCGCCCCTCCATGGCCGCCGCGTGGAGGCGGAGCGCGGCGTCCGGCTCGGCCAGGTCTACGACCGCGCAGTCCACCGTCCCGGGACCGAGGGCGCGGCAGGCCGCCGCCGTCTGCTCCATGCGAGCGCGGTCCCGCGACGCGAGCAGCAGGTCATAGCCCCGTGCGGCCAGGGCCCGCGCGTAGGCGGCGCCGAGCCCGCGCGAGGCGCCGGTCACGACCGCGAACGGACGCGACGAGTCGAGTGGCGTGCTGCCCATGGCGAGCCCGACAATAGTCCGCCCCTTCGCCTTCGGTCAAGAGACGGCATGCGTCGGTTGACTTCACCCTCTCGGTGATTATCACGATACAACCGCGAGGCCGGAGAGGAAAGGAGCCCCCATGGACATGAATCGCATGACGGTGAAGCTGCAGGAAGCCCTGCAGACGGCGTCCGGCCACGCGCTGCGACGCAGCCACCAGGGCGTCGACGTGGACCATCTCCTGCTGGCCCTCCTGGAGCAGGAGGGCGGCCTGGCGGCTCCCCTGATCGAGCAGGCCGGCCTCTCCGTGCCGGCCGTCCGGGCCGCCGTCGAACGGGCCCTCACGAAGATTCCCCAGGTGCAGGGCCCCGGCGCCGCGCCCGGCCAGATCCACCTGACCACGAAGCTCGCCTCCCTCCTGGCCCGCGCCGAGAAGGAGATGGAAGCCCTCCGCGACGACTACCTCAGCGTCGAGCACGTCCTGCTCGCCGCGGCCGACGAGGGCGGCGTCTTCCGCCAGCTCGGCTTGACGCGCGATCGCCTCCTGGGGGCGCTGCAGCAGGTGCGCGGCAACCAGCGCGTGACCAGCCAGGATCCCGAGGGCACCTACCAGGCCCTGGAGAAGTATGGCCGCGACCTGACGCGGCTCGCGGCTCAGGGCAAGCTCGATCCCGTCATCGGCCGCGACGAGGAGATTCGCCGCGTCATCCAGATCCTCTCCCGCCGCACGAAGAACAACCCCGTGCTGATCGGCGAACCCGGCGTCGGCAAGACGGCGATCGTCGAGGGGCTCGCCCAGCGCATCGTCAAGGGCGACGTCCCGGAGGGCCTCAAGCAGAAGCGGGTCGTCGTGCTGGACATGGGCGCCCTCGTGGCCGGCGCCAAGTACCGGGGCGAGTTCGAGGAGCGATTGAAGGCCGTCCTCAAGGAGATCCAGGCCTCCCAGGGCCAGATCCTCCTGTTCATCGACGAGCTGCACACCGTCGTCGGCGCGGGCGCGGCCGAGGGCGCGATGGACGCGGCCAACCTGCTCAAGCCCATGCTGGCGCGCGGTGAGCTGCACCTCATCGGCGCGACGACGCTGGACGAGTACCGCAAGCACGTCGAGAAGGACGCGGCGCTGGAGCGTCGCTTCCAGCCCGTCGTGGTGGACCAGCCCGGCATCGAGGACACGATCTCGATCCTGCGCGGTCTCCGGGAGCGGTACGAGGTGCACCACGGCGTGCGCATCAAGGACGCGGCCCTGGTGGCCGCGGCGAAGCTGTCGAACCGCTACATCAGCGACCGCTTCCTCCCCGACAAGGCGATCGACCTCGTGGACGAGGCCGCCGCGCGGCTGCGGACCGAGATCGACAGCCTGCCCGCCGAGCTCGACGAAGTGTCGCGCAAGGTCATGCAGCTCGAGATCGAGCGCGAGGCGCTGCGCAAGGAAACCGACCCCGGCAGTCGGGCCAGGCTGGCCGCGCTCGAGCGCGAGCTGGCGGAAAAGACCCAGGAGCAGACGCTGCTGAAGACCCGCTGGGAGGCGGAGAAGGCCTCCGTGGGCCGCCTTCGGAAGATCCGCCGGCAGATTGAGGAGGTCAAGCAGCGTATCGAGCAGGCCGAGCGCGCCTACGACCTGAACCGGGTCGCGGAGCTGCGGTACGGCGAGCTGCCGAAGCTGGAGCGGGAGCTGGCCGCGGAGGAGCAGCACTTGGTCAAGAAGCAGGGCGAGAGCCGGCTCCTCAAGGAAGAGGTGGACGAGGAGGACATCGCCCTGGTCGTGAGCCGCTGGACCGGCATCCCGGTCAGCCGTCTGCTGGAAGGCGAGATGGACAAGCTGCTGCGGCTGGAGGAGCTGCTCCATCGGCGCGTGGTCGGCCAGGACGAGGCGGTGCGCGCGGTCGCGGACGCGGTCCTGCGCGCCCGGTCGGGCATCAAGGACCCCAACCGGCCGATCGGGTCCTTTCTCTTCCTCGGCCCGACGGGCGTCGGCAAGACCGAGTTGGCCAGGGCGCTGGCGGCGACCCTCTTCGACGACGAGGCCAACCTCGTGCGGATCGACATGTCCGAGTACATGGAGAAACACACCGTCGCCCGGCTGATCGGCGCCCCCCCCGGCTACGTCGGCTACGACGAGGGCGGCCAGCTCACCGAGGCGATCCGGCGCCGGCCCTTCGCCGTGATCCTGTTCGACGAGATCGAGAAGGCGCACCACGACGTCTTCAACGTGCTGTTGCAGGTGCTGGACGACGGTCGGCTCACCGACTCGCAGGGCCGCACCGTGGACTTCAAGAACACCGTGCTGATCATGACCTCGAACCTGGGCAGCCAGGACATCCTGGACGCCCAGCAGCGGGGCCTGCCCTACGAGCAGGTCCGTGCTCTGGTCCTCGGCGAGTTGCGCCGGCACTTCCGGCCGGAGTTCCTCAACCGGGTGGACGAGACCGTGGTCTTCCATCCCCTGACGGCCGCAGACCTGGCGGAGATCGTGACCATCCAGCTCGGGCGGCTGCGGGAGCGGCTCGCCGAGCGCCGGATCGGCCTGGTCCTCTCGCCCGCCGGCCTGTCGCGGCTGGCGGAGCAGGGCTACGACCCCGTCTACGGGGCCAGGCCGCTCAAGCGGCTGATCCAGCAGGCGATCGAGACGCCGATCGCCCGGCTGCTGGTCAAGGGCGAGCTGCGGGACGGCGGCACGGCGACGGTGGATGCGGCGGAGGGGGAGCTGATCGTCCGGGTCGGGGCCCCGTCGTCTTGACGGGGCAAGGCGCCGGCCGAGGCCTCCCCGGAGGGCTTGACTCCACGGGGAGCGGGATTATCACCCCGTCGTGATCGAGGGCAGGGTCGAGGGATCGCCGGCCGCCTCCTCAGGGACGGCCCCCGACCGAAGAAGGAGGTGAATTGCTATGACGCTCACACACTACAGCCCGTTCGAGCTTCAACTGGATAAGATTCTGGACGACACGCTCCGTGCGGTGTCCGGGAGGAACTGGGCGCCCGCCTGCAACGTCTTCGAGGACGATCAGGGGATCACCATGCAGCTAGCGTTGCCCGGCATGGACCCGAAGGGCGTCGACGTCGTCGTCGAGGACGGCGTGCTGACCGTGCGCGGCGAGCGTGCGCAGGACGCGACCGAAGGGCGCACGTACCTGGTGCGTGAGATGAGCTGGGGCCCCTTCTCCCGGTCGTTCACGATTCCCACCAACGTGGACCACGAGAAGGCTTCGGCCTCCTACAAGGACGGCGTCCTGAACATCCACCTGCCGAAGCGGGAGGAAGCCAAGCCGCGCCGAATCTCGATCGAGGCCGCGTAAGACCCCCGTTGACCCGGTGCGGGCCGCCGCCGGCGGCCCGCACCGCCTCATCCGATCGCCACCGACTTGCCCTGCAGGTCGGTGTCTCCTCCACCCTGACGTTTCTGCTCCAGCGTCCATTCCGTCGGCGTCACCCGCAGCAGGTGGCCCTTGACGGTCATGAACTCCGCGCGTGGGATCACCACCCGGTCGTCTTTGAAGTCGACCTGCAGGACGACCTTCCCCGTTTCCAGGTGCTTGAGCAGCAGGCCGGTCTGCGTCTTCGAGAGGTCCAACGCCCGCCGCTCGTTGAAGGCCATCGTGCCGTCCACCATCTTGGCCGTCACCCGCCCGCCCTCGTCGTACAGGACGATGCTGACGAGCGGCGTCCCGCCCGACTTCCGTGGCGCGATCGAGATCTGGGGCAACCCTTCGATCTCCACCGTCCCGTCCGTGTTGCGGTACAGGTTCGAGCCGATCACCATGTCCATGGATCCGTCTCCCGTGTTCACCATCCGGCTAGGGCTTCTTGATTCGGTTCATGATCAACGCCACGCACCCGCCGAGCAGCCCACCGCCGGTCACCGCGGTCAAGATCTCGACGAGCTTGGCCTCCCAGAACGGGCCCTGGGCCTGCATGATCTCCCGGATCCCGCCCTGGATCATGATCACCGACAGGGCCATGGTGGCGCCCACGACGAACCACCAGGCGAAGATTTTCACGCTCTGCATGGGTTCTACAGGTCCCCCCGTCGGTCGAGGGTGCGATACTGAATCGCCTCCGCCAGGTGCGCCGGCTGGAGGTGCGCCACCCCGGCCAGGTCGGCGATCGTCCGGGCCACCCGCAGGATCCGGCCGTACGCGCGGGCCGACAGACCCAACCTGGCCATCGCCTGCTCCAGGAGCTGCCGCCCCTCCTCGTCGATCGCGCAGTACTGCTTCAGGTGCCGGGGCTTCAATTGCGCGTTGCAGTAGATGCCGGCGTGGGCCAGGCGCGCCGACTGCCTGGCTCTGGCCGCCGTCACGCGCTCGCGGATCGCGACGGAGGACTCCCCCCGCCCTTCGCGGGCCAGGGCACCCACCGGCACGGCCGGCACCTCCACCTGGATGTCCAGGCGGTCCATGAGCGGGCCGGACAGCCGCGCGTGATAGCGGCGGATCTGCTGCGGGGTGCAGAGGCATTCGCGGCTTCGGTCCCCGTAATAGCCGCAGGGACAGGGGTTCATCGCCGCGACCAGCATGAGCCGCGCCGGGTAGGTCAACGTGGCGTTCGCCCTGGTGAGGACCACCCGGCCGTCCTCGAGGGGTTGGCGCAGCCCGTCCAGCACGCCGCGCTTGAACTCCGCCGCCTCGTCCAGGAACAGCACCCCATGGTGAGCCAGCGACACCTCGCCGGGCCGCGGCACCGTCCCCCCGCCGATCAGTCCGGCGTCCGACACACTGTGGTGGGGTGCACGGAACGGCCGGCTCGTCACCAGCGGCCGGCCGGCCGGGAGGAGCCCCGCCACGCTGTGCACACGGGTCGTCTCCAGCATCTCTTCCACCCGCATGGGTGGGAGGATCCCCGGTAGCCGCCGGGCCAGCATCGTCTTCCCCGAGCCGGGCGGCCCGATCATCAACACGTTGTGGCCGCCGGCCGCCGCCACCTCCAGCGCCCGCTTGGCCTGCTCCTGCCCGCAGACCTCCGCGAAGTCGTCCTCCTCGGCGCCGTGTACGGAGAGAAGCGCGGCCCGATCGACGGCCGTCGGCTCGATCGGCTGCCCGCCGGTCAGAAACTGGACGGTCTCGGCGAGCGATCGAACGGGGTAGGCCCGGACCCCCTCGACCATCGCGGCCTCCGCCGCATTCTCCGCCGGCAGCACGACCGGGTATTCGCGCCGGCAGGCCAGCCCGATCGAGAGCGCCCCGGCGACCGGTTTGACCGCGCCGTCCAGCGAGAGCTCCCCGACCAGCACCCAGCCGGCCGTTCGCTCGGACGGGATTACCTTCTCGGCGACGAGGATCCCGATCGCGATCGCCAGGTCGAGCCCCGCGCCCTCTTTCTTCACGTCCGCCGGCGCAAGGTTGACGGTGATGCGCTTGACCGGCATCGTAAAGCCGCTGTTCTTCAACGCAGCGCGCACGCGATCCCGGCTTTCCCGCACCGTGACGTCAGGCAGGCCGACGATCGAGAACTGGGGCAGGCCTCCCGCGAGGTCCACTTCGACCTCGACCAGGTGCGCCTCCACACCGACCAGCGCCGCGCTCAAGACCTTGGCCAGCACACCGCCTCGCGTCGCGGCCGGCGCCCCCTCCCTCGCCTGGCCGAAAACCAGCGCGGGATTATAGGCGTCGCGCTCCCGGCTTTTCAACACGGCGGCGGACTCGGCTATAATGCCTCCGGCCTTTTCCCGATGCGGTCGCCGCCCCGTCCCGGGCGGCGCACCGAGGCGACGGAGGACCCCCATGCCGACCCCGCCCCGCGTCTTGCCCCTGATCCTGTGGCTCGCGCTCGCGCCGACCCAGCCCGGCCTGGCCGGCGGGCATCGGGGCTCGGACACGAGCGAGGCCCCGGCGTCGTCGCCAGCGGCCCGGCTCCTGTCGGAGCGGGCATCGCCCCGGCAGGTCGGCGCGGTGATGGCCCTGCTCGCCACCTTCGAGGAGGCCGGCGCCCTCCCCCCGGAATCCAGCCCCGACGCCAATCGCCTCATCAAGGCCCTGATCCAGTTCCAAGCCGCCTTCATGAAGAGCCGGGCCCCGGCGCTCCAGGGCCTGCTGGATCAGGCGCTGGCCGCCAAGCTCGGGGACCAGGCTTCGACGGAATCTGCCCGCCTCCGCAGCCAGGGATGGAGCTCCCGGAGCCTGGAGGCGCTGGTGGAGTATGCGATGTCCCCCGACGTCTGGGAGCGGCCGGGCATCGCCGACGCGCTGCGGGCCTTCAACGTGGGACGGAGCGACTTCGACCTGGTGGCGCGCACGTTCCTCTCGGCGCGGGATCGCTTCGCGGCGCGCGGCGAGGACCTGCACGCCGTCTACGCCGCCCGCCGGCGGGCGATGCCGGGCGGCGGGCTTTAATCCTCCCGCCGTCCCTGCTATCATTCCCCCCCACCTGACGGGAAACCGACGCAGCCCACGGGAGAGGAGGCGCGCCATGGCAACGAAGGCCTACGTGCTCATCAAGGTGAAGGCCGGGAGGACCAAGGAAGTGCTCAAGGCCATCAAGAAAATTCCCGGCGTGGAGCAGGCCCATCCCTGCTTCGGGCAGCCGGACATCTTCAGCTTCGTCAACGTGGCGGACGAGAAGGCCCTCTCCGACGTGGTGATCACGAAGATCCACACGATCGAAGGGGTCGAGGAGACCGACACCCACATCGTGGCGGAGACGTAGCCGGCTGCCGCCGCGGATCGCCGCTCAGAGTTTCACCGGCAGGCCCGCAGCGGCGGACTCATAGCAGGCCTCCGCGATCTCCACCGCCCGCCCGCCGTCGAGCCCCGTAACGGGCATGGGCGAGCCGGCCAACAGCGCCTCCGCGAAGGCGCGCAGCACCGCGGCGACCGTCGGCGGCCCCTCCACCTGCCGCTCCGTGTCCGCCTGGCTCGTCCCCACCAGCGCCAGCCGGCGCCGCGCCCAGTCCGCGATGAGCTGCCCCTGCGCGCCGACCCATTCCGCTCGGCAGACTCGGCCCGCCGTCACCCTGGAGACGTCCACGAACACCGGCACCCCGCCCCTCGTGCGAAGGGTCACGACGGCCCGGTCTTCCGGACCGACGCTCGGCGCCGGCTCCATCTCGCCGCGCACCTCCGCCACTTCATCGCCGGTCAGGAACCGGACGAGGTCCAACAGATGGATGCCGACCTCCAGGAGCACGCCCCGCCCGCCGTAGTCGGCCGCGTGGCGGTCGAGGTCCGGGCGGCGCTCCATCCGGCTCGTCAAGACCAGGTAGCGACAGGACCCGGCGAGGGACAGATCGGCCTTCATGGCCCGGATCGCGGGATCGAACCGGAGGGTCTGCGCCGTCATCAGCGGCACGCCGGCGGCCTCGGCCGCCTCGACCATCTCGCGAGCCCGGTGCGCGTCGCAGGCGAGGGGCTTTTCGATAAGCAGCGGCTTGCGCGCCCGCACCGCTTCGAGGCAGAGGTCCCGGTTCATCAGGGGCGGCGCCACCGCGATCACGGCCTCGACGGCGGGATCGGCGATCAAGTCGCGGTAGTCCCCGTGGAACCGGAGCCCGTGCTCGGCGGCGAAGGCGGCGCCCCGGGTCCGGTCCCGCCGGCACACGGCGACCAGCCGGATTGAGGGCAGCGGCTCCAGTAAGTGTCGGGCATAGCGTAAGCCGTGGCGCCCCAATCCGATGAGCCCGACCGCAACCGTCCCCATCCGCCCCTCATCCGACGCCCGAGTCGTCCGGCGCCGAAAACAGCAGGGGCCGTGTCCCGACACGGCCCCTGGTGGTACCCTGCTCGCGCGTGTTTGAAGGATGCGTCAGTAGCGTCGGGCTCCGCCGGGCTCTACCCCCTGGCTGCCCCCCCAGCTCCGCTCACGGCGCTCCTGCGGCTTGGCCTCGTTGACGACCAGCACCCGCCCTTCGTGTTGCGCGCCGTTGAGCGCCGTGATGGCGTTCTGGGCCTCTTCGGACGTCGACATTTCCACGAATCCGAACCCGCGGGACCGCCCGGTGAAGCGGTCCGTGATCACCTTCGCCGACACCACCGTCCCGTGTTGGGCGAACAGGTCGTGCAGTTGTTGGTCCGTGACCGAGTAGGATAGGCTTCCGACGTAGAGTTTGTTCCCCACAAGACACCTCCTCTCCACTGCCCGGCCCTCCTGACCCGACAGGGTCGGCGGCGCCCCGCGCGGGCCGGATCGCCCGTCATTGTAACCAGCCCTCCCCGAGCGGTCAACCGCCGCCGGCGCGTTGACTTCCCCGCAACCCCCCGTTTATAGTAGGGCTCCGCCTGCGCGAGGCCCCCACGTCGCGTCCGGAAACCGGCCGGCAAACCCGAGGCCAACCACCCGAATCAGGAGCCCCATGACCGACCGAGCGTCGCGGTTCACACCCCAGCAGATCGGGTCCATCCCCGTGCGATTCCCCAGCGGTGCGCCGATCCCCCACATCTCCGACGCCATGACCAACCCCTACATCAAAACGTTCATTCCGAAGGGCGTGCACGTCGAGGGCATGTTCTTCTTCCCGCAGGAGAAGACCGCCTTCCCCGCCGTGGTCCTGCTGCACGAACGCTGGGGGTTGACGGTCCAGGTCAAGGAATTCGCGGGCCGGCTCGCCTGCGAGGGCTACGCGGTCCTCGTGCCCAATCTCTATGTCCGGCAGGGCGGCATGGTGACGGCGAACGCCGAGGTCGCGGATGCGCTCATGGCCCGGCTCAAGGAAACCGATGTCCTCCAGGACCTGACTTCCTGCTGCGAATACCTCAACACGCAGGATCAGGTAAAAAAGAACGTCCATGCGGTGATGGGCTTCGGGATGGGGGGGACCTTCGCCCTTCGCTTCGGTTGCCAGCGACGCCGACTGCGGGGCGTCGTGTCGTTCTACGGCGACATGGTCTCGCCGCCGACCTTGCTCAAGGACCTCTTCTGTCCCGTCCTGTACCATCGGCCCGGCGACGATAAGGTCGTGCCGGAGGGGAACGTCGCCCAGTTGCAGCAGATGGCCCGGGAGCACGGCAAGCGCGTGGAGGTCACGACCTACGACGGCGCGCCGCACGGCTTCATGAACAGCCTGCGCCCCGAGCAGTATCGAAAGGACGCAGCCGACGCCGCCTGGGAGCGCACCGTGACCTTCCTGAGCGAGTGCTTCAAGGCCGACCTGGCCGCCGCGCCGGCGCGCTGAACCGGCGGACGAACACGGCCCGGGCCGCGCCCCCCGTCGAGTCATCTCTCGCTGAGCGCGGAGCCGACGCCATGTCCAAGACGATGCCGCAGGACCATGCCCGGACCGCCCACGCGGGGACAATGACCGCCGTGCTGGCGGGCCTGTTCTTCCTCCTGGCGACGGCCCGGCCGGCGCCGCTTCCGGCCCAACTTCTCCAACCCGACGTTCCGGACTTCCGGGCGATCCTCCGCGCCGAGGCGGACCGCCTTCCTCTCATCGCCTCCGACGAGGCGGCGCTCGCCCTCTTCCGGGGCACGCTCCTGAGAAACCTCGACCTCGAGCCGAGCCTGACCCCTCCCGAGGAACGACCGTCCGCCGGCCGGCCGGCGGCGGAAACCCGCGAGGTCGCCGAGGCCGCGGTGAGACTGGTGGCGGACCTGGCCGCCTGGCAACTGGCGTCACGCGCCGAGCGGGCGGACGACCGCCCCGTTCCCGGCGTCGTCCCCGACGCCGCCCAGCGTGCAGGGCAACATCGCGCGTGGGTCCTGGCCAAGGGCGAGCGGCCGGCTCTGCGCCAAGCCCTTGCCGCGATCGAGGAACAGCCGACGGCGACGAACGCGGGGGGGGACGGGGCCTCCCCCTCCCCGACGAAGCTCGCCGCCGTCCAGGCGCAACTGGAGGCGGAGCGCGATACGCTCCTGAGCTGGATCAGGCTCCGGAGCGCCAGCGAGCGCGTCAAGACCCTCCGGGGGCTCACACGCCTCTGCGGGACCTGGCTGTGGACAGTCCACAACCATCAGAATCACCAGGACCACAAGAGCCAAATCGTCTTCCCGCCGCCCGACGCCGTACCATCGACCGGGTCCGGCCCCAAGAAGATTCTGATCGTCGGGGACACCGTGTACCTTCGGTGGGAATTCCGCGGGGGCTTTCAGGAGGACAGCCTGCTCCTGGCCGGAGGAGGCCAGCGACTGGAAGGCACCTTCGTGAATTCAGCCGGCGCCTGGGGCAGCATCACGGGCAAGCGCACCGCCGGCTGCGGCAAGGCCTCGGACAGCCCCCCGGCGGCCCGCTAGTCGGCCGCCGCTCGACCTCCCCAACAGCCCCACGCCAACAGCCCCCAGCCGACGAGAAAGGCCACCCCTCCGAGCGGCGTCAGGGCGCCCAGCCAGCGCCATCCGGAGAACGCCAGGGCATACAGGCTGCCGGAAAAGAGCAGGATGCCCGCGAGAAAGGCCCACGCCGCGGCCCGACAGGCGCGCCCGCCGAGTTGTCGCTCGGCCAGACCGCAACAGACCAGCGCCAAGGCGTGGTACATCTGATAGCGGGCCGCCGTCTCAAAGAGAACGAGCCGGTCGGCGTCGAGGATGGCCTTCAGAGAGTGGGCGCCGAAGGCCCCCGCCGCGACGGCCAGGGAACCGCAGACCGCTCCGAGCACCGCGATCGATCGTGACGTCACAGCCGGACTCGAAGCGACGCGATCAAGGACGGGGGCCCCTCAGCCGAAGAGGCTCTTGAACAGGTTGATGATCCAGTTGATGATCGAGGCGAAGAATCCCTGGCTCTCGGGTTCGGCCGGGGCATCCGACGCCGCATCGCCGGGGCCGGGCGCCGGCGGCTTCGCCGTCGGCGGCGGTGCCGCGCCGGGGCCCAGCGGGCCAGGCTTGGGCGCCTGCGCGACGGTCGGGCCTCCCGCCGGGCCGCTGCGATCCGGCATGCCCAGCTCTTGCTTCGGCTTGGGCAGGGGCGCGGCCAACCCGACCGGCTGCTGAAGCTCCTTGAGTTCCTTCTGGTACCGCGCCACGGTCGCCTTGAGGGCCGCGTGCTCCTTTTCCGCCGCCTCGTAGTCCTTGCGCAGGGCCCTGAGCTTGCTTTCCATCGCGGCGACTTCGTCGCTCAGCTCCTTCGCCCGCTCGTCCAGCGCCGCCCGTTCCTTGGCCCGTTCATTTCGCAGCCGCTCGGCCTCGTTCTGCACGCTTTCGGCGGCGGCCATGCGCTTGGACGCCTCCTCCTTCACGAGCTTGAGCTGCTGCTCGACGGCGGCGTTTTCCTCCTGCACGCGCTGCAACTGGGCCTTGGTGGCTTCCGCCTCGTTCACCGCCTCCAGATACCTGGCCTTGGACACGCACCCGCCGGTCGCCATCATGACGAGCACCAGCCCACAGAGCGCCCTTCCCGCTCTCATCATCACGCCTCCCCTGCTTGCCCCGCTCAAGCGGTCTGTCGGCCGGTCATCGCGCCTCGCGTCCGCCTACTTAAGTAAAGGCATTGTACGCTTTACCGCCGGCTCATGCAATCATCTTGATGCACCGCACACCGAGCCCCGCCGTTCACCTCTCACGCGCAGGTTCGTCCGTGACGCACGACACCGGCTCGCAGACAGCACACGGCCGGAAGGGTTGGTGCCGGAGCCCGGTCTCGAACCGGGACGGGTCTCGCGACCCAAGGGATTTTAAGTCCCTGGCGTCTGCCAGTTCCGCCACTCCGGCACGGGCGCGACTCTAACACCGGCCTGGAAGGCGGTCAAGGAAGCGATGGTCAGCGGTGCGGGCGAAATCCGTAGGAGTAAAAGCGGTAATTGCAGGACCGGCACTCGTAGGGCCGCAACAGGGCGAATCGCGACAGGGTTTCCGTGACGCGGCGGCGCATCCTGGCGCCATAGCGGCAGCGGCAGATCGGGCAACGGGCGGTGAGGAACGTGTGCAGCCACTGGACGATCATGCATCCTCCGCGGGAGCGGCCCGAGGCCTTCAGACGGCCCCGGGCCGGTCCCGGGTCGGGGCGATGGAATGACTCGTCGCTGCGGCCCGACCCGGAATCCCCCAGTCGCGATCAGGCCGCCGCGATGGCCGGCTTCTCGTCCTTCTTCGGAAGCCACGCCTTGCCGCGCTCGATCGTCCGCTCCACGCTGACCTTCACCTGACGGCCGAACTTGTTCGCCTCGTGCTGGGCGCGCTTCGCATAGTGCTTGATCTGCCGCCTGGTCTCGGCGCCGGGCTGCGGGGCGAAGAGCAGAGCGATCCCCGCCCCCACCACCGCGCCACCCGCCACCAACGCCGCCGCCTTCGCCACCTCTCGTCCACGATCCGTCATGGTCCGTCCCTCCTTGTGATGAATCAGCACCGCTCCTGCCTTGTAATGACCCTGTCCTCACTCCAAGACCCAAGCACCTTCCATGCCAGACCAGCTTTGGCCAAATTCATGTAATAATCCAAACAGATCCCTATCTTCATCTCACCCAGGACTACGGTCGGCGTTGCCTTTTCGCCACAGCCGATTGCGGGCGTTGAAGAAAGGGAACACTCTGGAGGGTGATGGTCAAGAAGGTTCAGTCGGCGGTCGGCTGGAGAAGGAAAATCACCTTGCCCTGCGTGTCGCGGGCCTCCTGCGCGAGGCCCTGCATCTGGTAGACGGCGGCGAGGTTGGCGAGGCTGCCCGCTTCGCGCAATCGGTCCCGCAGGGCGCGATAGAGCCGAAGCGCCCGCTCGTGCCGGGCGGCTGCGGCCTCGGGGCGGCCTTCGATGAGGTCAAGATTTCCCAGGAGGGATAGGATGTCCGCTTCCTGGCGGCGGTCCTTGAGGGTTTCATAGAGCGTCAGCGCCCGCCGCGCGGTCGCCGCCGCTTCCCCGTACCGACCGGTCTCCGCATAGAAGCGTGCGACGCGGCCCCGCACGGTTCCTTCCGCCCGGGCATCGCCGACGCCCTCCGCCAGCCTGAGCGCCTCCTCGTAGGCGCTCCGCGCCGCCTGCTCCTGCTCTTCCTGCCACCGCGCGCCGCCGAGGGCGACGAGGGCGGCGATCTGCTGCGGGACATCGCCGCGCGCGCGGGCGTCGGCCAGGGCTGCGTCCAAAAGCGGCCCGGCCTCGCCCGATCGTCCCTGCGCCACCAGCAGCTCGCCGAGGCGCGTCCGGCTCTCGGCGCGCCCGCCGCGGTCCCCGGCCTTGTCGAAGACCGCCTCCGCCTGCCGGTACCGGGCCTCGCTCTCGGAGAGACGGCCTTGTGCCTGGGCCACGCGGCCCAATCGGACCAGCGCGCGGGCCGCCGCCTTCCGGTCGCCCAGACCGGCGAACAACTCCACGGCCCGCTCCAACGAGCGCTTCGCTTCATCCCATTGACCCTGTCGCTCGACGATGTCGGCGATGCGGACGAGCGCGGCGGCTTCCCCGGCCCGGTCCTTCTTCTCGCGGAAGGCGGCCAGCGCCCGCCGGTAGTAGGGCAGGGCCTCCTCCAGGTGGTTCTGCACCTCGTGCAGGTCGCCGATCTTCAGCAGCTCGCCCCCGTCCAGCGCGCGCGAGCCGGCCGACGCCTCGTGCAGCGCGACGGCGAGGGCCAGCACGCAGACCGCAGCCGTCGTCATGGCCGCCATGAGACGCCCGCTCCGTCGGATTGCCGCCCGCCGGCTCCTTGCAAAAGACCGAGACGGCGCTTACTATGTCGCCCGTTCCGCCCGCGCCGGGTCACAGTCCACCTGAGAGGCCGACGACCGTCATGCTGCCCTACCCCAACATCGACCCCGTGATCCTGCGCCTCGGTCCCCTGCAGTTCCGGTGGTACGGCCTGATGTACCTGTTGGGCTTCACCGCCGCCTACTTCGTCATCAAGGCCAAGGCCGCGGCGCGCGGCGTGGCGATCACGACCGATCAACTCTACGACCTCATCGCCTACGGGGCGGTCGGGGTCATCCTCGGCGGCCGCCTCGGCTACACCCTCTTCTACAATCTTCCCTACTACCTGGAGCACCCGGCCAAGATCGTCGCGGTGTGGGAAGGCGGTATGTCCTTCCACGGCGGACTGTTGGGAACGATCCTCGCGCTCTGGCTGTTCTGCCGCCGGCAGGGGTTCCCCGTCTATACGATCGCGGACCTGGTGGCCGCCGCCGTGCCCATCGGTCTGGGACTGGGGCGGATCGGGAACTTCATCAACGGGGAACTCTTCGGCCGCCCGACCGACGTGTCCTGGTGCATGGTGTTCCCGGGCGGGGGTCCGGAGTGTCGCCATCCCTCCCAGCTCTACGAGGCCGGCCTGGAAGGTGGGCTGCTGTTCATCCTGCTCTGGATGGTGAGCCGGCTCCAGACGCCGCCCGGCACGGTCTTCTGGAGCTTCATCACCGGCTACGGACTCTGCCGACTGGTCGTGGAGTTTTTCCGCGAGCCGGACCTGCACCTGGGGTTCGTGCTCGGGCCCTTCTCGATGGGACAGGTGCTCAGCGCCCCGATGGTCCTCCTCGGCGCCGTCATGCTGGCGTGGGGATTCAGAAAGACGTGACGATTGCGCGATGGATTCATTAAAGGAGTGATTCATCGAAACCGTGATTTATTGAACAATGGAATCCACCCCCCATCCGTCAATCCCTCAATCCCCCTTCCCTCAATACGGCATTTCTTCATCGTCCAGGCCGAAGTGGTGGCCGATCTCGTGCACCACGGTGTCCGCTACTTCCTGCACCACCTCATCTCTCGTCCGGCAGAGGCGCAGGATCGGACCGCGGTAGATGGACACCCGGGCCGGAAGCTGGCCGCCGGGCGAGAAGAACGATTCCTCATCCAGCGCCGTCCCCGAATACAGGCCCAGCAGGTCGTCCGCGCTCTCCAACCCCAGATCGTCCAGCACCTCCCGCGGCGGCTCCTCTTCGACCACGACCGCGACGTTCTTGAGCAGCCGCCGATACTCCTGCGGCAGGCCGTCCACGGCCTCGCGCACGAGGGTCTCGAACTCGTCCGGGCTGACGGAGAGCGCGTGACGGCGATTGCGGCGTGCCATCGTCTCGGTCTTCCCCATCCGGCCGCGCCACGGCCGGCTCAATACGCATGCTTGGACGGCGTGAAGAAGGTGTCGCCCTTGGGCGCCACCTGCACGTCGCCGTGCTTGCGCAGGGGCCAGGAGTCCCAGATGACCTTGTCGCCCGGGGCGAGGTTGGCCGCTTCCAGGTAATGCTTCTTGGCCTTCGGCTTGTCCCCCAGCCGGTCGAAGGTCAGTCCCAAGTTATAGTGGGCCTCTGCGAGGTTCGGCGAGGCCGCGATGGCCGCTTCGTACCGGGCCTTGGCCTCCGCCCATTGTTTGGCCGCGTAAAGCCGGTTGCCTTCCTCCATGGCCTGGACCGCCGCCGGCGCGGTCCCTGCCGGCGGCACCAAGGTTTCCACCTTCGCGGGGGCCGGCCCTGCCGACGCACAGCCCCAAAGCGCCATCCCCACTGCCGCCGCCGCCAAGATCTGCCTCATGCGCCCCTCCCTCCTCCCACGTCCACCGCCCGGCCGGCCCTGACGAAGATCAGGCGGCCCCCGACCTCTGCCACGCCGAGCGCCTGCGCCGCCGCCGCACGATAGACCTCCATCTGCGGCCGGTACTGCTCCGCCCGTTGCGCCAGGTCCCGCTCGCCGACCTGATCGGTCTTATAGTCCGCAATCCATAGCCGGCCGTCAAGACGGTAGAGGAGGTCGATCGTGCCCTCCATCACCGGACCCCGCGCCTCCCGGCCCCACGCCATGGCGAAGGGACATTCCCGCGCCAGCACCGTCGCACGGGCCAGCTCGGCGTAGGGCGGCGACGCGACGAAGGTCCTCATCATCGCCGCCAGTTCCTCGGCGATGGCGGGCGCGCGCTCCGCCCACTCCGGCGGGAGCCCCCGCCCGATCTCCGCCAGGCGCTCGTCGAGCTGGGCGAGTCCGCGATCGAACGCCCATCGCTCCAGCAGGCGGTGCAGGAGGGTCCCGATCAGGGCGGCCGGCGGACGATCGTCGCCCCGATCCTGTCCCCGGACCGCGCCGGCACGCCGGGCACGCTCGGGCCGTCTCCCGTCGGTCAAGGCCGACGGCGTCAGGCGCCGCGGCGCGGCGAGGGCCTCGCGCCAAGCCGCCTCGCGGGCCGCCCAGCGGTCCGCCAGCTCCCGCAGCCCGGTCGGCGCACGTAGCCCGCCGCGCCGCGGCCGTGTCGGCGTCGGCGGCCGCTCCGGCTCGCGGCTGATCCGCTTGCGAATCGCCGCCCGGCCGACCGTCACCGCCTCGCCCTCGTCCCAGACCGGTCCGCCGCAGGCTTCTTCCAGCAGCGCAAGGAAGGCACCCCGCCCCGCGCGCTCTTGACGGCCGCCCGACAGCACCAACAACTCCCTGGCCCGCGTCATCCCCACGTAGAGGAGCCGCCGGCGCTCGGCCTCCTCCCGCCGCCTGGCCTTGTCCGCAACGAGCACGGCCCCGAGGCTGCACGTGCTCCCGACCGAGAGGCCCAAGACGCCGGTGGACCAGTCCTCGGCGACGGTCGGCGGGACCCGGCCCCCGCCCGTCCCCTGATGCAGGCCGGGCAGGATCACGATGGGAAACTCCAGTCCCTTCGCCTTGTGGATCGTCAGGACGCGGACCGCCTCCGGCGATTCCTCCGCCAGCGCGCTCTCCGCCTCGTCCGGCTGTTCCGCCTGCCTGGCGGCCATCAGCTCCGCGAACCCCGCGAGCGTCAACGTCGGCCGGTCGGCCAGTTCGACCGCCATCTGCCGCAGCTTGAACAGGTTGGCGACGGCCTGCTCGCCGTGGAGCGACGCCGCCGCGAGTTCAAGGACCGGCAGGCGCGCGAACAGCAGGTCCACGGCCTCCGGCAGCGTGCGGCGGCCCGCCTCACGGTGCAGCTCGCCCAGCCGTTCGTAGAGCAACCGGACGGCGGCGGCGCGCGGCCCGCCCCAGCCGGCCAGCCGGTCGGGACGCCGGTAGTCCAGCGCATCCCGGTCGGCCAGCTCGACCAGCTCCCGATCGGTCACGCCGCCGACCGGCGACCGGAGCAGGCCGACGAGCGCGAGCCGATCGTGCGGGTTCTCCACGGCGCGCAGCAGATTGATCAGGTCCACGACCTCCTGCCGTCGGTAGAAATGCTTCTCGCCGTCCGTCACGTAGCGAACGCCCCGGCGCCGGAGCGCTTCCAGGTAGTCCTGGGACTGAGTCAGCTTCCTGAACAACAGGGCCACGTGGCCGGGTTGGACCGCGACCCGGCGGCCCGCCGCGTCCCTCAGCAGCTCGCGCCCGAGCACCTCCTCCTTGAGCCACCGCGCGAGAGCCTCCGCTTCCAGCTTCGCCAGGCCGCCCGAGTCCGTCTCCTCCTCTCCGCTGGTGACGAGCCGCAGCTCCACCCCCGGCGTCTCGAACCCCGCCCGCCGCCCCGGCAACGCCGCGAGGGGGACGTTCGCCGGCTGCACGTGCGGCTCCTCGCGGAACAGCCGGTCGAAGACGCCGTTCACCGCGTCGAGCACGGCGGCGTGGCTGCGGAAGTTCGTGACCAGCTCGTACATCTGCGCGCCGGCGGCGCGGAGCCGCTCGACGACCCGGTCGAAGGCCTCGATGTCCGCCCGGCGGAAGGCGTAGATGGACTGCTTGGGGTCGCCGACGATGCACAGCTTGCCCGGCGCCGGCTCGACCTCCCGCCAGGTCGGCGCGCAACGGCCGGCCCGCTCCGCCAGGAAGAGGACGATCTCGTACTGGGCCGGGTCCGTGTCCTGGAACTCATCCACGAGGATGGCCTGGTATTCCTCCTTGAGCCGCTCCCGGACGGACGGATGGTCGCGCAGCAGGGCGCGCGCCCGCGCCAGAAGCCCGTCGAAGGACACCCAGCCCTGCTCCAGGAAGGCGGCACGCACCCGTTCGACGAAGGGCAGCAGAAGGCCGACCAGCCCGGCCGTCCACTTTACGTCCACGGCCAGGATGCTTTGCGCGGCGCGGATGAGGTCGGTCGCCTCGGCGAACGCCTCTTCGCTCCAGCCCTTGGTCGCCGAGCCGGGGTCGCGGGCGAGCTGATCCCTGGTCCCCTGGTCCAGTCCCTCCAGGCCCCGGAGCCCTTCCTCCTCCAGCCGGGCGAACAACTCGACGGCGGCGGCCAGCATCGCCTCCGCCTTGCGGCGCCTGCCGCCGTCATGGGCGGCCAGCAGCTCCGCGGCACGCGCGCGCCGCGCCGCGAACCAGTCCCGGAGCGCGGGAGGCAGCTCGGCCCGGGCCAGTTGGCGGCGGAGCGCGTCGAGCGGCACCAGCTCTCCGCAGAGGGCCGAGGCGAGCGCGCGGACCTCCTCCAGCGGCAGCTCGGCGAGCGCGCGCCGCCAGGCCTCGTGGTTGGGGCCCGCCGGCCCCAGCTCCGCATCCAGCCACCAGTCCCACTGGGCGGCGAAGTGCTCCTCGAAGCGCGAGCCGTCGTCCTCCCGGAAACCCGGGTCCACCCCGCTCTCGATCGGATAGAGCCGCAGCAGGTGGGCGGCGAAGCTGTGCAGCGTGCCGATCTGCGCGCGCTCCAAGTCACGCAGCGCAGCGCGGGCCCGGTCGGCCACCGCATCGGCCGAGAGCCCGTAGCGGGCCCGGAGGTCCTCGAGGCCGACCGCGCCGCTCTCCTGCGCGCCGCCGCCCGGCTCGATCAACGCGAGCAGCCGGTCCCGCAGCCGGACCTTCATCTCGGTCGCGGCCTTGTTCGTGAACGTCAGCGCCACGATGCGCGCCAGGGCCAGGGGGTGCGGCTCCTTCATCAACAGGTGGACGAGCCGGTTGACCAGGAGCGTGGTCTTGCCCGTTCCGGCCCCCGCCACGACGACGACGTTCCGGTCGAAGGTCGTCTCCGCCGCGATCCGAGCCTGCTCGTCGGGAAGGGCTCTGCGCTCACTCATCCGCACCGTCCTCCGGCGGAGTCTTCTTCCGCAGGTCGCGGAGGCGCCTGACCATCTCGGCGCGACGCGCGCGCCACCACGTCGCCTCATGGAAGCGCCGACAGATCGAGGCGAAGTCGCAATGGTCGCAGTAGCCGTCCGGCAAGATGAGGAATTCCCCCGCGCGGATGCCCTCGAGCAGCGTCCGGAGCGTGGCCTTGAGCATCGCGCCGGTCTCGCCCGTCCAGGCCGCCGCCTCGAACGTGGCGCGCTGGACCCGGTGCTCCCACCGGGGCGCGAGGAAGACGAAGGTCACCCTCTGCGGGAGGCCGGCCCCTCCGGCCGGCTCACCCTTCCGCACCATGAGCGAATAGAGCGGCGGCTGGAGGCGATAGCCGCGCACGGCTCCCCTGGCGAGATTCCGGTCCTCGCTCTTCATCGCCGAGCCTTGCCGAAACTTGTAGTCCACGACCCGGAGACCGGGCGGCTCCCGACGCCGGTCCAGGCGATCCCACCGCCCGCGGAGGGCCACGGGCGGATCGCCGTCCAGCCGCCCCCGCGCCTCCACCTCGAAGCCCACCGGCCGGAAGCCGCTCGCGAGGAACTCCGCCTCGTCCGCCTCCGCCGCCTCCCGCACCAGCCCCGCCACGGCCTCGCGCGCCATCCCCCAGAGCAGCGCGGGCCCGGCGCCGTGCCCGGCCTCGTATTCGGCGAAGGCCCGCTCCACCGCGTCGGACAGGAGGGCCTCCCGTTCTCCACCTTCAACCCGGCGGTCCGGCCAGCCGGCCGCGACCAGCCGCTCATAGCCGAGACGCAGGGCCTCGTGACACAGATGCCCGAGGGTCTGGGCCGGTAGGTCCCCGACGGCGGGCGGCCGCAGCGGCTCCAGCCGCAGCACACGGCCGGCGAAATACTGAAAGGGGCATCGCGCGTACTGCTCGAGCGAGGTCGGCGCCAGGCCCTCCTCGGCCAGCCCGGCCCAGAACGTCTCCAGCGGACCGGTGCGCCCGTCGTAGGGTCCCGGCGTCGAGGCCCCGCCCTCCAGCTCGACGAGGGCCTCCCGCCCGTTGCGGAACAAGGCCGGCTCGCGGTTCGTCGCCTCCAGCCAGGGCCCAGGGTCCCTCCCGGTCAGCACCAGCCAGAGCCCCACCTCATCGCCGGTCAGGAACCGCGGCGCCCATTGCGGCAGCGCGAACCGGTCGGACAGCCGCCGCGGGAGCGCCAGCTCCGGCTTTGGCGGCGTCGCGAAGCCGGCCGGCCGCACGGCGGCCAGGTAGGGCGAGGGGGCCAGGGAACGCCCCGCGACATCGGCCCGCTGGTACGAGAGGTAGAGCCGGTCGCGGGCCGCCCCTCGGAGCAGCGTGAACAGCAGCCGCTCCTCGTCGTGGGCCGCCAGCTTCTCGTCGAGCTTGTACCCCAGGGTGGCGGCGAGCACCCGGCGGTGCCGGTCGCGGAGGAAGGCATCCTCGTGGATATTGCGGGGAAACACCCCGTCGTTCAGCCCGAGGAGGAACAACGCGCGGAACGGCAGGCCGCGCGCCGCCATCGCGTCCAGCACCAGGACACCCCGGTGCTCATGCGCGGAGAGCGGCACGACCGCCCGCTCCATCGCCCTCGTGAACAGCCCCGTCCACTCCTCCCAGGTCACCGGCTCCGGGATGCGGTCGAGTTCCCGGAGCTGCGCGAAGACCTCCCGGATCGCGGCGGCCAGGCGCGCAGCCTCGTCGTCGTCACAGGCCTCATCCCCCGGCTCGTCCGACAGGCCGGGCATGAGGAGATGGCGGTTCGCGAGCGCGAGAAACGCCTCGGTCAGTTCCCCCACCAGGCCCTCGGCCGGCAGCGCGCGGCAGTCGGCCATGAGCCCGGAGACGAGGCGCCAGAGCAGCGCGAGCTGCGCGGCCGGGACCTCCGTCGAGCCGGCCTCTTCCTCCTCCGGTTCCCGCCCCGCCGCGACCGCGAGCTGGCCCGCCGCAGCCAGTCGCTGCCATTCCGCCTCGCCCCTGACGATCCCCAGCGCGGACAGGGCCGCGCGCCAGAGGTCCGGCCTGGGCTCGACCCTCTGGCCTCCCCGTTCCCCCCGCGCGTAGGAGGAGCCGAGGACCTCGAGCATCGGCCCCCGATAGAAGCCGGTGAGCGGCAGGCGCGCGAGCTGGGCGAGGACCTTGGCCGCCGGCTCGGCGATCAGCGGCCGGCCCGCCGAGGTCTCGAAGGGAATCCGGTGCGCGCCGAACAGGCGCGGGAGCGCCTCCTGGTACGGCCCGAGCCCGCGCGCGACGACGCCGATCTCCTCGAAGGCATAGCCCCGGTCCTCGACCAGCGAGAGGATCTCCTTGCAGACGAGCGCCACCTCGTCGTCCGGTCCCACCGCGTTCATGACCCGCAGGTCCGGACCGTCGGCCGGGCGAGGCGCCGCGGGGGACACGACCTCGGCCGGGCCGAGCGCGCGAACGTACTGGTCGAAGAAGCGCCGGGCGAACTCGAAGTTCTGCCCCTCCTCCAACGGGAAGAAGATCGTCGCCGGCCCGGTCTCGACGACCGCCTCCAGGAACGAGAGCTGGACCTGCGTGAGGTCGTAGAAGCCGTAGTAGAGGATCGCCCGGAGCCCGGCGAGGAACGGCGAGGCGGGCACGAAGGGCGTCACGGCGGCGGCGAGGTCGTCCGCCGTGCCGGCGCCCAGGAGCGACGCCGCCTCGCGCAGCGCGGCCTGGAGGGTGAACAGGGCCCGGAGCTTCGGCCCGTCCTCCGCGCCGAACTGGCCCTCGTCCACCGCATCCCTGGCCCTAGCCGGGTCCACGGCCGCGTCCTTGAGGTCGCGCAGGGTCGCCCAGAGCGCCGCCCAGCCGCCCGCGGGGAGCTGCTCCAGCCCGAGCGCCTCCGTCCCGCTCAGCCGCCGCCGGCCCAGGTGTCGTAGAAGCTGCTCGAAGAAGAGGTCCCGCCCGACGGACAGCGGTGCCGCGCCGCTCGGCGCGAGCCTCCGCCGCTCCTCGTCGAGGCGCAGGGCCAGTTGGTGGAAGGTGAGGAAGTGGACGTTGAGGAGGGCGCAGCCGGATTCGACGACCAGCAACTCCTGCAGCCGGTCCCGGAGGGGACGGGACGGCACGACGACGGCCAGGGGCGCGAGCGGGTCATCCGCCTTCAGCCGGCGGACCTCCGCGACCAGGGCCGGCTCGAGGCTGTGCAGGAAGGATCCGGTGACGAGCCGCAGCATCCGGGCCGGGGACCTAGCCCGTCTCCGGGCCCATGATCTCGCCGTTGCAGTCCGGGCAGCCCCAGTCGCCGTCGATGAAGGCCATGGGATCGCCGCACATGGGGCAGTCGGGCGGCGGGCCGCTTTCCACCCTCGGCAGCGGCGGCAGGTCAATGACCAGATCGTCGTCGTCCTGGGCCATCGGGTTTCCGTTCGGGGCGGCCGGTCCGGCTACCGGGGTTTCATCCGGAGCGCCAACGCCTTCTCCGCGCTCTCGCGCGGCGGCACGCCGACGAAGGTCAGCCGGCCGTCGATGATCGTGGCCGGCACGGCGCGGACCGCATGGCGGTTCGCCAAGTCCTGCCCGTCCGGGGTCGTGATGTCCACCTCGCGGTAGCCGAAGCTGTACTTCACGCGGAGCTGCTTCCAGAGGCTCTTCGCCGAGGGGCAGGCCGAGCAGGAGGGCGAGTAGAGCAGCACGACGTTCGCCATTCCCATCCTCCATCTTCTTAGGATGGCGCATCTTACACCGCCCCGGCAGGCCCCGCAAGGCCGCCGGCGGCCTCGCCGAGCCCCCGGGGCTGGTATATAATGGCGCGGCATGAGGGGCCGGCCGCGGCCGCCCCTTCCAGGCAGCGGCCAAAGCCACGAGGGAGGAGCCCATGCTCGCCACCCGAGTCCGGCAGAAGGACGGCGTTTTCTACTTCGTCGCCTACCCGGCCGAGGACCTGCTCCGGAAGGTCCGGTTCGTGAGCCGGTTCTACGGCGAGGGCGAGCAGATCGCGCCCGCCGAGGTGGCCGAGGACGACGAGATCGGGCGGTTCATCGCCCGGATCGAGCGCAGCGACAAGGCCTTCCAGCGCCAGCTCTCCCGCGCGAAGGTCAAGGCCATCACCAACTTCTACGAGACGGCCTCCAGCCAGCCGCCCATCCCCGGCACCGTGCTCCTGTTCACGCCGGAGCGGCTCCGGTTCGAGCGGATCGGCACCTTCGACCACGTCGGCAACCTGGAGGAGCCGGGCGGGCATTACCTGATCATCGACGGCCAGCACCGGCTCGCGGCGTTGCACTTCTTCCGGAAAGACCGGCCCGACGATGCGCGGACGATCCACGTCCCCTGCGTGATTTTCGACGGGCGCAGCGAGGATTTCGCGACGGAGATGTTCGTCATCATCAACTCCACGCCGACCCGCATCAACAAGAGCCACCTCGTGGACCTCTATGAGCGGGTCTCCTGGGCCGCGCCCGACAAGAAGTTCGCCGCCCGCATCGTGGAACATCTCTACAGCGAGTCCGACAGCCCGCTCCGCTACCGGATCAACCGCCTCGGCGGCCGCAGCCGGCAGGAGAAGTGGATTCTCCAGGCCGAGCTGTTCAACGAGCTGCACCGGTGGGTGACGCGGGACTGGCGAAAGATCGAGAAGGAGGGCGCGGGCGCGCGCGAGGCGCTGCGGTTCTACGGCCTCGTCCGCGACTTCTTCAAGGCGGCCGCCAACGCCTGGGGCGAGGCTTGGGGCCATCCCGGCTCGATGGTCACCAAGCCCGTCACGCTCAAGGCCATGGTGCGCGTCTGCGCGGACCTCTGCGCGCAGGACCGGGGCGCGGAGAAGGAGCGCGTCGCCCGCTGGGCGGCGCGCCTGGCCCCCTGGAAGGAGCGGGTGCGCGACTTCCGCCTCGAGGGCTTCTACGAGCGCTTCCCCGCCAAGGGCCAGATCGAGCGGGTCGCGCGCATCCACCGGGAGCTGGCCAGGGCGATCGGGCTGGAGCCGCCGCGCGGCGCCACGGGCGGAGACGAGGAGTGAGCCCCGCGGGTCGAGACAAGGCCGCGGCCCGCTACGCGATGCTCACCGCCTTCGGGCAGGACCGGCCCGGCATGGTCGCCTCGCTCGCCGAGGGGCTCTTCCACCTCGGCTGCAACATCGAGGACACCTGCATGACGCGGCTACGCGGCGAGTTCGCCATGATGCTCATGCTGCGCCTGCCGCCGGACCTGCCCCCCGAGTACCTCGCCGAGCGCCTGGCCCCGCACACCGCCGCGCTCGCCCTCACGCTGCTCTGCCGCGAGGTGCCGCCCGCGGCCGCCGGGCGCATGGACGACGGCGAGGCCGAGGCGCCCCAGTTCATCCTGTCGGTCTACGGTGCCGACCAGCCGGGCATCGTCGCCCAGGTCGCGCGCTGCGTGGCCGACCACGGGGGCAACATCACCGACATGAACACCAGGGTGATCGGCGCGGCGGAGCGGCCCGTGTACGTGATGATCCTGGAGGTCGGTCTTCCATCGCACCGCCGGCCCGAGCCGCTACAGGAGGCCCTGGACCGCCTGAAGCCGGCGCTCGGCGTGGACATCACCTTCCGCCCCTTGGAACAGGTCCGGCTCTAGCCGGCGCGGATCATGCCGGTCCGCCCCATCCTGCTCTACCCCGACCCCGCGCTCAAGACTCCCGCCGCCCCCGTCGCTCCCGACGACCCCGCCCTGCCCGCCATGGTCCAGGACCTGGTGGACACGCTCGTCGCCTCGCCCGGCGTCGCGCTCGCGGCGCCGCAGATCGGCTTCTTGCTGCAGCTCATCGTCGTGGACGTGGCACGCAAGAAGGGCGAGCGGGGGCACGGGCTGGTCGTGCTCCTCAACCCGCGCATCCTGCACCGGGAGGGCCGGAAGGTCGTCCGCGAGGGCTGCCTGAGCGTACCGGACTACACCGGCAACGTCCTGCGCTACGAGCAGACGCTGGTGGAGGGCATGACGCCGGACGGCCGGACACTGACGCTCGCGACGACGGGCTTCGAGGCCCTGGCCTTCCAGCACGAAGTGGACCACCTGAGCGGCACCCTCTTCCTCGACCGCATCCAGTCGCTGAGCACGGATCTGTTCAGGAGGAAGCGCGGTTCGGCGCTGTAGTTTGGCAGACCCGGCGTCAATCCGTTGGGCCCGAGCCCGTCGGTTCCCCGTTCGTCCTGATCCTGGTTGGACGTGCGCACCGCAGGCTTCGATATGTCAGCCGTTGGTCCTGAGTGCTTCGATGCCCCGTTCATCCTGAGCCGGTCGAAGGATGGACGGGCACTCAGCACGGGCGCTCGAAGGGGGCGGCTGACATTCTCAGCACAGGCCCGTCGAAGGGCGCCTCCTCGCCAATCGAGAAACCTCGGCCCAATCTCCCCGTATCATGGCTTCCTTCTTTTGCCGGCTCCACCCCTCGATCCGGCGTTCGCGGGCCAGCGCCTGGTAGCGGTGTAGCCCTCAACCTGGCCGGCACGATGCTCCGCCACCCGTTTGTCGAGGTCATCCGTATGGCCGGTGTAAGACGACCCGTCGGCACGGCGGAGGATATAGACCCAGAAACGCATCGACTCATTCCGCCATCAGGCGTTCAGGCGTCGACGCCGTCGGATCCAGGACCGCACAGGCCGCAAGAAGCTGCGGGCGTCGAAGGCGGCCGGCAGCTTCATCGGGTTGTCAGGCGCCCCACTTGCCTCCTCCAATTTTCAGCCTGCGATTCCAGAGACACCCTCGAGGAGGACGCCGATGTAGGTGTCCTGGTCCTCCTCTGGGAACACGATATGCCGCTTGAGCATCTCGGGCTTCTCTATGCCCCACTGCTTCCGCATGACGTGTGACGGCGTGTTCGAGACGATGAAGGACTCCAGTACGACGCTCGGGTCGCCGAGCCGCTTCTCGATCTCCTTGACGGTCTCGAAGAAGCCGATCTTGGGGTCCCGCAGGCCGACGTTACGGATCCCCTTGGGATCCACGAAGGCCACCCGCTGGCGATCGGCATTGAGCTGCCAGACGATGAAGTCGGGGTGAAAGTTGCCGGCCTCGAAGAACCCGACCCCACGGCCCCTACTCATGTTTCGCAAGAGGTACAGCTCGCGCTCGGCGAAGAACTCGGGGTTGGCATCATGGAATGCCTTCAGGTCTTCGACGAAGCGTCGCTCGCCCTTGTTGAGGGACGCAGGAGAGATCTCGACCACGCCGCCATCGAGGAAGAGCAACGGCTGGTAGAGGTGCCGGCCGAACCAGAGGGCCTTGATGCCGCGGAACTCCCAGGCTGTAAGTTTACCTGCCTCGATCGCCGCCTTCAGCTCGTTCAGCTTCTCGACGATCTCCCGCTGGGACTCTTCGATCAGGACGCGATAGCCGTACTCGGGGCCGGTCTCGCGAGCGACGCAGGGGAAATTGGGATCGTCCTCGGCGATGTCCCGGTACTCCAGGTGCGGCAGCTCCCACTCACGCTTCCGAAACGTGTAGTAGTGCACAACGTACTTGCGCAGCAGCGCCACCGCCACGTCCTGCCAGACGCGCACCTTCTCGAACGAATCGAACGCCAGCTCCGAATCCGGGATCAGCAGTCGGTACCAGGTCGTGTCCGCGAGCAGGTCGGCGATGCCCGCCCGCGTCAGGTTCAGGTTGTGCCACCCGCGCTCGGCCTTGAACCGCTCGAGGTCGAAGTACAGGCGGTCGAGATCGAGGAACGCGACGTGGCGTGGCGTCAGCCATGCCTCATTCGTCGCGCCGTCATCGTCCCCGCCCGCGACCCCAACGGACTTCATCGCCTGAATCTTTGGATACCAGTTGAGGATGACCTGGTTCTTCTGCAGGTAGGCGGTGGCCGGCTCCCGCGTGGGGTCCGGCGGGCTGACGGTCGGCACCGGCCCGAGCTTGCGGAAGGCGTCGCCGAACTCGGTGCTGACGCCGTTGATTTCCTTCTTGAGGCGGATCGTCTTGAGCGGGCGCGTGCCGAGGTTCTTGATGATCGGCAGGACGATCTCGATGCGCTCATCGTTGGTGGGCAGGCCCTCTTCCTCGAGAAAATCGCGGAACTGGGCCATGTAGTCGGCGCGGATGCCGAAGATGTTCAGCGTCTCCAGCATCTCGATGTGCGGCGGTCGCTCCAGCCCTTCGGGCAGCGTGGCGCGCGCACTGCGCTTGAGGCTCATGCCCACACCCTTGAGCCGGACGCCGCGCCCGAAGAGCTGGATGATCTGCGCGCCCTCGCCCCGCCCCACGTTCATCAGCCCCATCGTGCTCACGCGCCAACTGCTCCAGCCTTCCGTGAACTTCTTCGAGCCGATGAGCACGTGGATGGTCGAGTGCGGCTGCCCCAGCTCCTGGAAGAGCGAACCCGCGAACTCGCGCTCGCCGACGTCAATGCCCTCCTCTTTGCAGAGCCTCACCAGCTTGGCGTCGTCGCCGACGTTGATGACGCCGAAGGGGTCGTTGTCGCCCACCCGCAGGGCCACCTCGCCGGCCGCGCCCTTCAGGTTCTCGACGTGCAGCGCGCCGCCCGCCGGCGCGTTGAAGAGCGTCGCGAGGGTCTCGTCGAAGATCTGCGCCGGCGTGAGCCCGCACGTGTTCAGGTAGCCGAATCGGCCCGCGAAGAGGTTCTTTCCGTCGGCGGTGACGAGCCCTTCGTGCAAGGCACGACGGATGTGCTCGATGCTGTCGGCGCGATGGGCGACGTACCGGGCGAGAAAACGCAGGATCTCGACGATGTCCGAGGCGTCGCGGGTGGCCAGGGTCGCCGTCACGCTGCCGCCCACGAAGATCCACAGCGGCCGCTCGATATTGAACGGGCGGAACGCCGCCTCTCGCTCGCGGTGCAACCGCTGCTGCTGGAAGAAGGCGAGCAGGCACGCGGTGAGATAGCGCTCCATCCATTCCGCGTTGCTGTCGTCCTCGAGATTCAGGATCTGGTAGTCCTTGCCGAAGCCGTCGCCATAGAACCAGCGGTACGAGTAGTCGAACAGCGTGCTGCGCGCGTAGAGGTCGGTGAGTTCCTTGCTGCCTTGTACCGCCTGACCGAACGTGGCCGAGTATTCGAACGAGAAGCCCTTCTCGCACAGCGCATTGCGGAACTTCATCCACGCCCCCTCGCCGCCGGCCGAGGCGCCGCGGTGGCCCTCGTCCACCAGCACCAGGTTGTTGCCTTCGAAGGCGTCCACCGCGACGGTCTTCTCGCCCGTCTCCTCCTTGAGCTTGGTGACCTCGAGGATCTCCACCGCCTGTCCGGCAAAGACCCCGCGGCCGTCCTTGTTGAAACTCTCGGCCTCCATGCCGGCCTTCTCGAACTCGCGCAGGTGCTGTTGCGAGAGCCCTTCGTTGGGCGTGAGCAGGATGATCCGGTTCAGCTCGCGGGCGCGGCCGTGCGTCTCGAGAAAGCGCCGGTACTGCAGGATGTGGGCGTGCATCAAGAGCGTCTTGCCGCTGCCGGTCGCCATCCAGAAGGCGATCTTGTTGAGCTGCGGCCAGGCGTCGGCGGATTCATCGAGCAGGCCAATACGGTCTGCCTCGTCGAGGCCGTCATTCAGCGCGGCAATCCGTTGGTTGAGCGCCACGAGCAGGGCGCGGGGGTCGCGGAAATAGCGGTCGAGGTAGATCTCCGTGAAGAGCAGCGCGAGATACTGGAAATACTTCCAGACGATCGGCGGCTCGCCCCGCGTCACGCGCCGCTCGTTCAGGCGCTGGGTCACGGAGACGATCGCCTGGTCGTGCTCCAGCAGCAGCTCATCCGGCAGCTCGGGTCGCTTCTCCACGGGGAGGTGCAGGCAGAGCGCGTGATGGAAGCGGTGGACGTTGTTCTCGTCCAACCCCTCCAGCGCCTCGTCGCGCAGGTGCTCGGCAATCTGATCGAAGCGCTCGACGCCGAACAGGCCCAGCAGCCACTGGTGCAGGGCCAGTTTGCGGTTGAACGGCAGTGTGGGGCGCGCGGCGGCGCCGCGGCGGCCGCGTCCGGCCGGAGCCGCTCCCGTGCTCGCACGAGGGCGTCCGCGCGGCATCAGGGCTTCTCCTGACCAAGGTGACCCGCCTCGATCCGTCGTCGTTCGCGCTCGAGTTCACGCGTGAGCTCGCGTTCGGTGGGGAGCACCTTCACGTACTTGGCGGCGAAGATCTGGCGCGCTTCGCTCAGCACCGAGTACTTCGCGATCGCTTCGTTCTTGCGGGAACAGAGGATCAGGCCGATGGTCGGGTTGTCGCCCTCGGGCCGCACATGGGCGTCGAACATGCGCACGTAGGAATCCATCTGGCCGAGGTCCTGATGAGTCAGCTTGCCGACCTTGAGGTCGATCAGCACGAAGCACTTCAGCAGGTAGTTGTAAAACACGAGGTCCACGTGGAAGTCCTCGTCCTCGAAGCGCAGCCGCTTTTGCCGCGCCACGAACGAGAACCCCTTGCCGAGCTCCAGCAGGAATGCCTGCAGGTTGTCGATGATCGCCTGCTCCACCTTCGACTCGCGCAGCGCCGGGTAATCCTTCAGGTCGAGGAACTCCAGGACGTACGGGTCGCGGATGAACTGCTCCGGCTCCATGGCGGCGATCTTGTCCTGGGCCTCTTTGCGTACGGGCGCCTTCTTGCGGCTCGCCAGCAGGCGTTCGTAGTAGAGCACCGAAATCTGGCGTTCCAACTGGCGCGAGGACCAATGCTGGTCGGCCGCTTCCTGCATGTACCACTCCCGGGCTCGATCGTCTTCTACCCCGAGTAGCAGCCGGTAGTGAGTCCACGACAATTCCGTCCGCAAGCTCGGCGGCCCAGAATGTGTCGGGGTCCGCTTGTTCGCGGGCTTTAATTCGTGACGCAGTGCGTCACGAATTCCCGCCGAAGGCCATGTGTGACGCTCCGCGTCACGATTCGGGAATTTCTGAAAGAACAGCCGCATATAGCGGAGATTGGAAGGGTCGAAGCCGCGTCCGAAGTCCGCCGTCAGCCGGCGCGAGAGGTCCTCCAGCACGGCCTCCCCCTACGCAGCGCGCTTCGCCCCGCCTTGTTCGTGCTCCACGATCAGCCGGCCGACGTGCCAGTACGCCCGCACCATCGCCGCGTTGACGGCGCGGTAGGCCCCGGCGCGCGCCTGTTCGAGCACGGCCCGGATCTCCCGGTACAGCGGCTCCGCGGCGCGAGCCGGCAGAGCGCGGGTCGCCTGGCGCTTGGCCATCACGCCCCCTCCGTCTCGAACATCAGGCGGAAGAAGTCCTCCTCGATGAGCCGCACCTTCCAGGTGTCGTCGGGGGCCTTGAGGTTCTCGAGGTTGTTGTCGCCGTTGACGTAGATCAGGTCGAACTCGCTGTCCTTGCTGGAATAGCCCTGCCTGGTGAACCACTCATCGAGCACCAGGTTGTCCTGCTCGATGCCCTCGGCCGACTCGCCGCCGGGGCGATTGCGCCAGATGACCAGCGTCTTGCGCCCGCCTGCCTGCGCCGCGCCCGGCGCGGCGGGCAGGTCGGGCGTGGTGCCGGTGACGGTGCGGAACCACCAGCGGCCGCCGGCTTCCTGCTTGAGCCGGCCCTTGAGACGCAGCCGCCCTTCGCCGTCGCGCTCCGTCTCGGCGCTGAAGGTCTGTGGCGCGGCGAGGTGCTGCACCGTGAGGCCGATCAGCCAGTTGAAGGTCTCAAGCAGGTCGACGTTCACCTCGCGCGACTCGTCCGAGCCGGGGCGCTTGACCTTGAGCGTGTAGGCGGTGGGGTCGGCGAAGGCCGCGACGTTGAGCAGCGACTGACTGCCGCGCGTCTCGACGTCGAGCAGATAGCGGAGCATGTACTGCTCCTTGAGCTTGTCCGCGCCCTGCGCCTGCGGGAGGTCGAGCAGGTCTTGCTGCGGCTTCGTGCGCCGGAGTTCCAGGTTGTTGAGCGTGTCCTCATAGGATTCGAGGCGCACGACCTTCATGATGCGCGGGCTGCGCTGGGCTTCCTCTGGCGTGGCGAGGCGTTTGGGTTTGCCGTCCTTCCACTCGGGGGTGTAGGTGACCTTCTTTAGGCGCGGCAGCAGCACCGTGTCGAAGTAGTCGGCCTGCTCGACGAGGATGAATCTCTGCTGGGTGCCAACTTGCCGCGCAATGGCAATGGCAGCTTCCCCGGTTGTCCCGGAGCCTGCGAAGTAATCGAGGACGTTCGCACCGGTGGTAGACGAGAATGCCAGCAGGCGCTCGATGAGTTGTGGTGGCTTCGGATTCCCAAACACCATCTCGCCAAGCTGCCCGAACTGCCGTTGTAGAGCATACGCCCCTAACCGCCCATCGAGTTCAATTACGCTTCGGAATGAGTCTTGATAGTCTTGCAAGTACAGTTTGATTTGAACGATGCGGTTTTCGTCCGGCCCGTAGATAAGCCGGTTCTGCTCAATGAACTGCCGCCACATTGTCTCCAGCGGAAAGCGATAACCATTGGCTGGCATGCGCATGGGCCTCCCGGTCACTGGATGCGTGATCTCGTACTCATAGCCGCCGGGATGTGGGTTGTGAACGCTTTGCGAGCCCGTGTACACGCCGCCTTCGTCTACATACTTGTACCGATCGACCTCACCGAGCACGGCCTTATTGTCTCTGATGAAGCGTCGTAGTTCGATCTGGATCGCTGCAGCTGCTAATCCACGAGACTTGAGACGTTGGTATTCTGCAAGCAGAGTCTCCTTGGCGTCAGCGAACTCGTTCTTCCATGCAGGTGCTGCCTCATTGACGTCGGCCACGTACGAACGAATATACTCGTGCTCGACTGCAATCCTCGTTGGATTGTTGTCTCTTGCATTCCGCCAGATGATCGTGCCCACATTGTTGTCCGCACCGAAGCACTCATCCAAGAGGAGGCCGAGCTCACGAACTTGGTTTTCATCCGACGAAGCAAAGAACGCGCCATCGCGAGAAAGAAGGCGGCACGCCAATTCCACGCCGGCATTCATCATTGCCAGCCACGACGCGGATTTGTAGCCGTCGCGGTACGCGAATCCATCCTTTCCCGTGTTGTACGGCGGATCGATGTAGATGCACTTCACCCGCTCCCTGTACCGCGCCTGCATCAGCGACAGCGCCTGGAAGTTCTCGCTGTGGAGCAGCACTCCGTCGGTCTCCTCGTCCAGGTCGCCGATGGCTTCCAGCAACCGCGCGGTGAAGTCGGCACGGAAGTGCCGCGTGTCCACCATCAATGTCGGGTTGGCCTTAAGGAACTCCGGCGTAAGCGGCACGCTATAGCCCGGCATGCCCGCTTCGAACAGACTCCCTCCTTTGGGCTTGAGCTGGTCGATGGCGCACAGCCGCACCCACTCTTCCCGCTGCGCATCATTCGCCGCGATCTCCGGATAGAACGCCTCCGGGATGACGCCCAGCCGGATGCACCAGCTCGTCTCCACCACGAACTTCTTTTTGAGCCAGAGCTTCTTCTGAAAGTCCTCGAGCTGCGCCAGGAAGGCGATGATCTTGCCGGCGATCTTGCGGATGACCTTGATCTTGGAGAGGTACTGCTCGACGCGCGGTGCGCTTTCGTTCTCCACGTCGTCGAGGTGCATGACTTCGTTCTTGATGTAGAAGTCGAGCTCCCGCCGCAGAAAGCCGCCGAGGTCCTTGTGGATGAAGTAGTCGAAGGTGTTGCGCGCGGTGTAGCGGTCCAGGTGCACGCGCAGGCGCGTGACCTCCGCGGTGGTGCCGTCGGCGCGGACGTGCTTGGCGGAGAGCAGCCGCAACCAGTCGGTCAGTGACGGATCGCCGAGGCCCAGGATCGCCGCTTCGGCGGCGGCGTTCAGCTCCTTCTGCTTGGCCGGGTCGGGCACGTAGGTGAAGCGGATGACCAGCTCGCCGCCTGCCTGTCCGGCAGACAGGTCTTCCACCGCCACGAAGTTCTCCGCCGCCAGCTTGAAGCGCCGTTCCTTGCCCGCCTGCTCCTTGACGTTGCCGTGCTCGCCCTCGGCCGCGTCCACCAGGCGGAAGTGCACGCGCATGGGGTTCTTGTCGTCCTCCGGCCGCAGGCGGAAGGCGTAGTCGCGCAGGTACTCGCTGGTCTTGATGTAGTACTGGTCCGCGTTCGCCCAGTGGAGCTTGACCTCCTCGCCCTCGTAGGGGATGGCGTAGACGCCCGGCTTGTAGACGCGCTTGCTTAAGAAATCGCCCTCGGAGTAGTAGCGGCGGAAGAAGCTGTAGAGATGGTCATAGACCTCGGCTTCGAGCGCGTCCAGGTCCACCGCATCGTCGGCAAGGCGCGCGCGCAGTTCCCTGACCTTCGGCAGCGTCTCCGGGTCGGCACCGAGCGAGCGCGCCTGCTCGATGGCCTTGGCCAGCTCCTTCTCGAGCGCCGCCTTGTCCGCCGGCTGGTACTGGAGGAAGGCGGCCTTGACCTGCGGCAGCAGGTCCTTCTCCAGGAACTGCGTGACCTCGGCCGCTCGGGCGTGCATGACCCGGTAGAAGCCGAAGTCCAGGTCGGGCTGGTCGAGCTGGAAGAGCTCCTTGAGCAGGGTCTTCAACTTCTCGTACTTCTGGCTCATCGCATTCACCTCAGGGGGTGCAGCCAGTCCGTCACGGGCCGCGACAGAAACTCGTCCAACGGGATGCCGTCGCCGCCGACGCGCAGCGTGCGCGCGGGCTTGAACGCCGCGCTGAATGCGGCCAGACCAGAATGGGCCAGTGGGGCGCGGCCGCTTTTGACCTCGAGCGCGACCACCGTGCGCCCCTTCTTTAGCACGAAATCCACCTCGCGGTTGCCCTCACGCCAGTAGTAGAGCTCGCACAGTTCCGCGGCGGCGGCATTGACCAGATGTGCGCCGACCGCCGACTCGCTGAGCCGTCCCCAGAACTCCCCGTCGGCACGGGCCTCGGCGGGCGTGAGTCCGGACTGCGCGCTGAGCAGCGCCGTGTCGAACACCTGCAGCTTGGGGCTCGATCCGCGGCTGCGCACTGCCTTGCCGGAATACTTCGGCAGGCCCGTCACCATGCCGGCGGCGGACAAGAGCTCCAGGTAATGCGCCAGCGTCGTGGTGTTGCCGGCGTCGTGAAGCTGGCCGAGCATCTTGGTGTAGGAGAGCACCTGACCCGAGTAGCGGCAGCCCAGCTCGAACAGGCGGCGCAGGAGGGCGGGCTTGTCCACGCGGGTGAGGAGCAGCACGTCGCGCGCGATGGTCGTCTCGATCAGGGCATCGAGGAGGTAGCGGCGCCAGCGCGGCGGATCGTCCGCCAGCGGCGCGGCGCCGGGATAGCCGCCGAAGTAGAGGTACTGCTCCAGGGTGAAGCCGAAGGCCCGGCCCATCTCGGCGAGCGACCAATGCGGAACGTGGGTTGGCTGGTCGAGACACTCATGATCGTGAGCAATTTTACTCGACGTGATGAGTAACATCAAGGCGATTCATATGACCGCCCAACGGATGGTGAACAGGGTCTCGGTGGTCGTGCGCTGGGCGAGCCGCTGGCGGCGCTGCTGATCGAGCGTCGCCGCCTGCCGCGCCCGGCCTCGCGGTGCACCTTGGCATCCAGGACGACGGCGGCGTCGAAGAGCGACAGGGACAGGCGGTCGAGCCCGCCAGCCGCGCGGCGCGTGAGGTCGCGAACGAAGTACTTCGCGTGGTGGCGTGCGAGGCTCATGACGACCGCCTGTGATGGCTCGTTGAACGACCGCTCGTAATGAGTCTGCTCAGTCCTGAGTGTTGCCGCCTCATGTACGCGCGGCCGGACGCCTAACTATTGACCATGCTGACCGGCAGGGTCCTCCCGACCGGAGCGACCGGCGACCTGACGCGATTGTCCCTCCAAGGGACACCGGCCTCAATGCGCCGTGTCGCGTACGTATGTCAACCGGGTTCGCAGGTCGGCCCGGGGCGACGGTTACGGCTTGGGCTCGGGGGCCGGCTGATCCGGCTCGGCGGGCACGGCGTCCGGAGCGGGCGCGGCGGGCGGCTCCGGCTGCCAGACATAGTCGGGCTGCATGAGCGGCTGGTAGTGCGGCGGGATCGGGAGGGGGAAGGTCAGGACCTCGTAGGCGCCGGCGACGGTGCGGGCCCCGAGCATGCCGAGCCCCTCGAAGGTCCCGCGGGTCAGCCCGATGAGCCAGCCCCGCTCGTGCGTCACCAGATACATCTGCTTGGGCAGCTCGGCCCAGCCCGTGCAGAAGTTGGCGGCGCCCCGCGCGAGCTTGAGACCGATCCGCTCGGCGAGCCCCGGCTCCTCGGCCCGCGCGGCCGCCGCCCCCGAAAGAAGGCAGAGGGCCAGGGCGGCCGATGCGATCGTGTGCCTGGTCCGTGGCATCGCAGACCTTTGGACGGGGTTGACCCGACGCGACCGGCGCATCATAGCGCAGCGCGCGGCAAATGGCGAGGCTTGCGCCGCGCCGGCCGTTTCGATACTGTACGCCGGATGACGCTGGCCCGGCTCGGTCCCTTCGCGCTCGCCGCCCTCACCGGCCTCCTCTATCCGCTCGGCTTTCCCGACTACGACCTCGGCCTGCTCGCCTGGGTCGTCCTCCTGCCCCTCCATCTGGCCCTGCAGGGCGCCGCGCCGCGCCGCGCCTTCTGGCTCGGCTGGCTGGCGGGGACGATCGCCTCGGCCGGGATGATGGGCTGGGTGGTCACGGCGATGCACCAGTACGGGAAGATGCCGCTGGTCGCCAGCTACCCGGTCATGGGGCTGCTCGCCGTCTACCTCGGCGCCTTCGTCGCCCTCTACGCCCTGAGCCTCGCCAAGCTGCGGGCGGCGCTCCCCTCCCTCGCCTCGCTCGCCGCGCCCTTTATCTGGGTGGCGCTGGAGTTGCTCAGGACCTATCTTCTTTCCGGCCTGCCCTGGGACCTGCTCGGCTACTCCCAGTACCGCTGGCTCCCGGTCATCCAGATCGCCGACGTGACCGGCGTGTACGGCCTGTCCTTCCTGATCGTGCTGGTCAACGTCGCCCTGGCCGATCTCGTGCAATGGGGGCTCGACAAGGCCGGCGGGCGGCCGGCGCCGGTGCCTCGATCGGCGCCGGCGCTCGCCTTGGGCGCGTTGGCCGCGACCCTCGGCTATGGGTTCACGGTGATCGGCCGGTATGAGCCGCCCGACGGCGGACGGGCCCTGCGCGTCGGCCTCGTGCAGGCCAACATTGACCAGGCCCAGAAGTGGGACAAGGCCTACCGGCAAGCCACCCTGGATCGGTACATCCGGCTGACGGGCGAAGCGGCCGGCGACACGGACCTGCTCATCTGGCCGGAGGCGGCCACGCCCTTTCTCTTCGAGCAGGAGTGGCCCTACCGGCTCGAGGTGACGACGCTCGTCCAGCAGCTCGGCGTCCCGCTCCTGTTCGGCAGCCCGGCGCTCCGGCATTTTCCCGACGGCCGGCCCTACTTGCTGAACAGCGCCTATCTGCTCTCGCGGGAGGGGGAGATCCGCGGCCGGTACGACAAGCGCCACCTGGTCCCCTTCGGCGAATACATCCCGCTCAAGTCCTCGGTCCTGTTCTTTCTCGACAAGCTGGTCGAGGGCATCGGCGACTTCGAGCCGGGCCCCGGACCGACGCTCCTGGCCATGCCGCCGAACGGCGACGGCACCGCCCCGTCCGGACCGGCCCGTTTCGGCGTGGCGATCTGCTACGAGGTCATCTTTCCCGACTTGGTCCGCGAGGCCGTCGCCGCCGGCGCGGACTTCATGGTGACGATCACGAACGATGCCTGGTTCGGCGCCTCCGCCGCGCCCTACCAGCACTTCGGGATGGTCGTCCTCCGCGCGGTGGAGAACCGCGTGGCCTTCGCGCGGGCCGCGAACACGGGCATCTCCGGCTTCATCGAGCCGACCGGGCGGATCGTCGAGGCCACGCCGATCTTCCAGGAGCGGACGGTCAAGGGCCGCCTTCCCCTCGCGACGGGCCGGAGCTTCTACACCGCGCATGGGGACCTCTTCGCCTACGGGTGTGCTATAATCGCCGGAATTTTTCTCCTGGCCGCCGGGCGCAGGAGCACCACCTAGCCGACTGGAGACCTGTCCATGCTGGACGAATCGCGCGCCCGCTTCAGAGCCGTCGCCGAGCAGGTGGCCGAGTTGCGGGGGCATCTTTGACCTCGCCCGCCTGACCGCCGAGCTCCGTGAGTTGGAGCGGGACACCGCCTCCCCCGACTTCTGGAAGGACCCCCGGGCCGCCGCCCGCGTGAGCCGCAAGAAGGCCGCGCTGGAGCGGGAGATCCGCCGCTGGACGGACATCGAGCGCCGGCAGAGCGACCTCAAGGCCTTGATCGAGCTGGCGACGGAGAGCGGCGACACCGACTTGGAGCGCGAGCTGACGGAAGACCTCGGCCGCTTCGAGCAGGCGGTCGCGCAGCTCCGGCTGGAGCTGCTGCTCTCCGGCGAGCGGGACGCGAGCAACGCGATCCTGGCCATCCACCCGGGCGCCGGCGGCACCGAGTCCCAGGACTGGGCCCAGATGCTCCTGCGCATGTACGTCCGCTGGGCCGAGCGCCGCGGCTTCACGGTCGAGCAGCTCGACCTGCAGCCGGGCGACGAGGCGGGGATCAAGAGCGTGACGGTGGCCGTCAACGGCCCCTACGCCTACGGCTACCTCAAGGCCGAGGCGGGTGTCCACCGGCTGGTCCGCATCTCGCCCTTCGACGCGAACAAGCGCCGGCATACGTCCTTCGCCTCCGTCTTCGTCTACCCGGAGATCGAGGACGACGTCGAGGTGGTCATTGACGAGAAGGACCTGCGCATCGACACCTTCCGCTCCGGCGGCGCCGGCGGCCAGAACGTCAACAAGGTCGAGACGGCGGTGCGCATCACCCACATCCCCACGGGCATCGTCGTCCAGTGCCAAAACGAGCGGTCCCAGCTCAAGAACCGCTCGGGCGCGATGAAGGTCCTCAAGGCGCGCCTGTTCGAGCTGGAGCAGCAGAAGAAGGAAGCCCAGTTCCAGGCCTTCGTGGGCGAGAAGAAGGAGATCGGGTTCGGCAGCCAGATCCGCTCCTACGTCTTCCAGCCCTACCAGATGGTCAAGGATCACCGCACCGACCACGAGGTCGGCAACGTCGCCGCGGTCATGGACGGCGAGATCGACGGCTTCATCGAGGCGTACCTCAAGCAGCGGATGAACAAGGCAAGCCATCGGGAATCCGCCGTCGGCCCCAAGCCCTGAAGCTTGCCGACGGGCCCGCCGTGACCGCCGAGGGCTGAGAGCCGACGCCATGGACGAGCTGAACGACCAACGGTTGCAGCGGATCAGGAAGCTGGACCGACTCCGGGCCCTGGGGGCCCGTCCCTACGGCACCCGCTTCGAGGTACGGGACCGGGCCGGCGACGTGATCCGGCTCCACGGGAACAAGCCCAAGGAGGCGCTGGAGCGGGAGGCGATCGCCTGCACGATCGCGGGCCGGATCGTCGCCCTGCGCCGCTTCGGCAAGGCGGCCTTCGCGCTGCTCCAGGACGGGGCGGACCGCCTCCAGGTCTACCTCAAGAAGGACCTGCTCGGGGAGCAGGCCCACGCGATCGCGCAGGAGCTGGACCTCGGCGACTGGATCGGCGTGAGCGGCGTCCTCTTCCGGACCAAGACCGACGAGTTCACGGTCGAGGCGCGCACGCTGACCTTCCTGAGCAAGGCGCTCCGGCCGCTGCCCGAGAAGTGGCACGGGCTGACCGACGTGGAGACCCGCTACCGCCGGCGGTACGTGGACCTCATCGCGAACCCCGCCGTCCAGGAGATTTTCGTCGCGCGCAGCCGGATCGTCGCCGCCATCCGGACCTTCCTGATCGAGAAGGGTTTCCTGGAGGTGGAGACACCGATGATGCACCCGATCCCCGGGGGCGCCACGGCCCGGCCCTTCGTCACCCACCACAACGCGCTGGGCGTGGACCTCTACCTGCGCGTCGCGCCGGAGTTGTACCTCAAGCGGCTCGTCGTCGGGGGCTTCCCGCGCGTCTTCGAGATCAACCGGAACTTCCGGAACGAGGGGATCTCGACGGTCCACAACCCCGAGTTCACGATGCTCGAGTTCTACATGGCCTTCGCGGACTACCGGGACCTGATGGCGCTCACCGAGGAATTGATCCCGCGGCTGGCCCGGGAGGTCCTCGGGACGACCGCGATCGAGTACCAGGGGCGGAGCCTGACGCTGGATCCACCCTGGCGCCGCTGGTCCTGGCGGGAGGCGATCCTGGAGGTGAACGGCCTGGACCCCTCCGTGCTGGCCGATGAGGCGGCGGCGCGGCGGACGGCCGCCCGGCTGGGCATCGAGGTCGCCCCCAAGGCCGGGCTGGTGGACCTCCTGAACGAGATCTTCGAGGAGACGGTCGAGCCGCAACTCATCCAGCCGACCTTCATCACCGACTATCCCATCGAGCTCTCCCCGCTCGCCCGCCGGAAGGACGACGACCCGGCGCTGACGGACCGCTTCGAGCTGTACATCGCCGGCCGCGAGATCGCCAACGGCTTCTCGGAGCTGAACGACCCGCTCGACCAGCGGCAGCGGTTCGAGGCCCAGGTCGCGCGCCGGGAGGCCGGCGACGAGGAGGCACAGCACCTGGACGAGGACTTCCTGCTGGCCCTGGAGTACGGGCTCCCGCCGACGGCGGGCGAGGGCATCGGCATCGACCGGCTCGTGATGCTGCTCACGAACCAGGCCTCCATCCGCGACGTGATCCTGTTCCCGCAGCTTCGCCCGGAGAAGTGACGTGCCCCTCCCCTACGAGCTGTACGTCGGCCTGCGCTACCTGCGCGCCAAGCGGCGCCAGCGGACCATCTCGCTGAACACCTTCGTCTCGGTGGCCGGCATCACGCTGGGCGTTGCCGCGCTCATCGGCACGCTCGGGATCATGACGGGCTTCAAGGAGGACCTGCAGGCCAAGATCCTGGGCACGACCTCGCACATCGTGGTCCACGACCGCTCGCGGGAGAACATGCAGGACTACGAGCCCGTCGTCGAGCGGGTAACCCGGGTACCCCACGTCCTGGCCTCCACCCCCTTCATCTACCGGCAGGTCTTGCTCACGACGCGGTCCGGCGTCCAGGGCATCGTGCTGCGCGGGATCGACCCGAAGCGCGAGGTGATGGTCACCGAGTTGGGGAAGAACATCAGGACCGGCGACCTCGCCGGGTTGGAAACGCCCGTCCCCTCCGCGACGCCGACGGCGCCGCCGCAGGGGGGCGGCGAGGAGCCCGCGCCGGCCGTCCGGCCCGGCATCGTCCTCGGCAAGGAGCTGGCCCTGCGGCTCGGCGCCTTCGAGGGCGACGAGGTGAACGTGGTCTCGCCGGTCGGCGCGGTCAGCGCGATCGGCATGGTGCCGAAGATCCGCGTCTTCAAGGTCGTCGCGATCTTCGAGTCCGGGATGTTCGAGTACGACTCCTCGCTCGCCTACATCGCGCTCGGCGAGGCCCAGAAGTTCTTCAACATGGGCGACACGATCACGGGCATCGAAGTGAAGGTGGACGACATCTTCAAGGCGGCCGAGATCGCCCAGGCCATCGAGGTCGAGCTGGGCTTCCCCTACTGGGCCCGCGACTGGATGCAGATGAACCGCAACCTCTTCTCCGCCCTCAAGCTGGAGAAGACGATGATGTTCCTGCTGCTGGTGCTCATCACCATCGTCGCCTCCTTCAACATCGTGAGCACGCTGACGATGATGGTCACGGAGAAGCAGCGGGAGATCGCGATCCTGAAGGCCATGGGCGCCACCAGCCGGGGGATCATGCGGATCTTCATGCTGAACGGGCTGGTGATCGGGCTGGTCGGCACGGCGATCGGTGTGCCGCTCGGCTACGCGTTCCTGTGGCTGATCGAGAAGTACTGGACCTTCGACCCGACGGTCTATTACATCTCCCACGTGCCGGTGCACATCCTGGCGACCGACGTGCTGCTCGTCTCGTTCTCGGCCGTCCTGATCAGCTTCGCGGCCACGCTCTACCCGTCCTGGCAGGCCGCCAAGCTGGACCCGGCCGCCGCACTGCGCTACGAATGACCGGCCTCCTGCGCCATGGCTGACCGGCCGCTGATCCAGACGGTGGACCTGACCAAGTCCTTCCCCCTGGGCGGGCAGGACCTGCAGATCCTGAAGGGGATCCGGCTGGACATCGCGCGCGGCGAGATGGTGGCGATCGTCGGCGCCTCCGGTGCGGGCAAGAGCACGCTGCTGCACATCCTCGGCACGCTCGACCGGCCGACCTCCGGAACGCTGCTCTTCGAGGGCCAGGACCTCTTCCGCCTCCCCGAGCCCCAGCTCGCCGAGTTCCGCAACCGCCGGATCGGGTTCGTCTTCCAGTTCCACCACCTGCTCCCGGAGTTCACGGCCCTGGAGAACGTCTGGCTGCCCGCCCGGATCCGCAAGCGCCCGCCCGCCGAGACGCGCGCGGAGGCGTCGGCGCTCCTGGAGGCCGTGGGGCTCGGCCACCGCCTGCACCACAAGCCCGGCGAGCTGTCCGGCGGCGAGCAGCAGCGCGTCGCCGTCGCCCGGGCCCTGGTCCAGCGGCCGGACCTCGTGCTAGCCGACGAGCCCACCGGCAACCTCGACACCCACACCGGCGAGGCCCTCTTCGACCTCCTCCACCAGCTCAACCGCGACCGCGGCACCACCTTCGTCATCGTCACCCACAATGAGAAGCTCTCCGCGCAGGCGGACCGGGTCGTCCACATGCAGGACGGGATGATCGTGAAGCCCTGACCGGGGAGCGCCGGATCAGGGCGTGCCGGGGTGGGTCAGGCGATAGACGCCCGCCTCGATGAACACCTCGAGCAGCCCGGCGTCCACCTTGCCGCGCCCGGCCTCGTCCCTGAGAATGTCCAGCGCCTGAGGGATGGGGACGGCCGCCTTGTAGGGGCGGTCCTTGGCCGTCAGCGCGTCGAAGATGTCGCTGACGGTCATGATGCGGGTCTGGATGGGGATGACCTGCGCGCCCACCCGGCGCGGGTAGCCGGTGCCGTCGAGCTTCTCGTGGTGGCCGTAGGCGATGTCCGGGATGTTCTTGAGCGACTTCGTCCAGGGGATCTCGGAGAGGAACCGGTAGGTGTGGGTGACGTGGCTCTCGATCTCCTTGCGCTCGGCCTCGGTGAGGCTGCCCTTGGGAATGGACAGCGTCGTCACCTCCTCCGGGCTCAGGAAGGGGCGCTCGCCGTCGAAGTGCTCGTAGCGCCGCCGGGCGATCTCGTGCAGCCGGTCGAACCCGCCCTGCGGCAGGACGGTGGGCTTGTTGCACGCCAGGATGAACTCCAGCAGCCCGTCCGTCTCGGCGACCTTCCGGGCGAGGTCCTCGTCCACCTCCGCCAGGAGCGCCGCCGTCGCGCCACGGTCGCCCGACAGCAGGATCTCGACCTTCCGCCGGAGCGCCTGGGCCTCCATCGTCCGCTTGATGAAGTCGAACCGCGCCCGCAGCAGGGCCTGCTCCCCCGGCAGCAGCTTGTCGGCCTTGACGAGGACGTGCTCCCGCACGCCGACCTTCCCGAAATCGTGCAGGACCGCCGCGTAGCGGATCTCCTTCATCTGGTCGAAGGTGAAGGTGACGTCCTTGAACGGCCCCGCGTCGAGGCGGTCGACCTGCTCCGCGAGCCCGCAGCAGAGCGTCGCCACGCGGCCGCTGTGACCGCTCGTGGTGGGGTCCCGGCTTTCGATCGCGAGCACGCTGGCCGAGATGAACCCCTCGAAGAGGTGGTTGATCTCCTGGTAGAGGTTGGCGTTCTCGATCGCGATGCCGACCTGGTGGCCGAGGCTGACGAAATCCTGGAGGTCCTCCTCGCCGAACTGACCGGCGCCGCGCTTGTTGATGGCCTGGAGCACGCCGACCAGCTTGTCCTTCGCCTTGACCGGCACGCAGACCATATTGCGGGTCCGGAAGCCGGTCTTGATGTCGGCCTCCCGGTTGAACCGCGGGTCGCTCCAGCAGTCGTTGATGATGACCGGCTCGCCGGTCATGGCCACGTAGCCGGCAATGCCCTGGCCGACCTTCAGGCGGATCTGCTTGACCACCTCGCCCTTCTTGCCGAGCGCGACGTCGAAGTAGAGCTCCTGGGTGGCCTCGTCCAGCAGCAGCAGGGAGCCGACCTCCGCGTCCATCAGCAGGGTCGCGCCCTCGATGGCGCGGGTCCTGATCTCGGCCTGGTTGAGGCTGGAGTTCAGGACGGCGCTGATCTCCTGCAGCTTCGTGAGGCGCTCGATCTTCTGCTGGTGGCCCTTGAAGAGGCGGGCGTTGTCCAGGGCGATCGCCACCTGGTCGGCGAGGCTGGCGAACTCAGTGAGGTCCCACCGGCTGAAGGGGCGGCCGTCCCGCCGGTTCAACGCCTCCATCACCCCGAGCGTCCGGTCCTTCGAGCGGACCGGCACCACGAGCAGGGCGCGCGTCGGCACACCCCGTAACCGCTCCACCTCGCGGTCGAGCCGGGGATCCTCGGTCGCATCCTGGACCATGATCGGCTCGCCGGTCCTCGCCGCGATCGCCGCGTGGCAGTCGCGCGGCCGCGGCTTGGGCTCGCCCGGCGGCTCGCCGATCAGCCCCACCGCCACCTCGATCAGCAGGTCCCCGCTGCCCTCCTGCACGAGGGAGAGCAGCCCGGCCTCGGCGCCCACCAGACCGACCGCGGTTTCCACCGCCTGCCGGAGGACTTCCCCCGCGTCGAGGGAGGAGTTCAGGAGGCGGCTGACCTGCTCCAACCGGCCGATCCGCTCGACCTTCTGCGCGTACTTGGCAGCGAGGCGGACATGGGCGACGGCCACGGCGAACCGCGGGGCGGCGAACCCGACCAGCCCGGCGACGGCCGCCTGCGCCCGCTTGTCCCGCGGCAGCCCCTCCAGCACCAGGGCCCCCTCGAGCCGCTTGGCTCGTTTGATCGGACAGGCCAGCAGGTCGCCGGAGGACTGGATGCGCCCCTGCCGCACCGCCCGCGCCAGGAGGCCCACCCCTTCCGTCGAGGCGCGGCCGTCCGCGCGCCCCCTCGCCGCCGCGCACGGCATCGCCTTCGTCTGCTCGTCCTGAAGATAGACCGCCGCGCCCCGCACGCCGGTCGCCTCCAGCAGGAGGCGCAGGAAGCCCCTGGCCAGACCCTCGGGGGAACGGCCGGCGCTCACGGCGTGGGTGATGAGGTCCTGGAGGCCCTGCTGGAACCGCTCGGAGATCGAGAGGAAGGAGGATCCGGCCGGTCGGCGCGACGGTCCCGCCGCCGGCTTCGGCGTCCCGTTGCCGGCGACCGGCCCCTTGAGTCGCGCCGGATGGGGGGCGCTGCAGTTCCGCGCCGGCCGCGATCTGGACATCGCGCTCCCGTGCGAGCGCCGCGCCCGGCTCAGGAGGCCGGCGCCGCGGCGGCGGTCATGGCCCGCTTCAACGAGCCGACGAACCGGCCGACCCGCGCGGCCAGCTCCGGCCCCTGCTGATGCTCCGCCACCTGCTTGACGATGGCGCTGCCGACGATGACCCCGTCCGCGAGCCGCGACACCCGGGCCGCCTCCTCCGGGGTGGCGATGCCGAACCCGACGGCGACGGGCAGGTCCGCGACGCGCCTGATCCGGTCCACGTTGCGTTTCACATCGTCGAGGTCGTTCAGCTTGGCGCCGGTGATGCCGGTCAGCGAGACATAGTAGAGGAACCCGCGCGAGCGCGTGGCGACGGCCGACCGCCGCGCCGCCGTGCTGGTAGGGGCCAGCAGATAGATGAGCGCCGGGCCCCCGTGGGCCTCGCTCGCGGCCGCCAGCGGCCCCGCCTCCTCCGGCGGCATGTCCGGCACGATCAGGCCGTCCACCCCGGCCTCGACGGCCCGCCGGCAGAAGGCCTCCGGCCCCATCGCGTGGACCGTGTTGTAGTAGGCCATCAGGACCAGGGGAATCTGCGTCCGGCGGCGGAGCCGCTCGACCAGGTCGAGAACCCGGCGCAATGTCGTGCCGCTGCGCAGGGCCCGGTCCGCGGCCTGCTGGATCACCGGCCCGTCGGCGATGGGGTCGGAGAAGGGCACGCCGAGCTCGATCAGGTCCGCCCCGGCCTTCTCCAGCTCGAGGACCAGCGTCTCCGTCTCCTGGAGCGAGGGATCGCCGGCCATGACGTAGGTGATGAGCGCCTTCTCGCCCCTCGCCCTCAGCCGGTCGAACGTCGCGTCAATCCGGCCCGGCGCGCAGGACGCGGGCGCCGGCCGAGGCTTTTGAGTTTGTCGCGTTGAACGCCGGGGCGACACTCTCTTCATGCGCGCACGCTCACCACCGACCGCTCGCGACGCAACACCGCTCCCCTCAGAGGGTCACACCCTTGATCCGCGCCACCTGCTGCACGTCCTTGTCGCCGCGCCCGGAGAGGTTCACGAGGACGACCTGGGTCTTTTTCAGCCTCGGCGCGAGCTTGACGACCTCGGCGACGGCGTGGGCGCTCTCCAGCGCGGGCATGATCCCCTCCTCGCGCGCGAGCAGGTCGAAGGCGGCCAGCGCCTCCTCGTCGGTCGCGTGGGTGTACCGGATCCGCGCCTCGTCGTGGTAGTAACTGTGCTCCGGCCCGACCGCCGCGTAGTCCAGGCCCGCCGAGACGGAGTGCGTCAGGCTCACCTGCCCGGCCCCGTCCTGCAGGAGATAGGTCATCGTGCCGTGCAGCACGCCGGGCCGGCCGCCCGCGAACCGGGCCGCGTGCTTGCCGCTCGCGACGCCGAGCCCCCCGGCCTCCACGCCGACCATCTGCACGCGGCGGTCCTCGAGGAAGGCGTGGAAGAGCCCGATCGAGTTGCTCCCGCCACCGACGCAGGCGACGAGGTAGTCCGGCAGGCGGCCCTCGGCCGAGAGACACTGGCGGCGCGCCTCCCGCCCGATCACAGACTGGAAGTCGCGGATCATCATCGGGTAGGGATGGGGCCCGAGCACGGAGCCGAGGATGTAGTTCGTCGTGCGGACGTTGGTCGTCCAGTCGCGCATCGCCTCGTTGATCGCGTCCTTGAGCGTCCGGCTCCCCGCGTCCACGCCCGTGACCGTCGCGCCGAGCAGGCGCATACGGAAGACGTTCAGCGCCTGGCGCTGCATGTCCTCCGTCCCCATGTAGATCTCGCAGGCCAGGCCGAACATGGCGGCGGCGGTCGCCGTGGCCACGCCGTGCTGGCCCGCGCCGGTCTCGGCGATCACGCGCGTCTTGCGCATGCGGCGGGCCAGGAGCGCCTGGCCGATCGAGTTGTTGATCTTGTGCGCGCCGGTGTGGCAGAGGTCCTCGCGCTTGAGGTAGATCCGCGCCCCGCCCAGACGGCGGGTGAGCCGCTCCGCGAAGTACAGCGGCGTCGGCCGGCCGACGTAGCGGGCCAGGTAGGCGTTGAATTCGGTCTGGAAGCGGCGGTCCCGGCGGGCGTCCCGGTAGGCCTGCTCCAGCTCCAGGATCGCGGGCATGAGCGTCTCGGGGACGTAGCGGCCCCCGTAGGCGCCGAACCGGCCGGTGGCATCGGGCAAGGACGACATGGACTCTCCGGAGGGACGCAGCGTTGACCGTGGCAGTATAGCCCTAGGGCGCGTGCCTGGCAAGCCGGACGGCGGTCATGAACGCACGAATCTTGTCGTGGTCCTTTTTTCCGGGACGGCTCTCGACGCCGCTGCTCACGTCAACTCCGTAGGGCCCGACGCGCGCGATCGCCTCGCCGACGTTCTCGGGGGTGAGTCCGCCGGCCAGGAGGACCTGCGCCGCCTTGGCCGCCTCCGCCGCCAGGTCCCAATCCGCCGTCCGGCCCGTCCCGCCGTAGGCGCCGTCGGCGTGCGCATCCACCACGAACCCCCGCACCCGGGCGCGGCCCCGATATTCCGCCAGGGCCAGGAAGTCGCCCCGGCTCCGCAGGCGGACGGCCAGGAGGACCGGCCGGCCGAGCGCCTCGCAGTAGGCGGCGGTCTCGTCGCCGTGGAGCTGCGCCAGGACGAGCCCGCAGTCGTCCATCACCCGGCGCACCCGCTGCACCTCCTCGTTGACGAAGACCCCGACCGGCAGGACGAAGGGGGGCAGGCCGGCGACGATGCGTTCGACCACCGCCGGCTCCACGCGGCGCAGGCTTTCCCGGTAGAAGACGAACCCCAACGCGTCGGCCCCGGCCTCCACCGCGGCCCGGGCGTCCTCCTCGTTCGTGATCCCGCAGATCTTGACCCTGGTCGCGTTCACGGCGCCTTGTACCCGATCGCCTCGACGAAGGCCTGGGCGAAGAGGACGGCCGGCTGCCGGGCCCACCGTCTCAGCGCGCGACAGAGGTCGCCGACCTCGGCCCGGCCGAACCCGGGGCCGGCGACCGTCTGCCGGCCCACCTCCTGCTCGATGCGCTCGGCCAGGAGCTCGGCGGCCAGCGGCACGTCCTCGTAACAGTCGTAGAGGGCGGTCAGCGCAATCCCCGTGAACCCGGCGTCCGCCAGCAGGCTCCGGAGCTCCCGGCCGACATAGGGGTTGCCGCCGTTCCGCTCCTGGACCGCCTTGTACAGCTCGACCGCGCGCTCGGCGTCGGGGTCGCGCGGGGCCATGAGGTTGCCCGACCAGTCGGGGCTCGCGAGGGCCGCGATCCCGCCCGGCTTCAGGACGCGCCGGATCTCTTCGAGCGCGGCCGCCGGCTCGCTCAGGTGCTCGAAGAGGGCGTGCGAGAACACGACGTCGAAGGAGCCGTCGGGGAAGGGCAGCCGGTACACGCTGGCCGTCCTGGCCGTCATGCCGGCGAGCCCCAGCTCCGCGGCGGCTTTCGCCGCCAGCTCGACCTGGCTTGCTTCGAGATCGACGGCGACCACCGCGCCGGGGGCGACGGCCCGCGCCAAGCCGACGGTGATCGTGCCCGGCCCGCAGCCGCAGTCCAGCAGACTCATGCCGGGCCGGAGCCGCGGGAGGAGGAAGGCGGCGTCGCGGGCCGCATGGCGCCGCCGCATGTAGCGGATCGCGACCTCGCTGTGGCCGGGCGTGTAGGATTCCATCGTCGCGGCGCCGGCTACTCCGGCCGCTGGCAGAAACTGAACCGCGCGCCGCCCGTCTCCCTCGGGACCAGCACGCGGCCGATGCCACGGATCGTCTCGTCGTAGAAGGGCACGGCGGCCGCCTTCCAGGCGTCGGCCAGCCCCGGCAGGTCGTCGGCGAAGAACGCGACCATCTGCACCCCGTCCTGGGCGAGGCTCTGGGAGAGGCGGACCCCGCCGCGCGTGAGCGCGAACTTCCCGTCCACCGGCCGCTCGCCCAGCAACTGCATGTAGGCCGTGATGGTCGGCTGCAGGTCCGCCGCGCCCACCTCCAGCCAGGCGACGCGGGCCGCGCGGCCGAGTCCGTCGGTCGGCGGCGGCACGCGCAGCTCGCGCGGCGTCTCGTCCTGGATGAGGAAGGGGATGCGCGGGTGCTCCGGGTGCGCCGTCCGCCAGGACACCCGCCGGCCGTCCGGCCGGACGCGCCCGCCCGGGGGCGCCTTGGCGATCGCGAGCCCGCGCGCGCGGCCCGCCCCCACGTCGGCGGCCATGTCGTCGCTCTCGAGGGCGAACCCCGCCAGGCGGTTCGGCCCGTCCAGCGCCTCCAGCACCTGCCGGCCGAAGGGAAATTCCCGCGCCAGCTCCGGTTTCCGGACCGCGATGAGCTCCAGGTACGCCCCGTCCGCGAGGGGCACGAGCGCGTTGTGCGTGCCGACGTCCGGATGCTCGCCGCCCGGCACCACCGCGAACCCCAGCCGACGATAGCCCTCCCTCGCGCGGTCGAGGTCCTCCACCGCGACGAGGATATGGTCGACGCCGACGATCACGCCGCGCCCCCCCGCCGGTCCGTCCCCAGCAGCTCCCGCACCTTGGCGCCGATGTCGGGAGCCTTCACCAGGGCCTCGCCGACGAGCATCGCGTGGATGCCGGCTTCGCTCAGCCGCCGCACGTCGTCCCGCTCGTGGATGCCGCTCTCGCTCACGAGGACCTTGCCGGACGGAATCCGCTTGGCCAGCCGGAAGGTCACGCCCAGGTCCGTCGAGAAGGTCTTGAGGTCGCGGTTGTTGATGCCGATCAGCCGGGCCTCGGGCAGCCACTCCAGCACGGTGTCCAGCTCCCGCTCGTCGTGCACCTCGACGAGCGCGTCCAGCGCCAGCTCGCGGGCGAGCGCGAAAAAGTCCGTGAGCTGCCGCCGTGCAAGCGCCGCGACGATGAGCAACACCGCGTCGGCCCCGTAGGCCAGCGCCTCGTGGAATTGCACCTCGTGGACCATGAACTCTTTGTTCAGGGTCGGCAGGCCGACCTTCTCCTTCACGGCCCGCAGGTAGTCCAGGCTCCCCCGGAAGAAGTCCGTGTCGGTGAGCACCGAGAGGGCGGTGGCGCCGTGGTCTCTGTAGGTCTCCGCGATCGCGACCGGATCGAAGCGCTCGGCGAACTCCGGCCTCATGAGCCCGACGCTGGGCGAGGCCTTCTTGACCTCCGCGATCAAGGCGGGGGCGGACGCGGTCCGGGAAGCCTCCAGGGCCAGCGCGAAGGGCAGCGGCGGCGGGCGGTCGCAGGCCATGGCCTTGAGCTCGGCCAGGTAGCCGCGGCTCCGCTTATGCCGGACCTCGGCCTTTTTATGTTCGACGATCCGGTCCAGGATCATGCGCCGGCCCTGCATTCCCCCGCTTGCGCCCTCTCACGCATCACGGGTCCCTTGTACGCCTCGCTACCGGTTCGTGAACGCCACGAGCCGCTCCAACTTCTCCATCGCGGCCCCACCGTCAATGATCCGCCCCGCCAGCTCGAACCCCTCGCGCAGGGTCCCGGCCCGTCCCCCCGCCACCAGGGCCGGCGCCGCGTTCATGCACACCACGTCGCGTTTCGGTCCCCGGTGCCCCCGCAGGATGTCCGTCGTGATGCGGGCGTTCTCCTCCACGTCTCCTCCGGTGAGCTCGCGCAGCCGGACCCGCTCCAGCCCGAAATCCGCCGGCTCGACGTAGTAGGTGGACACGACCCCACCCTTGGCCTCGGAGACGCGGGTCCGGTCGGTCAGCGTGATCTCGTCCAGCCCGTCCAGGCCGTGCACGACGAAGCCGCGCCGCGCGCCGAGCCGGACCAGGACCTTGGCCATCAGCTCGGTCAGGTCCGGCGCGAAGACGCCGAGCACCTGGATCGTCGCGCCGGCCGGGTTGGTCAGGGGGCCGAGGAGGTTCAGCAGCGTGCGGATGCCCATCTCCTGCCGCGGCGCGGCGCAATGGCGCATGGCGCCGTGGAACCGCGGGGCGAAGAGAAAGCCGATGCCCACCTCGTTCAGACAGTCGGCGACGCGCTCCGGCGGCAGCTCGATCCGGACCCCCAGCGCGGCGAGCACGTCGGCGCTGCCCGATCGGGACGAGACGGATCGGTTCCCGTGCTTGGCGACCGTGAGCCCGCTCCCCGCCACCACGAAGGCCGCGGTCGTCGAGATGTTGAAGGTGTTGGCCCGGTCACCCCCGGTGCCGCAGGTGTCCACGATCAAGGGATCGGCCGCCCTGATCCGGACCGCCTTCGCCCGCATGGCCAGGGCCGAGCCCGCGATCTCGTCCACCGTCTCGCCCTTGATCCGCAGCCCCATCAGGTAGGCCGCGATCTGGGCCGGCGTGGCCGCGCCCTCCATGATCTCGGCCATGACCTCCTCGGCCTCCTTCTCCGAGAGGTCCGTGCGGTCGGCCAGCTTGGCGATGGCGTCCTTGATCATGGAAGAAAGTCCTCGGTCTCGGCGGTCGGCCTTCCGTTCCAGGAGGGTCCCCACGGAAACCGACCGCGGACCGCTCCGACAATTACAGTTTCAGGAAATTCCTGAGCAGGTCCATGCCGACGCGGGTGAGGATGGACTCCGGGTGGAACTGGACGCCCTCCACGCCCAGGCTGCGGTGGCGCAGGCCCATGATCTCGCCCTCCGCCGTCTCGGCCGTCACCTCCAGACAGTCCGGCAGGTTGTCGCGGCGCACCAGGAGCGAATGGTAGCGGGTGGCCTCGAAGGGGTTCGGCAGCCCGTGGAAGAGGGTCTTGCCGTCATGGTGGATCATGGAGGTCTTGCCGTGCATCAGCCGGTCCGCCCGGACGACCTCGCCGCCGAAAGCGACGGCGAGCGACTGATGGCCCAGGCAGACGCCGAGCAGCGGAATCCGGCCGGCGAAGCGCCGGATGGCCTCGACCGAGACGCCCGCTTCCCGCGGGGTGCAGGGGCCCGGGGAGATCACGAGCCGGCGCGGCCCGAGCTCCTCGATCTGCTCGACCGTGATCCGGTCGTTCCGGTAGACCCGGACCTCCTCCCCCAGCTCGCCCAGATACTGGACGAGGTTGTAGGTGAAGGAGTCGTAGTTGTCGATCATCAACAGCATAAAGACGCCCTCGGCCGTCAGCGTTCGGCTGCCACCCTCGGCCCCCCGGCATTCGGCCGTGTGCGGAATGCCGACGGCCGAGGGCCGACCGCCCGGTCTCACTCCAGGCCACGCTCCGCGAGCTCGATGGCCCGCATCATGGCCCGTGCCTTGTTGCAGGTTTCCTCGTACTCGCGTTCCGGCTCGGAGTCGGCGACGATCCCCGCCCCCGCCTGGATGTAGGCCTGCCGGCCCTTGATGACGATGGTCCGGATATTGATGCAGGTGTCCAGGTTGCCCGAGAAGCTGAAGTAGCCGACCGCCCCGGCGTAGGGGCCCCGCCGCGTGGGCTCCAGCTCCTCGATGATCTCCATCGCCCGGATCTTGGGCGCGCCGGACACCGTGCCCGCGGGGAAGCAGGCCCGCATGACGTCGTAGGCCGACCGGCCGGGGGCGAGGTCGCCGTGCACCTGGGACACGATGTGCATGACGTGGGAGTAGCGCTCGACTTCCATCAGGCGGTCCACCCGGACCGTGCCGGTCTTGGCGATGCGCCCGACGTCGTTGCGGCCGAGGTCCACGAGCATCACGTGCTCGGCCCGTTCCTTCTCGTCGGCCAGCAGCTCCCGCTCCAGCGCGCGGTCCTGGTCTTCCGTCGCCCCGCGCCGCCTCGTGCCGGCGATCGGCCGGACGGACACGCGGCCGTCCTCGCACCGGACCAGCGTCTCGGGCGAGGATCCGACCAGCTCCACGCCCGCCACCCTGAGATAATACATGTAGGGCGAGGGGTTGATCACCCGCAGGGCCCGGTAGATCTCGAAGGGCGGGGCCTGGATGCGCGCCTCCCACCGCTGGGAGACCACCGCCTGGACGATGTCGCCCGCACGGATGTACTCCTTCGTCCGCATCACCATCTTCTCGAAGTCGGACCGGCTCATGTTGGAGGCGAAGGCCGGCGTCGTCCGCCGCCCCCGGGCCCGGTGCGGGCGCAGCGGGCGGCGCAGGCGGGCGATCATGCGCTCGATCCGGCCGGTCGCTTCGGCATAGGCTTCGGCCACGTCCGCCTTCCGGTCGGACCGCAGGTGGGCGTTGGCCACGACCTTGATCTTCTGCGCGACGGTGTCGAAGATCAGGAGGGTTTCGGTGAGCAGGAAGGCGAGCTCGGGAAGGCCCAGGCCGTCCTTGCGGCGCGCGGGCAGGTCTTCAAAGTGCCGGACGACGTCGTAGGCGAGGTAGCCGACCGCGCCCCCGACGAACCGCGGCAGTCCGGGCACCGCCACGGGCCGGTAGGCGGCCATCAGGCGCTCGATCTGCGTCAGGGGGTCGTCGCCGGGCCCGGCCTTCAAGACCGTCCGCCGCTTCCGGCCGCCGGACGTGACGATGAGCGCGCCCCCCTCCTCGTGGATCGTCAGCGGCGCGCCGCTGCCGAGGAACGAGTACCGCGCCCAGCTCTCCCCGCCCTCGACGCTTTCCAGCAGGTAGGCGGAGGGCCCATGGTCGATCTTGCGGAACGCCGAGACCGGCGTCTCGAGGTCGGCCATGATCTCGCGATAGAGCGGGATCAGGTTGCCCTGCGACGCGAGCGCGCGGAACTCCTCGAAGCTCAGTGAATAGGTCGCCTTGCCCATCCGTCCTGCGACCGGTCACGCGAGACCGTCCTTATTGATAGCCCACCACCAGCCGCTGCCCCACCTCGATCAGGTCGTCCGAGAGGTGGTTCCACTGCTTGATCTTGTCCACCCCGACCCCGTAGAGCCGGCCGATCCGAAAGAGGGTCTCGCCCGGCCGCACCTCATGGTACACGGGCGCGCCGCGCTCCGTCCTCGCCGCCTCCGTCGGTGGCGGGGCCAGCAGCGGCTCCGGTTGGTCGGTCAGGCCCGGCATCTCGGGGGCGGGGATCAGGGTACGATCCGGCTTCACGGACTTCTTGGGCTGCTTCCGAGCGACGGGGGCGGGGGCCTCCTCGCGCTCCCGCTCGCGCTGGGCCGCGGCCTCGCGCAACAGCGCCGCTTCCTCCTGGACGCGGGCCAACTGTTCGCGCACCGCCTGGAGCTGCGCGGATAGCTCCTTGTTCTTCGACTCCAGATCGGCCGTCTCCTTCTTGAGGCGCTTGAGCTCCACCTCCATCTCGCCCGTCCGCTTCTCCTCCTGGGCCAGGAGCCGCTGGAAATTGAGGGCCCGCGTCTTTTCCGCCTCGTATTTCTCCTGCATCACGCAGCCGGACAAGACGGCTCCGGCCAGGCAGGCCGCCACGAGATGGAGCCTGTTGACGCTTCGGATCATCGGTCTCGCCTCCTCTGTGTCGGTGGACACCGGCCCGACGGACCCTCGCGTCCGACAGGACGGGACGCCGCGAGCGGTCGCGCCAGCGAGTCGTCCTCAGGATAGAGCCCGACCGGACGAAAGTCAAAGCGAAAGAGGGCCGGGGGCGCGCCGAACGGCCCTCCCGTCGGTTTGACCCCCTCCCCCCGGCTGTGTTAGGGTTTCTGCGTCGACGGCCCGCTGCGGATGCGGCCGGCGGCGTCCCCGGCACAGATTGGGAGAGCGACCGATTTCCCGCTCCAACCGCAACGTCAAGGTCGACGGCGTCACCCTGCACCTGTCCCACCCGGTCGAGTCCGACCAGGAGTGGATCGGGGCGCGGGAGTCCCTCACGCAGCTCCTCGCCTGCTGGCTGGTGGTGGACGAGCGGGACCTGCCCCTCTCCCCCCGGGTCACGGGCCCCCCCGGCATCGGCAAGACCACCCTGGCGATGGCCGCGGCCCGCGAGCGCAAGCAGCCGCTCTACATCTACCAGTGCACCGCGGACACGAGGCCCGAGGACCTGCTGATCACCCCGGTGCTGGCCGAGTCCGGGGCGATCACCTACCACGCCTCCCCCCTCGTGTCGGCGATGCTGGCCGGCGGCATCTGCCTCCTCGACGAGGGGAACCGGATGAACGAGAAGAGCTGGGCGTCGCTCGCCCCGCTCCTGGACCACCGGCGCTTCGTCGAGTCCGTCGTCGCCGGGGTCCAGGTCAAGGCCCACCCGGACTTCCGGTGCGCCGTCACGATGAACGAGGACGCCTCGACCTACGAGGTGCCCGACTACATCCTGTCCCGGCTCCAGCCGACGCTGTCGCTCGGCTTCCCGAACCGGGCCGACGAGCTGGCGATCCTCCGCTACCACCTGCCCTTCGCGCCGGCGGACCTGCTGGCCTTGACGGTGGACTTCCTGCAGGAGGCCCATCAGCTCGCCCTGGAGTTCTCCGTGCGCGACGGCATCCACCTCCTGCAGTACGCGCTCAAGCGGCTCGCCCAGGACCCGGCCCATCCCCTGGCCAAGGACGAGGCCTGGCGGGAGGCGCTGATCAAGGTGCTCGGCGAGGAGGCGCTCGACCTGGAGGGGCTGGCCCGCCGGCGCAAGCGGGCGCTCGGCGCCCAGCCCCTGCCGCGGGGCCTGGGCGACTTTTTCTTCGAGGGCGACGACCCGCTGCACCCGGACCGGTGACCCGCGCGCAAGGCACGCGGGTCGCGGCGGTCGGGCCGACCGACCGCGCGAGCGTACTGAGGACCGACCGACTCACACCCCATGACATCCGCCGCCGACGCCGTCTTCACCCTCTCGCCCCGCATTCGGGTCCTCCCGATCCTGCACGGCAGCGGCGACGTGGCGCAGGAAGTCCGCGAGGCCCTGATCGGCCGACCCTGCGACTGCCTGGCCCTGCCGTTGCCCCCCTCCCTCGAGCAGGAGCTGGAGGCGGCGGTGGCGCGCCTGCCGGCGATCAGCCTGGTCACGATTCCCGAGCCGGACCGGGACGGCGCGCCGGTCGTGAGCTTCGCGCCCGTGGACCCCTGCCAGGCCGTCATCATGGGAATCCGCGTGGCCATGGGAGAGGGGATCGCGCGCGCCTACGTGGACCGCGAGGTGCGGGTCTTCGAGCCGGCCCCCCTCGCCGCGCCGGACCCCTACGCGCTCAAGCGCGTATCGCCCGCCGCCTTTGCCGCCGCCATGGTCCCCGCCCTGCCCCCCCCGGCCCCGGACGGTCAGCAGGCGGCGCGCATCGCCTGGACGGCTTTCCGGCTCCATGAGCTGGAGCTGGAGTACGAATCCATCCTCTACCTCTGCCCGCTCGCGGACTGGCCCTGGCTTCGCGAGGCCTATCGCGAGCGCCGGGCCTACGAGCCGCCCGAGCGGCCGGTCGGCCGGCCGTCGGTCCACCCCGTCTCCCCCGGCACGCTCTATTTCGTCCTCGGCGAGCTGCCCTTCATCACGGAGCTCTACGAGCGCCGCCGGGCCGAGGTCCGCTCCGACCGGCACCTCTCGGTGGACGGCATCAAGGAGTTGCTGCTGGAGGCCAGGGCCCTCTGGCTGAGCCGGAGAGAGGCGGAGGCGCGATCGGCCCCGAATTGGGTGACCCCGCCCCTGCTCCAGCGATACCTGCAGTACGTGAGGAACCTCGCCCTGCTGAACCGCCGGCTCACGCCGGACCTCTACAGCCTCGTCCTCGCCGCCAAGCAGATGGCGGGCGATGAATTCGCCGTCACGCTCCTGGAGACCGCCAAACGCTATGCCTTCCAGCCGGACGACCGGCCGGAGCTGACCCTGTCGGCGGGCATCGGGAGGATCGAGCTGCCCGGCGGCGAGGTCGTCGAGGCCAAGAACCGGCTCCAGGGCCCACCGCTCACGTGGCGCTCGCTGCCCCTCGTGCCGACTCCCCCCAGGACCAGGAGCCGCCGCTGGGGGCTCCAATGGAATCCCTTCCAGCAGTGCTCCTGGCCCCCGGAGGACCGACGCATCGAGAGCTTCACCCGACACGTCCGCGAGCAGGCCCAGGCACTCCTCGGCGCAGACCTCGCCCGGACGGAAAAGTTCATTTCATCCTTGAAGGATGGCATTGATCTGCGTGAAACGCTGAGACGCTCTCTCGCATCTTCGAGACCCAAGCCGTCTGCGGACGACCGCGCAGACCCCCGAAGTCGGCTGGAGCTCCACGTGAAGGAGCTGCCTCCGGCGAGGGGCCGGGTGGAGGCCGTCGTCTTTCTTTTCGACACGCCGGCGGACCCGCAACGGTACACTTGGCAGGCCACCTGGTACGCGGAGCATGACGAGGAGTCCACGCTCTGCTTCTACGCCACCCCCTTTCTCGACCAGCTCGTCGGGCCGGGCATCGCGCAATCCTCGTACGGCGGGGCGCTCTTTCTCTTTCCCCCCCGCCTCATCCCCGACATCTGGCGGGACCCGAGCCTCGACTTCGCGCGCACGCTCGAAGCGCGCCTGATCGCCGGCGCGGCGCTCCATTCGCAGGACCGACACATCGTCCTGGTCACCCCCGTGCCGCCGCGCGCCGAGTGGCGTCGGATCGCGCGCCGGTTCGGCCGACGCCTCGTGCCGATCCCCCTCGGCCGCTTCTCCGGCCAGACCGTGGACCGGCTGCGCCGGTTCCATGTGCTGAACGGCCGCGAAATCCGAAGCTATGCGGCACGCTATCTCCGGGAATGAGGACCGCTCGTCGTCGGTCGTCAGGGTGACGCGAGGAACCGTCCTCTTCCGGAACCCGATCACCGACCGCTGATCGCCGACGACGCCGTACACCCCATGTCCACGCCAAGCCCACATCGATCCCGCGAGGAGGCCCGGGAGCGGATCGAGGCCCTGCGGACCGAGATCCGCCGGCACGACTACCTCTACTACGTGAAGGACCGGCCGGAGATCGCCGACTCGGAGTACGACAGGCTCTTCCGGGAGCTGTCGGACCTGGAGGCCGCGCACCCCGACCTGGTCACGCCGGACTCGCCGACGCAGCGGGTCGGCGCGCCGCCGCTCGACGAGCTCGCCAAGGTGCCGCACGAGCGGCCCATGCTCAGCCTCGACTCGATCCTCGACCCGGAGGAGGTCCGCGCCTTCGACCGGCGGATGAAGCGCGAGCTCGGCGTCGCGGCGGTCGCCTACACCGCCGAGCCCAAGTACGACGGCCTGTCCGTGGAGCTCCTCTACGAGCGGGGGCGGTTCGTCCGGGGCGCCACCCGCGGCGACGGCGTCACCGGCGAGGACGTCACGGTCAACCTGCGGACGATCAAGGCGCTGCCGCTGACGCTCCGCGGGAACGAGCGGCCGCCGGACCGCCTGGTCGTGCGCGGGGAGGTCTACATGCGCCTGGCGGACTTCCAGGCCTTGAACCGACGGATGACCGAGCGCGGCGACGAGGCCTTCGCCAACCCCCGCAACGCCGCGGCGGGCTCGCTCCGCCAGCTCGATTCGCGGATCACGGCCGAGCGCCCCCTGGTCCTGACCTGCTACGAGATCATGGGGCTGTCCGGCCCGCCGCCGCCCACGCACTGGGAGGAGCTGGAGGCCCTGGCCCGGTGGGGACTGCCCGCGCCGACGCAGCGGGCCCGCTGTGCCTCGATCGAGGAGGTCCTCGCCTTCCACGCGGACATGGAAGCCCGCCGTGACGCGCTGCCCTTCGAGATCGACGGGGTCGTCGTCAAGGTGGACCGGGCCGACTGGCAGGCCGCACTCGGCACCAAATCCCGCAGCCCGCGCTGGGCCGTCGCCTTCAAGTTCACCCCGCGCAAGGAGATCACGCAGGTCCAGGACATCGTGTTCTCCGTCGGCCGCACCGGCACCCTGACGCCGCTGGCCCTGCTCACGCCCGTCGAGGTCGGCGGGGTCACGATCAGCCGGGCCACGCTGCACAACGCGGACGAGGTGGCGCGCAAGGATATCCGCGTCGGCGACCGGGTCAAGGTCGAGCGGGCCGGCGACGTGATCCCGGCCATCGCCGAGCGCGTGCCCGTCCCCGGCGAGCGGCGGGCGGAGCCGGTCCGGGTCCCAGAGCGTTGCCCCGTCTGCGGCTCGGCCGTCGCGCGCGAGGGAGCCTACTTCTACTGCACGGGCCAAGCCGTCTGCCCGGCGCAGATCAAGGGCGCGCTGGAGCACCTGGCCTCCAAGCACGCGCTGAACATCGACGGATTGGGGCGCAAGACCGTCGCCCAGCTCGTGGACCGCGGCCTCGTGAAGGACCTCTCGGACCTCTACGCCCTGACGAAGGAGCAGGTCCTGGGCCTCGACGGCTTCGCCGAGAAGTCGGCGAGCCTTCTGATGGCGGCGATCGAGCGCAGCAAGAAGACGACCTTGGAGCGGTTCCTGGTGGGCCTGGGGATCCGGCAGGTCGGCGAGCACATCGCCAAGGTGCTGGCGCGGCGGTTCGGGACGCTGGAGGCGATCATGGCGGCCGATCGGGCGGCGCTGGAGGCGGTCCACGAGATCGGCCCGGAGATCGCCGGCAGCCTCGAGTCCTACTTCCGCGAGGAACGGAACCGGCGGGTCATCGCCCGGCTCTTGGAGCTGGGCCTGACGGTCACGGGGCCGGGAACGGGCGGGGGCCCCCGTCCGTTGGAGGGGAAGATCTTCGTCTTCACCGGCGGCCTCGCCCGCCTCACCAGGGACGAGGCCGCGCGGCTGGTCGAGGAACGCGGCGGCCGGGTCGCCTCCAGCGTGAGCAAGAAGACCCACTACGTGGTCGCCGGCGCGGACCCCGGCTCGAAGCTCAAGGAGGCGCAGCGCCTCGGCGTGACGGTCCTCGACGAGGCCGCCTTCGCGGAGCTGATCGGACGGGCGTGACGCGGGGGAACCTGCGGCGGGGTCAGCGGGACGAGCCGACGGCGATGGAATCGGCCGGCGTCCCGGCTTTCTCCTCCTTGACGATCTGCACGCTCTTGATGGACTTGGGGTCGGCCTCGTGGACGATGAGCCGGCAGACCCCGATGCGGACTTCCTCCCCGACGACAGGGATCCGGCCCAGCTCCTCCTGGATCAGCCCGCTGATCGTGTTCGCATCGTCGCCCAGGTTGACCTTGAGGAACTCGTTGATCTTCCGCACCTCGGTCCGGCCGTGAACGAGGATCTGATTTTTGCCGATGCGCTTGATCAGCTCCTCGGTGATGTCGGTCTCGTCCATGATTTCCCCGACGACCTCCTCCAGCAGGTCCTCCAGGGTGACGAGCCCCATGATCCCCCCGAACTCGTTCACCACGACCGCCATGTGGCGCTTCTCGAGTTGAAACTGCTTCATCAGGTCGTCGGCCGGCTTGCTGCGCGGGACGAAGAGCGGCGGGTTAGCGATCTCCTTGAGCCGCTGGTCGCAACGCCCCTGGGCCAGCTCCATGAGCGCCCTGGTCTTGTAGAGGATCCCCGTGACGTTGTCCTGGGTGCCCTCGTAGACGGGGATGCGCGAATACTTGGACGTGAAGAGCGCTTCCTGGGCCTCCTTGAGCCGCAGGTTGCCGTCGAGCGTGAACATGTAGATCCTGGGCGTCATCGCGTCTTCCGCCGTGATGTCGTTGAGCTGGAAGACGTTTTTGATCATCTTGACCTCTTCGGTCTCGATCACCCCGGCCTTGCCCCCGACGTCGAGCATGATCTTGAGCTCCTCCTCCGTCACGAAGGGCACGGTCAGGCCCTTGCCCCCGGTGATCTTGTCGATCGCCGGCTCGAGGATCAGCAGCACCGGCTTGAGCAGGATCTCGATCCAGTAGAGGGGGTAGGCCATGGCGAGCACGACCGAGACCGAGTGCTGGGCAGCCAGCGTCTTCGGCACGATGTCGCTGAACACGAGCATCATGAAGGTGAGCACGCCGGTCGCGATCGCGACGGCTTCCGACCCGAAGACCCGGATGGTCAGGATCGTCGCGAAGGAGGCGGCCCCGATGTTGACCAGGTTGTCCGCGATCATGATCGTGGACAGGAGCCGCTGCGGGTTGCCGCGCAGGTGGAGCGCCAGGGCGGCGCGCCGGCTCCCCGCGTCGGCCAGGGCCCGGAGCCTCGTTTCGTTCACGGAGAAAAACCCGATCTCCCCGGCCGAGATGACGGCCGACAAAAAGATCAGGAACGCCAGTACCAGGAGGTCCATGGGCGTGAATCAGCAGTGGGTGGAAGGGGCAGGGAACGGTCGGCTCGCCGGGCCCCCCGGGCCTCCGGCGATCCCGGACGGCCGAAGCGGACGGAAGCGGTGCAGCGCGGCTGGCAGATAGAAACCTATCGGGCCACCGTCATCCATGAGGCTCTTTCTTTACCACAGGGGGAAGTCACCGGGCAACAGGCCGGCATAATTTCTCAACGCTATCAACCACTTGCGATAAATCATCTCACGTGTCGTCTCGGAGAACCAGTGGCTCTACGTCGAATTGAGCTCCGATCCGGTCCGCCACGGCCTGGGCCCGGCTCTCGGCGGCGAACTGCCCGACCAGGACCCGATAGCGCCGGCCGGAGGGCAGCTCCACGGTCTGGATTCGCACGTCGGGGTACTGCCCGCGCAACCGGCCGGCGAGCGTCCTGGCGTTTTCCTCGTCCGCGAAGGAGGCGACCTGGACCCGCAGGTAGCCCAGCGCCCCGGGTCGGCCTTCATAGCCCACCACCCGCAACTCGACCTGGTCGGTCCCCGGCCCGGTCATGCCGAGGCTCTTCGCCGCCTCGTGAGAAAGGTCAAGGATCCGTCCCCGGGCGAAGGGGCCCCGGTCGTTGATCCGGACGGTCACCGCCCGGCCCGTGCTCAAGGATCGCACCTGGACGACGGACCCCATGGGGAGGGTGCGATGGGCGGCGGTGAGCCCATGCATGTCGAAGCGCTCGCCGTTGGCGGTCCGCTTGCCGTGAAACCCGGGGCCGTACCAGGAAGCCGTGCCCCGCTCCATGTAGCCGAGGGGATACTCGCCGCGCCGGGGCGAGCCGGAGCAGGCGGTCAGCAGGGCGGCGGCGGCCCAGAGGGCGAGGGCCGCGCAGAGCCCGAGGCGGCGCTCAAAATTCATCCAGGGATTCGCCCCGCAGCAGATCCAACGCCCGTTGGGTGTTCGAGACGGTCAGCACGACGATGGCCCGCTTCCCCTCCCGGGAGGGTGTGCAGTAGCCGCACTTGATGTTGATCCTGGCCCGCTTGAGGTGGTCCACGACCTCACTCAGGGCCCCGGGCCGGTTGTGCAGGCTCAGGATCAGCGCCGGCTCCTCCCGAAATCGCACCCTGGCGGACTTGAGCGCGGTCCTGGCCCGCTCCAGGTCGGCCACGATGATCCGGAGGTTGCCGTGCCCGGACACCTCCGGCGCCGAAAAGGCCTTGATGTTGACCCCGGCCTCGGCCAGGATCGCGGCGACCTGCGCGAGCACGCCGGGCTTGCTGACTTCCCTGATCACCAGTTGCGTCGTCGTCGGCATCGTTCGGCTGCCTCCCTGTTCCCCCTCCACGTGGCACAGGAGAGCATACTCGCCCGATCCCGTCAAGACGCGCGCGCGCCGCGGATTGCCTTTTGCGAGGCGGGAGGAGTAGGCTTCGGCCTTACGATTCCCCGCGGAGCGCAGGCTCATCTATGGCACATCGCATCCTGGTGGCGGAGGACCAGGCCGCCTCGCGCAAGGGGCTAGCGACCCTCCTGGCCGGCTGGGGCTACGAGGTCGAGGAGGCGGCGGACGGGCAGGAGGCGCTGGAGCGGGCGCTCGCGGTCCGTCCGTCGGTCGTGATCACCGACTTGGTGATGCCCCGGCTGGACGGGCTGGGCCTGCTCGCCGCCCTGCAGGAGGAGCTCGCCTTCTCCAGCGTCATCATCCTCACCGGCCAGGGCACGATCGATACGGCCGTCGCGGCCATGAAGCAGGGCGCCTACGACTACCTGACGAAGCCGCTCGACACGGCCCGCCTCAAGGTGCTCGTCGAGAAGGCGGTGGAGAAGGGCGAGGCGCTCCGCGAGGTCGCCCTCCTGCGCCGGCGGGTGAAGGAGCTGTGGGGCCTGGGCCGGCTGGTCGGCACGAGCCGGCCCATGAAGGAGCTCTACCGGCTCATCGAGCTGGCCGCCCCGACGCCGGCCCCCGTCCTGATCCTCGGCGAGAGCGGCACCGGCAAGGAGCTCGTCGCCCGGACGCTGCATGACCTGTCTCCCCGGGCCCAGGGGCCCTTCGTCGCGATCAACTGCTCGGCGATCCCCGAGACGCTCCTGGAGAGCGAGATCTTCGGCCACGAACGGGGCGCCTTCACCGGCGCGCTGGACCGGCGCGCCGGCTGCTTCGAGCTGGCCCACACCGGCACGATCTTCCTGGACGAGATCGCCGAGATGAGCCCGGGCACCCAGGCCAAGTTCCTGCGGATCATCCAGGACGGCACGGTTCGCCGCCTGGGCGGGAAGACGGAGTTCAAGGTGGACGCGCGGGTGGTCGCGGCCACGAACAAGGACCCGGAGAAGGCGCTGCGCGAGGGCGCCTTCCGGGAGGACCTGTTCTACCGGCTCAACGTCTTCACCCTGACCCTGCCGCCCCTGCGCGAGCGGAAGGAGGACATCCCGCTCCTCGTCCGGGCCTTTCTGGAGGAGCTCAACGTGAAGTACGGCAAGCGGATCGCGGGGGCCGAGGAGGAGGCGCTCGCCCTGCTCAGGGACCACGGCTGGCCGGGCAACGTCCGCGAGCTGCGCAACGTCATCGAGCGGGGCGCCATCGCCTGCGAGGACGGGGCGCTCGCCGCGCGGCACCTGACGCTGCCGGCGGCGCGGGAGCCCGAGCGGCCCTCCGGCGACGTCCTCGCCCTGCCGGTGGGCACGACGGTCGAGGAGGCGGAGAAGCAACTCATCCTCCGGACGCTCGCCTCCACCCGCCACAACAAGACCAGAGCCGCCGAGATCCTCGGCATCAGCCTCAAGACCCTCCACAACAAACTCCATCGCTACGGCGGCGGGGATGCGCCTCGGTCTTAGAGCCAGAGAAACCCTGGCCATCACGCTCCTGACCGTGATGCTGGTGGCCGCGACCTCGATCCTGCACGTCTTCCACCTCACCCGCGTCGTCGTGCAGGACGCGCTCCAGCAGGCGGAGCTGGTCGCCAAGCAGCTCTACGCCCAGACCGGCCACGTCCTCGCCCGCGGCGGGTCAGCCGACCCCGGCCACGCCCTGCGCAAGGACGCGGAGCTCCGGAACCTTCTCGAGGCCAGCATCGGTTACTCTCCCCACCTCGTCTATGCGCTGGTCGCGGACCGCGCGGGCACGGTGCTGCTCCACAGCGAGCGCGAGAAGGAGGGCTCGGTCGCGCCGGAGCGGCCGAGGCTCGACGGTCTCCTCGACCTCACCCCCTGGCAGCGCGTGCGCGCCCTCTACGAGCCCGGCCGGCTCTACGAGACCGCCCTGCCCCTGAGCCTGAACGGGGCGCCCTTCGGCTCCGTCCGCCTGGGGCTCGCCACGGGCCTCCTGCGGCGCGAGCTGAACGCGTCGCTGACGCGCAGCCTGGCGATCGCCGGCCTGACCCTGCCGCTGGCCTGGCTCGTCGCCATGGGGCTGGCGCACCTCGCCTTGAAGCCGATCCGCCGGTTGACGCAGGAGATGGGCCGCTTGCGCCGCGGCGAGTTCGCGCTCAGCGAAGACCTGGTGCGGGGCGACGAGGTCGGCGAGTTGGCCGCGCAGCTCCAGCTCCTCGGCCAGGAGCTGCACTCCGACCGACTGACGCAGATGGGCGCACAGGCCCCCCTGCAGCAGGTGGTGGACCAGTTGGAGGACGGGCTGCTCCTGTGCAACCAGCAGCGCCTCATCCTCTTCTATAACAGGGCCGCGGAGCCGATCCTGGGACGGCCGTTGGAGCGGGCGCTCGGCCAGCCGCTGGCGGCCGTGCTCCCGGAAGACCACCAGCTTCTGCCGATGCTGGACCGGGCCTTCGCGCTCAAGACCGGCATGCGCAACGCCACGCTCTCGGTGACGGCGGCGGACGGCCCCAAGGAGTTCCTCGTCTCGGTCTTCGTCATCGCCGACGCCCAGCGCGGGATGGGCGTGATGGCGCTCTTCAAGGACCTCGAATCCATCAAGACCGTCCAGTCGTTGATCAGCTATTCCGCCAAGCTGACGGCCCTGGGCCGCCTCACCTCCGGCGTCGCCCACGAGGTCAAGAACCCGCTGAACGCGATGATGATCCACCTTGAGCTCCTCCGCGAGCAGCTCCAAGCCGCGCCGGACCCGGTCCGCCAGAGCCTGGACGTCCTGGCGAGCGAGATCCGCCGGCTGGACCGGGTCGTCCAGGGGTTCCTCAAGTTCGTTCGCCCGCAGGAATTGACGATCAAGCCGCTGGCGGCGGACCCCCTGCTCCGCCGCCTGGTCGCGCTGCTGCACGCCGAATGGGAGAAGGCAGGCATCACGTTCTCCGTGCGCGTGGCCCCGGATCTGCCGCCCGTGCCCGGGGACGAGGAGCTGCTGCAGCAGGCCCTGCTGAACATCCTCCAGAACGCCTGTCAGGCCATGCCCGAGGGGGGCACGGTCACGATCGAGGCCGACCGGGACGGGGCGGACGCCGTGAGGATCACCGTCACCGACCAGGGCGTCGGCATTCCCGAGGCGGACCTGGAAAAGATCTTCACCCTCTACTATTCGACGAAGCCGGGGGGAAGCGGGATCGGCCTGTCCATGGTCTATCGCATCATCCAGTTGCACGATGGTACGATCGACGTCCGTTCCGAGGTCGGACGGGGGACCACGATGACCATCCGGCTCCCCCTCCGATAGCCCCGCCGCGACGCGAGGAAGAAAGGTCCCGATGCGCCCCCTTGCCCGGCTCCTCGCCCTCACCCTGTTGGCCGGCGGTTGCGCCGAGGACAAGCCCGTCGCCCCGCGACCGCCTGCTGCCGGACCCGCGGCCCAGCCCGCTCCGGCATCCGCGCCGCAGGCGCCGGCGGCGAAGGACCGGCCGGCGAAGAAGCGCATCCCCCCGCCAGCGCTCACCCCCCAGGTCAGGGGGGACGAAGCGCAGCGGCTGATGCGGGAGGCGCACACGCGCATCGCCCGGGTGGAAGAGCGCATCGCCGGCCTCGACGCGGCGAGCCTGGCCCCGTCGGACCGCGAGCTGCTGGGGACGATCCGCACCTTCCTCTCCCGAGCCAGGGTGGCCCTCTCCGAGAAGGACTTTCCCCGTGCGCTCAATCTGGCCGAGAAGGCGGGCGTCCTGGCCGGCGAGCTGCCCGGCGGCGCCCCTTGAAGGAGGCACGGGCCAGAGCCGCTGCCTGCTCGCCGACCCTGTAAACGTTGGAGGAACGCCAGCCCCGGTTGAACCTCGGCCTCTGTAGGCACCGGAGAACACCCCGTCAAAACCCAAGGCAGCGCCGACACATCCGCGCGCCGGCTCGAACCCGCTTCAGTGGCACGGACCCTGCTTGTCTCTCCTGAGCCATGAAAGAGACACTGCAGCGGCTCGCCCGCTCCTTGAAAGAAATCCGTAGCCCGACGCTTCAAGCCGGCGGGGACACCCCTGTCGTGCGGAAGCGGATCCTCGTCGTCGACGACGACCTGCACAGCCGCGAGGGGGTCCGGTCGGCGCTGCTCGCGGCGGGGTCGGACGTCGAGGCGGCGGCCGATGCCTGGGAGGCGTTGCGCAAGGTCAAGGATCGGCGGTTCGACGTGGCGATCCTCGACCTGAACCTTCCCCCCGTGCACGGGCTGGAGGTGACCGGCTGGGACCTCGTCCGCATCCTGCGGGCCTACAGCCCCTCCGTGTCCATCATCCTCGTCAGCTCCGACAACGACGCCGCCCTGCGGGCCGAGGCCAGCCGTCTGCGCGTCGTCGAGCTGCTTGAGAAGCCCATCAGCCTCTCCCACCTGAAACGCATCGTCCATGCCCTGATCGCCTGACCATCCGGCCTCCACGCCCTTCCCAACCGCTCTGTAAAATTGGCTCTTCAGGAATTTGTGTGGGTAACTGATCCCTCTTGCGCTATGCTTGGGGCC
>NZ_CEFZDU010000006.1:0-105949 GCF_979578155.1 Candidatus Nitrospira neuquenensis | reverse complement strand
AACTATAACGGTCCTAAGGTAGCGAAATTCCTTGTCGGGTAAGTTCCGACCTGCATGAATGGCGTAACGACTGGAGCGCTGTCTCGGGGAGTGACTCAGCGAATTTGTTGTTCCGGTGAAGAAGCCGGGTGCCCGCAACTAGACGGAAAGACCCTGTGCACCTTTACTACAACTTGACATTGGGTGTTGGACGAGTCTGTGTAGGATAGGTGGGAGGCTGCGAAGCGGGGCCGCTAGGTTCCGTGGAGCCGACCTTGAAATACCACCCTGACTTTTCTGACATTCTAACCCGGTCCTGTCATCCAGGACGGGGACAGTGTCTGGTGGGTAGTTTGACTGGGGCGGTCGCCTCCCAAATAGTAACGGAGGCGCCCAAAGGTTCCCTCAGGCTGGTCGGTAATCAGCCGTCGAGTGTAAAGGCAGAAGGGAGCTTGACTGCGAGACTGACAGGTCGAGCAGAGACGAAAGTCGGGCTTAGTGATCCGGTGGTTCTGCGTGGAAGGGCCATCGCTCAACGGATAAAAGGTACGCCGGGGATAACAGGCTGATCTCCCCCAAGAGTTCACATCGACGGGGAGGTTTGGCACCTCGATGTCGACTCATCGCATCCTGGGGCTGAAGCCGGTCCCAAGGGTCGGGCTGTTCGCCCGTTAAAGCGGTACGAGAGTTGGGTTCAGAACGTCGTGAGACAGTTCGGTCCCTATCTGTTGTGGGCGGAGGAGATTTGAGAGGGGCTTTCTCTAGTACGAGAGGACTGAGAAGGACGGACCTCTAGTGTGCCGGTTGTCGCGCCAGCGGCAGTGCCGGGTAGCTATGTCCGGTGGGGATAACCGCTGAAAGCATCTAAGCGGGAAGCCTGCCTCAAGATAAGATCTCCCGGGGCGCAAGCCCCCTGAAGGCCACTCGTAGACGACGAGTTTGATAGGCTGGGTGTGGAAGGGCCGTAAGGCCTGAAGCTAACCAGTACTAATCGGCCGTGCGGCTTAACAATACTTTGCTCCTGATAGACATGGTCTTTGAGAATCGGCGAATGGATCATTGCCGGTTGCTGGATTTGACGAAGCTGAACAAGCGGAAGCTTTCTTCGATCGTCAAATCAGCAATGACTCAATGAATCAATTCTGAGAGTTCCCGGTGGCCATACCGGAGGGGTCACACCCGTTCCCATCCCGAACACGGAAGTTAAGCCCTCCAAGGCCGATGATACTGCTGCTGTGAGGCAGTGGGAAAGTAGGACGCTGCCGGGATGTTTACAAAGGCCCGCTGGACGCAAGCTCAGCGGGCCTTTTCTTTTTCAGATCAGGCGGAGATCAGCAATGAGGAACTCCACCGTCGTTCCTCGTCCCATGGAGATCGTCCATTGCGCGGCCGGGAGCAGGACACGGCCATGAAACTGCAGGATCTCGTCAATGCCAGGCCCAGCGAGGCCCTGGCCGTGCTCAGCGCCATGCGTCATGTGGCGACCCTGAAGGGGGCAAAGCCGCTGACCGAAGCCGGGCGTGGGTCCCTCCTGGCCGCGTCACGGTACGTTTTCTGTCTCGAGGACGGGGTGGATGTGGATGGACTCGCCCCGGTCACGCCGTCGGAATTGGCGGCCGCCCTGTCGGATACCGCACTGGCCGAGTGGGCCACACGATTCCTCGCCGTGACGGCCCTCGTGGACGGGGTGCTCGAGGAGGACCGCATCGGGCTGGTGCTCGAGTATGCGGCTGCGCTCCGGGTGCGGGAGGAGTATCTGACGCAGCTCGCCGAGGCGGCGCGCGGGAACCTGGGCTGGGCCCTGGCGGACATGACGCGCCAGAACATCAGGAGTCTCTGGGAGCAGCCCTGGCGAGACGACGAGGACATCATGGCGCTGATCCTGCCGTACCAGGGGGAGCGGGCCGATCCGGCCCTGGTCGCCCGGCACGAGGCGCTCGGCTCCCTGCCGACCGGCACATTCGGCCGGGCCTACTGGGAGATTTATAAGAAGAACGGCTACGCATTCCCCGGTGATCCCAACGGTGTCAACGAAGCCTTCGCCCGCCCCCACGATTCCACCCACGTCCTCAGCGGCTACGACACGACGCCGCAGGGGGAGATTCTCGTCTCCACCTTCACCGCCGGCATGCATCCCAAGCTTCCGCTGGAGGGCCACATCCTGCCGGTGATCTTCAGTTGGCATCTGGGGATCGAGATCAACAAGTTTGCCGGTTCGGCGCGTGGAGCGCTGGATCCGCAGAAGTTTTGGGTGGCCTGGACGCGGGGCGCCGTGGTCTCGGTGGACCTCTTCGCGCCCGGGTGGGACTTCTGGTCGGTGGTGGAGGAGCCGGTCGAGTTGGTGCGGCAGAAGTATCACGTCCCGCCGCTCGACCCACGCCATGCAGCCAGTGGCCAGTGAGCTTGCGGGGCGGGAAACGGGAACCTTCACAATTTCGGGTTCGTCGTCCCGCCCATCGGCCGCCCGACTCCGCAGGCTGGCCCGGCCGCCGACGAGAAATTCCGTCGACGGCGCCATCGGCGCCTGACCGGTCGGCTGATTCCCTCGGACCAGCGGGGACTCCGCCGGCGGCACGATCTGCTTGATCCTTCCGGTGACGTCGAGATCCAGACTCACGGGCATGCACGCCACTCTCGGGGAATCGTCGCCCCGGGGGCAGGGGGAAGGTCTGGGGGTTGAGGGCAGGGACGGACGGGCCACGGGGACCGGCCTACGCCACCTGGCCCGGCTGCCAACGGAGGCCGATGTTGAGGATGCGCTGGAGTAGGACCGGGTAGGCAATCCCCGCCTGCTCGGCAGATTGGGCGAAGTCCTCGTCCCGGGCGATCTGGGGGTTGGGGTTGGCCTCCAGGACGTAGATCGCGCCCTGCGCGTCGAGCCGCAGGTCGATGCGCGCATAGCCGGTGAGGCCCAGATTGCGGTAGACCCGCCGGGCGAGCCGCTGGATGGCGCCGCCCAAGCCGTTGGGGAGGTCCTTGGCCGGGCCGGAGGCGATCCCGTACTTGACCTGGTATTTCCGGCTCCACTTGACCCGCTCGGTGGCGATGCGTCGGCATTCCTCCGGCATCCGGTCCATCACGAGCTCCCACACCGGCAGGACCTGCATCTGCCGTCCGCCCAGCACGCCCACGTAAAGCTCTCGCCCCTCGATGTACCGCTCCACCAGCGCGCCGGTCCCCACGCTGTTGTGGATGAAAGCGACCCGCTCCTTGAGCTTCTCGTCGTCTTCCACGATCGAGGCTTGGGAGATACCGAGCGAGGCCTCCTCCGAGATCGACTTGACGATCAACGGGAAGGCCAGCCGCTTGGGCCGTCTGGCCGCGTCGCCGAGCGGGCAGACGAAGAAGTCCGGGCTGGCGATGCGGTGGTAGGAGAGGATCTTCTTCGTCAGGCTTTTGTCTCGCGCCAGCATGAGACCGCGGGGGTTACAGCCCGTGTAGGGCATCCGCAGGAGCTCGAGATAGGACACCACGTTCTGGTCGTAGACGGCGACGCCGTCGAACTCCTCCAGCAGATTGAAGGCGATGTGCGGCTTCCAGTCCTCGATGGCGTTCCGAATGACGCTCAGGTCGCTCCTCAGCCCCAGCGGGTGGACCTCGTGGCCCATCTCGCGCAGCGTCGTGACCACGTCATATTCCGTCTTCCACTCGACCGTCGTGGGATCCACCCCTTCCGCCAGTTTCTCCGGCGGGACCAGATCCTCGTGCATGAGCACCAGCACCCGCAGCTTCGTCATAGCGCCACCCGGTGCCGGCCACTGTGCAGGTAATTCATCGTCTGGACCGTGAGCAGGATCGTGAAGTCCAGCTTGGCCTGCTCCTCCGGCACGGCGAGCCGCAGGTTCAGCTCCCGGCAGCGCGCGATCATGCCTTCCAGCACCTGATCGATCGTGTACTGGTATTCGCCGGTCCAGGCGGCCACCTTGCGGCGGACTTCCTTCCGCACGCGGCTCAGGAAGCTGGCCGCCGTCCGGCGGTCCTTGAGCTCGGGCGCGTCCGAGAACAGGCGCCGGAGGTCGCGGTCGTAGAAGGCGGGATGGGTCAGTCCGTAGTGCTCCCGCTTCGCCTTGTAGTGTTCCCGCAGGGTTTTGTTCAGGCTGGAGAGCGGGTCGACGGGAGGCTGGGGGGGCACGATCGGAGGCGTGCCGGCGAGTTGCCGCATCAGCCCGTCCATGTACTCGAGCTTCTTCAGCGCCGGCCAGCCCGCATACCGCTCACGCCACAGCGAGCCGGGGGTCAGCCACACGGCGAAGGTTTCCGCGAAGTCCTCGTCGGGGTGGCTCTGGGCGTACCAGGCGTCGAGGTGGAGCACGAAGCTCTTGCTGTAGGGCTTGGGGGCATAGTAGTCCGGGTAGGGCTTGGACGACCGGCCGAAGAGCGCCTGGCGACGCCGCCGGCGCCGCAGCCGATAGGCGTTCTCGATCGCGTGACCGGCCTCGTGCCGGAGAATGCGCATGCACCAGTCCGGTGTTCCACCCTCGACCTCCAGCATCTGGTTCAGCTCCAGCCTGGCCAGTCGCGGGTGGACGAGGTAGAAGGGGATGGCGATGCCCGGGACCCCGTCCGGCGTGAACCACTCGTCCGAGAGCCAGTAGTGGGGACGAAAGACCAGCCCCTGGGCCGCAAGCTCCTCGGCCAGGCGGTGGATCGGCGCCTCGATGGGGCTGTCCTCGATGTGGAGCGGCAGGTCGCAGAGCCGGACCTCCAGCAGCCGCTCGTCGGGCCACGTCGCCCAGTCGGGGTCCAGGGGCGGACCGGCGGCCGGCGCCGGCTGTGCCCGGGGGAGGCCCGTGTCGGATGCCTGTTCCATGGGCGCGCGTCCTCGCGGCGGGCTACGGCTCGCGTCCACCCTCCAGCCTCACGAACTCGCCTCGGGCGTCCTGGTAGGTCCAGATCTCGGCGGTCGGGATCGCGTACACCCACCCGTGCAACGACAGCGACTTTCGGCGGAGGCCGGAAGCCACCGTGGGATGGGTTTTCAGATGGTCGAGCTGGCTGCGGACGTTCTCCTGGATCGTGGCGAGCAGCAGGGCGTCATCCTTCAGGTGGGTGTACTGCTCTCGGACGATGCGGCGCGTGCTCTCCGCCTGCACCATCCAGTTCCGCAGCGCTGGCAGGTCCTGGATCAGGTCCGGGTACAGCAGGGCCTTCATGGCGCCGCAGTCGGTATGACCGCAGACGACGATGTGTTTCACGTGCAGGAGGCCGACGGCGTACTCGATCGTCGCCGTCGTGCCACCCAGCGTGCCGGAGTAGGAGGGCACGATGTTCCCCACGTTGCGGAGGATGAACAACTCGCCCGGCTGGCTCTGGGTGAGGATCAGGGGGTCCATCCGCGAGTCCGAGCAGGTGATGAAGAGGATGCGCGGCTCCTGCTTCTCCGACAGCTCCCGGAACAGGTCCCGCTGGGCCGCGAAGACCTCGGACTGGAACTTCCGCACACCGACGATCAGCTTGTCCATGCAGGGTCTCCGGGAGCGCGCCCGCCGCCCGGCGGCGGGCGATTGGCGGGGAGCTTAGAGGAAGAGCGGGGCTCGGTCAAGCGCGGCGTCCCCCATTCGTTGCAATGCCGGACCGATTCTCCTACAATCGCCTCTCCCCGGGCCCTCCACGCCGCGCGGTCCGGAGGGGTGAGGCGCGCAGCGGCGGACCAGGGGCGGTTCCGGCCATGCTCGTCGCCGTCGGCCAGCGGGTGCTCGATGCGTACGGCTACGTGTCCAACCTCGCCGCGCTCGTCTACGGAGGGTTCCGCGAGCTCCTGTCGCCGGGTCGCCACGGGCGCGGCGAGTCCTTCCGGGTCATCGTCCGGCAGATTCTGTTCACCGGGGTGGACGCGCTCCCGGTCGTCAGCGCCATCGCGCTGATGCTCGGCTTCATCATCATCACCCAAGCCGGCACGCAGCTACCACGCGTCGGAGCCGGCGGTCTGGTCGGCACGATCATCGTGGTGGTGGTGATCCGCGAGCTGGGGCCGCTCGTCACCGCCATCATCGTCGTGGGCCGCTCGGGCACGGCCATCACGACCGAGCTGGGCTACATGCGCGTCGGGCGGGAGATCGAAGCCCTCGAGCTGATGGGCATCCGGGTCATGCGGTTCATCGTGATGCCCCGGATGGTCGGCATGATCCTGTCCATGATCTGCCTGACCCTCTACTTCGACGCGGTGGCCGTGCTCGGCGGCTTCCTCGTCGCCCGGGCCAAGCTGACCGTGCCCTTCGACGTCTTCGTCGAGGCGATCACGCGATCGCTCTCGCTGACGGACCTCGCCGTTACCGTCGGCAAGGGCGCGCTGTTCGGCACCGCCGTGGCCGCCATCTGCTGCCACCACGGGCTGTCGGTCGGGACCTCCTACACCGAGGTTCCGCAACAGACGACGAAGTCCATGATCAACTCCGTCACGATCTGCCTCCTGCTCGACATCCTCGTGACGGTCACCGCCTACTTCTGATGGCCGCCGTCGAGCTGTCCGGCGTATCCGTGCGGATGAACGAGGAGGGGAAGCAGGCCGATTTCACCCTCAGCGTCGAGCGTGGCCAGCTCGCGGCCTTCGTCGGGCCGAACCGTTCGGGAAAGAGTCTGATCCTCAAGCTGTGCGCCGGGCTCGTCGTTCCGGATGGCGGGACGGTACGGGTTCTGGGCCGGGACCTCGCCGAGCTGACCGAGGATGAGTGGGATGCCTTCCGGCTCCGCATGGGCGTCGTGCTGCAGCCACCAGGGCTCCTGAGCAACATGACGGTCTACAACAACGTGGCGCTGCCGCTGCGCTACCACCGGGCGCTGCCCGAGCCGGACATCGAGCGGGCGGTCATGACAAGGCTGGAACCGCTCGGCCTGGCCTCCGCGCGCAATCGATTTCCGGCCCAGCTCAACCAGGGCGAGGCGCGGGCGGCGGCCATCGCCCGGGCGTTGATCATGGACCCCGACCTCCTCCTCCTGGATGGCCCGGGGGAGGGCCTGGACGCCGAGATGGAGGCCACGCTCGGCGAGCTGCTGGCGGGGGCGCGTCGGGACCGCGCCCTGACCATCCTGGTCACTCTGCACGATTACTCACCGCTCCTGGAGTCGGTCGATCGGGTGGCCTTCGTGCGGGATGGTCGGGTCGAGCGGATGGGCTCCTACGCGGAGCTGCTCGCGGGCGCGGACCAGGGCATGAAGCCCTACCTGGCCCCCGGGGCGACCGCCGGCAAACATTCCACAAGGGGAGCATGAGGTGTTGCGATGAAGATGCACTATTCGCATGGGCTGTCGGCGAACCGCATCGCGCAGATCGTCGGGGCCTTCGTCATCGTGCCCATGATCGCGCTGGCGGTCGTCGGCATCTTCATGGCCAAGTCCGCCGATCTCTTCGAGGACAAGTTCGTGCTGCACACCAGCCTCACCAATTCCTACGGGCTGGAGCCGGGCGGGCCGGTCCTGATGTCCGGCATCCCCGTCGGCAAGGTCCTGTCCGTGTCGTTCACCCCGCAGGGAGCGATCGACGTGTCCTTCGAGCTGCTCGGCCGGTATCGGGACCTGATCCGCGAGGACTCGGTCGCGACCCTCACCAAGAGCATGGTGGTCGCCGGGGCGACGCAGGTCGAGATCTCCATGGGCAAGGGCAAGACCCCGGTGACGGACGGCGCGACCATCAAGACGAACGAGCCCAAGGACTACCTGGCCATCCTCGACGACCTCAAGGGGCAGTTCGACCGAGAGGTCAAGCCGGTCATCGAATCCGTCCAACGGACCGTCGCCGAAGTCGAGGCCGTCACGAAGGACGTCCACCAGGCCGTGCAGACGGGCAACCGCATCCTGGCCGACGTCGAGAAGGCCTCCAAGGCCCTGCCCGTCCTGGTCGCCTCGGCGGAGCGGACCGCGACGCACGTCGAGCGCGCGACGGCGAGCCTGCCGGAGCTCACCGCGCAGGTGAAGCGGACGCTGGCCACCGTGGACGGGGTGACGGGGGACGTCCGCAAGGCGACGGTCAAGCTGCCGGCGATCATGGACGCGGCCCAGGAGGCGGTCGACAACGTGAAGGCCACGACCGCCGCCGTCAAGGGCGCGACCAAGGACCTGCCCCGCATCGTCCACACCGCGCACGCCACGCTCGACGATGTGAACACCATCCTGCGCGGCGCCAAGCGGACCTTTCCCGTCAGCGCGATGGTCAAGAATGCGGAGCCGCCGGCGGAGGGCGGAGGGGGCAACGGGCTGGTCAGCCTGCGGGGGGACCTGGGGTCACGGTGATGCCGGTCCGACCGACAGCCGGCCTCCTCCCGGTGGCGCTGCTCCTGGCCGGATGCGCCGGCGGGCCTCCGGAGGACCCCAGCGTCCTGGCCGGCAAGGTCCGCGACCTGCACCGGCAGGGCCGGCATGCTCTCGAGCGCGGCGAGCCGGCGGCGGCCCGCGAGGCCTTCGAGGAAGCCCGGCGGCTGGCGGAGAGCCTGGACGACCTGCCCGGGCTCGTCCAGGCCCTGAACGACCTGGGCACCGTGTCCGCCCAGGAGGGAGAGGCCGCCGCGGCCGTCGGGCTGCACCGTCGCGCTCTGGCCCTCGCCCGCTCGACGGGCCGCGCGGACCTGACGATCGAATCCCTGACCCAGCTCGGCACCGCGGTCCAGCTCGACGGTCGCGGCGAGGAGGCCGCCTCGCTCTACGACCAGGCGCTGGCACTGGCCCGGACCGAGCAGGACCGTCGCAGCGAAGCCGTCCTGCTCAACAACATCGGGCTGTTGGACAAGGCGGCCGGGCGGCTCCAGCAGGCCGAGGCGGCCTTCCGCTCGGCCCTCGCGCTCAACCAGACCCTGGGCGACCGGCGGGGGCAGGCGGCCAACCTGGCGAACCTCGGGCTCGCGGCGGAGGAGGCCGGGCGGCTGGCCGAGGCGCGCGCCCGCTACGAGGAGGCCTTGGCCCTCGACAAGGCCGACGAGCACCGGGCCGCCATCGCCGGCGACCTGGCCGGCCTCTCCCGGATCGCCGAGAAGCAGGACGACAAGGAGGCCGCCTTCGGCTTCGCCCAGCGCGCCTACTGGACCTACCGGGCGATCGGCGACGTCCGGCGCGCCGCCGTCGAGCTCCAGCGGGCGGCAGCGCTGTCCCGTGCCCAGGGCCGCACGCACGAGGCGGATGCGCTGGAGAGCGAGTTGAAGGAACTGCCGCCCGCCGCCGCGGTCCCCTGACCCCGCCCGCCTCCGTTGACTTTTTACTGGTTTCCTTCTATCGTGGGCTCCCCTTCATTCGGATCGTGCTTCGTGGTCCCATCCTGAGCCTCGGCCGGGGCGGATGTGCAGGGAGCCGTCGATGACCGGAGCCAGTCCGAAGCCGCTGATCATCCTGGCCGCTCTCCTGACCTCCGTGGGCCCGCCCGCCGCCGACAGCATCGCCGCCGACCCCTTCGACGAGATCCGACAACGCTTCGAGCAACGCCAACGCGAGGGAGACCTGTCCCTCGCGGACGTCGAGTCCCGCTTCCACGGCCTCCGCGAAGGCATGGAGGCCGACTGGCAGCGGATGGAGCGGGAGGTGCAGGCCAAGTGGGAGCACGATAAGCGGGAGATCGAGCGCCGATGGGGTGAGGCCCTGCGGTCCACGAAGAAAGAATGGGTGGACTACGATTCGAGGTTCGAGACCCGGAGCATCGTCAACTTCGAGGAGGGCACGGTGGAGGTCACGACCCTCGTGCCGGTCCCCAAGGTCGCACCGCCGCCCGGCCCAGGACCTCGTCCGACGCCGGGACCGGCGCCGGCTGAAGTTCCGCCCGAGGCCCGCGAGCGCATCACCCAGCAGTTCGGCCGCTTGCTGACCCAGGAGGTCGGGCCCGGCCAGGGAGTCCTCGACGGTCAGGTGGTCGACGGCGCCGGCCGGCCCGTCACGAAGCCGGGCGCCGAGGCCTTCGTCAAGCAGGAGGTCCTTCCCTCGCTGGAGGTGGACCGAAAGCCGGTCGTCTCGCCGGACGGTGTGGAGCGGATGAAGGTGACGGCCAAGGTCAGGCTCACGCCCGATCACCTGAAGAGGCGCGCCCGCCAGTACCTCGACCTGGTCCTGCGGGAGTCGCGCCGCCAGCGCCTCGACCCGCGCCTCGTGCTGGCCGTCATCCAGACGGAATCCTATTTCAACCCCATGGCGCAATCGCCCGCCCCGGCCTACGGACTCATGCAGCTCGTCCCTCGCGCCGCGGCGCGGGACGCCTACAACCTCGTCTACGGCACCGACCGGGTCCTGGACCCGGGCTACCTGACCGATCCCGCCCACAACGTCGAGCTGGGCGTCGCCTACCTGCGCCTGCTCATGAGCAACCTGTTCGCCGACGTGCCGTCGGGCGAGAAGCAGCTCTACGTCGTCGTCTGCGCCTACAACTGGGGGCCGGGCAACATTCGGAACAAGATTCTCAAGCGGGTCCGGCTCCAGGACCTGTCCGAGCAGCAGGTGTTCGCGTTGCTCACCGACAGGACGCCGGAAGAAACGCGACAGTATCTCAAGCGGGTAACCGAGCGGCGGTCGCTGTACGAGGAGTTGGTCAGCCGCTGAAGCCGCGCAGCCGGGGCGGCGAGGCCCGGCGAACAGGGAGGGACCATGAGACAGGGGAGCATCGGCAGGGTGGGGCTCGTCTTGGCCGCGGCCGCGCTGTTGTGGGCGGGCACGACGTCCGCGCAACTGGCCGGCCGGGTCGGCGACGTCATCGAGCCCTTGGGCACGAACGGGAGCGTGGACTGGACCGCCGGTCTCGTCACGGCCACCGGCCTGGGCGCGCCGCCGCCCAACGCCGTCAACGCCGCGCAGGCCCGGGCGATGGCCAAGCGCGCGGCCTACATCGTCGCCACCCGCAATCTCCTGGAGGTCGTCAAGGGCGTGCGGGTGGACTCCGCGACCCTCGTGGAGAACTTCATGGTGACGAGCGACGTCATCAAGACCGAGGTCAGCGGGTTCGTGAAGGGCGCCCAGATCATGCAGGAGAAGAGCAACCCCGACGGCTCGGTCGAGGTGATGGTCGGGGTCCGGTTGAGCGGCGACATGGCGAACACCCTGTTGCCCAGGGAGACGGGCGGCGGCATGCCGCTGTCGCCCCCGGCGACGCCGGTCGAGCCGAGCCCGTCCGGCCAGGCCTACACCGGCCTGATCGTGGATGCCAGGGGCCTCGGCGTGAAGCCGGCGATGGTCCCCAAGATCCGCAACGAGGAGGGGCGCGAGGTCTACGGCTCCGCCTTCGTCGGACGGCAGTACGCGGTCGAACAGGGGATGGTGGGCTACCTCAAGGACGTCGGAGCGGCCCAGGGCAACCCGCGTGTCACGGACCGGCCGTTCCTGATCAAGGCGGTCAGGGCGGACGGCCCCAACAAGACTGACCTCGTGATCAAGAACGGCGACGCCCAGGCGCTGCACGGGATGAAGGAGCACCTGAGCTTCCTGGAAAAGGCGCGGGTGATCGTGGTCGTCGACTAGCGGGTCGTCCTGAGTGGGAGGATGGGAATGATGCGGATGAACACGATCAGGCGCCGGGTCGTCCCGGCCGCGGCGATCCTGGCCCTCCTGGGGCTGGTCGCCTGCGCGGAGGAGCGGGCGAAGCCGGAGGCGGCGCTCGACACGCCGGACCACCACTATGCGACGGGGCTGCGGCTGCTCGACAAGGATGACGCCGACGGCGCCATGAAGGAATTCCAGCGGGCGCTCGCCCTCGACCCGTCCTATGCGCCGGGCCACGCCGGCGTCGGCCTGGTGTCGGCCCTGCGCGGCGATTTCGCCCGGGCGCGCAAGCACCTGGACGAGGCGGAGGGCCTGCAAAAGGGCCGAATGGTCGAGGCCCAGGTCATGCGGATCCGCGCGCTCGCCCTGGAGCGGAAGTCGGGCTGGGTCGAGGAGGCTGAATCCGCCTTCAGGGACGGCGTCAAGCGGGACGGGCAGAATCCCGCCCTGCACTTCGCCATGGGCCGGGCGTACCGGATGGGCTTCGAGTTCGACAAGGCCGCCGAGCGGTTCAAGGCGGTGCTCGACCTCAACAAGGAATACTCCGCGGAGGCCGACCGGGAGTGGAAGCTGGTCCAGAAGATCCAGCGGGCGGCGCCGGGCACGAAGATCGGCAAGGAGATCGCCCTGATCGATCGGATCAGCCGGGCCGACGTGGCCGCGTTGTTCATCGAGGAATTGCGCATCGACCGGCTCTACGAGCGGCGGGGCAAGACCTTCGATCCCTCCTTCAAGGCGCCGGGTCAGGCTTTCCAGGCGGACAAGGTCGTGGCGATGGAGCCGGCCACGGACATCGCGACGCACCCCCTCAAGGCCGACATCGACACGGTGCTCGCGCTCGGGGTCGCCGGGCTGGAGGCCTCGCCCGACCACAAGTTCGAGCCGGGCAAGCCGGTCATGAAGGCGGAGTTCGCCGTCATGCTCCTGGACATCCTGGCGAAGGTCACCGGGGATGCCGCCATCCAGACCAAGCACGTCGGCGACCGGTCGCCCTTCCCCGACGTGCGCTCGGACGTCTACTACTTCAACGCGGCGATGGTCCTGACCACCAGGGGCATTCTGGAGGCGGACAAGGCCACGGGCGAGTTCGGGGCCACGCAACCGGTGTCCGGCGCCGACGCGCTGCTGGCGATCAGATTCTTCAAGGAGTCCTTGAAGCTCTAGCGGGAAAGGGGGAATCGTGGGACGGACGGCGAAGGGAAGGGCGGGCGGCGCGCGCCTGGCCGCGGCCGCGCTGGGCCTGGGCTGCCTGCTCGGCGGCGGGCTGGCCTGGGCCCAATCGGCGGGGCTCAAGGACGCGGTGGAGCCGATGGGGCAGGGTGTCGTGAACTGGTCCACCGGCTGGGTCAAGGCGACCGGCCTGGGGGCGCCGCCGCCCAACGCGGGGCCGGGCCAGGCGAGGGCCATGGCCCAGCGGGCGGCCTATGTCGTGGCGGTCCGCAACCTGCTGGAGGTCGTCAAGGGGGTCAGGATCGACTCCGTCACGCTCGTCGAGAATTTCATGGTCACCAACGACGTGATCAGGACCCAGGTCAGCGGCTTCGTCCGCGGCGCGCAGGTGGACAAGACCGATGTGCAGGCGGACGGCGCCGTGGAGGTGACGGTGAAGGTGCCGCTGTACGGGCAGGAGTCGGTCATCGCGCCCTTTCTGGATGAGAAGGGGGTGAAGCCCAAGACCCCTCCGCCCGACGTGCCGGAGCGGGAGGGCTTCACCGGGCTGATCATCGACGCGAGGGGCTACGGCGTGAAGCCGGCCTGCCTGCCCGCGGTCATTGACGAGCAGGGCAACGTCGTCTACGGGCCGTCCGAGGTGGATCGCGACCATGCGCAACGACAGGGGATGGCCCAGTACAAGGTCGCGCCGGTCGGGGCCGAGCTCTCGACCCTCTTCGGCGAGGAGGCCGTCGTCATTCGCCCCGTGCAGGTCGTGCCGCCGGTCCAGCCGCGGGAAGGCCGGAGGCCCCTCAAGTTGAAGGGCGGGGGCGGGGCCGGGGCGCTCAAGGCCAACGTCATGATCAGCAGCGAGGACGCCAAGAAGATCAGGAACGATCCGGCCCTGGCGGCCGCGCTGCAGCAGTCGAGGGTCGTGATCGTCACGGACCCGCTGATCGGCGGGATCAAGGGCGAGGCACCGGGCGGGCCCCTGATGGCCGCTGGGTCCGACGGGGAGCCGTAGACCCGGGGGGGGACCGGGGGCGTCCGGGCATGGCGATGCGCGACAGGGTCCGCGGCTGGGTGGAACGGGAGCCGGTCCTCAAGGGGCTCCTGGGCGGCGGTCTGACCGGCCTGGTGATCCTGTTGTTCCTCGCCGGCGCCTTCGAGTGGTTGGAGCTGTGGTCCTACGACCTGCGGTACGCGCTGGCGCCCGCCCAGCCGGTCGCCACGCCGGTCCTGCTGGTCCGCCTCGACGAGGAGAGCGAGGCGCGGCTGAACGTCCAGGCCAAGGGGATCAGCCGCGCCTTGTACGCCGAGGCCGTCCGCCGCCTGGCGAGGGCCGGCGCGGCGATCATCGCGTTCGACGTCGTCTTTGCCGGCGAGCGGGACGCGGAGGAGGACGCGGACCTTGCCGCCGCCATCGGCGAGGCGGGGAACGTGGTGCTCGCCCGGTACATCGGAGAGAAGGGCCAGACCGCGCCCCTGCCGCGCTTCAGCGAGGCGGCGCTCGGCGAAGCCAACATCAACGTGCAGTTGGACGGCGACGGCGTGCTGCGGCACGTCCATCTCGTGAGCCTCGACCTGTCGCAGGGACCGCCGGGGGAGCCCTTCCTCGCCATGGGCCTGGAGCTGGCCCGGCACTATGTGGCCCCCACGGGCGAGCAGGAGCTGGACTTGGAGGACCGGGACGCGGTGCGGATCGGCCCACTCCGGGTGCCGGTGAAGGACGGCCGCATGAGGATCAATTTCTACGGCCCTCCCGCCACGTTCCCGCGCCTCGCCTTCTGGCAGATCGTGCAGGGGGAGTTCGCGCCCGAGGCGGTGCGCGGACGGATCGTGCTGATCGGCGCCTCCGCTCCCTCGCTCCACGACTACTACCAGACGCCCTTCGGCCGGCGGCGGGTCAAGGGACTGTCGGGCGAGGATGAGGGGACGCGGGGCGTCCGCATGGACGGCTTCGAGATCCACGCCAACGCGGTCCAGACGATCCTCGACGGCCGCTACGTCGGCCGCAGCGCGGACCGGCCCGGCTTGGTCCCCACGATCCTGGCGGGCGTGGGCCTGCTCGGCTCGGGGCTCCTGTTCCAGGCCCGGACCGGCTCCGTCGTCGTGGCCGCGCTCCGGCTCGCGCTCATCCTGGGCATCGGGCTCCTGGCGTGGCTCCTGTTCTGGCGGTGGCGGTACTGGCTGGACGTCGTCCCGCTCTACGCGCTCGTCGCGATGCAGTACTCGGCGGCGATCTCCTACCAGCGCTACCAGGAGGCGCGCAAGCGCCGGCAGGTCCAGGCCATGTTCGGGCGCTACGTGTCTGCCCGCGTCGTGGCCCAGCTCGTCAAGAACCCGGAGATGGCGAACCCCAGCGGCCGCAAGGAACGGCTGACGATGTTCTTCTCCGACGTGCGGGGCTTCACGAGCATGTCGGAGAAGATGGAGCCGATCGAGGTCCAGCGGCTGCTGGGCGAATACTTTACCGAGATGACGCGCATCCTGTTCGCGCACGGCGGCACGCTGGACAAGTTCATGGGCGACGCCGTGATGGCCTTCTTCGGGAACCCCGAGCCGCAGCCGGACCATGCCCTGCGGGCCGTCCTCATGGCCCTGGAGATGCAGGAGGCGATCGGGACGCTGAACCGCAAGTGGGAGGCGGAGGGACGCCGGACCATCGGCGTGGGCATGGGGATCAACACGGGCGAGGTGACGGTCGGCAACCTGGGCTCGACGGACTTTCTGGATTACACCGTCATCGGCGACGCGGTGAACCTCGCCTGCCGGCTGGAGCAGAACGCCAAGGCCGGCGAGATCATCATCACCCAAGCCACCTACGACGAGGTCAAGGCCGCCGTCGAGGTCGAGCCGATGGAGCCGATCAGGGTCAAGGGCAAGAGCGAGCCGATCCCGATCTATCGGGTGCTGGGTCGCCGAGGGGCGCTGCCCGAAGGGACAGCCAGCCGGTCGCCTTCGGAGACGGTCGCACCGGCGGCCGCCGGCGCGCTGTTATCCGCTGCATCGAGGGGGTGTCTGCGTGAGCCTGGTTGACGGAAAAGGGGGGATGACATCCATGCTGAAGGAGTGTGGGGAGCGGTAGCGGCGGGCCTTGTCCTTCAAGCGGAGCTTCTGCCGGCCGGCGGCCTGGTATGGGCGGCTGCCGACCTGGAGGAGGGGGCAAGGACTTGGCGGAGAAGATCGTGAAAGGGATGTCGGATAAGGGCACTCGCAAGATCGCGATCATCGACTTCTCTGACCTCGACGCGAGGGTCACAGCCCTTGGACAGTTCATGGCCGAGGAGTTGACCGCCCAGCTCTTCTTGGTGGCGCCCGGCAAGTTCGAGGTGGTCGAACGACGACAGCTTCTCAAACTCGAAGAGGAATTGGCCCTGGGACAGGCGGGGGTCATCGAGGAGAAGAGTCTCAAGAAGATGGGCCAGGTGCTGGGGGTAGAGGCCGTCGTGACCGGATCCATGACCGACCTCGGCAACACCATCAAGGTCAACGCCCGGATGATCGCGGTCGAGAGCGCGAAGGTGTTCGCCGTGGCGGCGACGAGTATTCCGAAGACTGGGATTGTGGCTGATCTGGCGAGCAAGGCGGTAGAGCGGAGGCCGGGGGGCAGCGCTCCGGCGGCGGCTGCACCAGCGGCACCAGCCAGTAAGCCAACCAGGGTTCAAGCAGCCATGAGCGTCGAGGTCAATAATTTCCTGTTTGCGCTTCAAGGATGCAAGAAAGGAGGAGACCGCATCGCGGTGATCGTAGTAGTACGAGAGCGCGTCATGAATCGCCGCGAGAGTCAGATGGGGGTAGTGCTGCAGAAGCTCTTCTGGTCTCTGCCCGTGCAGCAAGCTCGCGATCACGACCGTTCGCACAGTGATGCGCGTGCCCGCGAGACGGGGACTGCCTCCGCAGACCTCGGGATCGCTGACGATATGGGGGTGGGAGCCTGTCGTCATGGAGCCAGTGCATCGGATTTCCACCCTCATCGCAATCTATCGGGTCGTCGGGCGGCTGGCCAGCGTGGCCTGACAGGGGATCGCGAACGGCAAACTGCTTGCCAGCCCGGTGGGGGGGTATGGCAAAGTCTGCGCTGCTACTCAATACGACGTAGGGGAGATCGGAGGCGCGCATGAGACATGGAGGCGTGAACCGGACGGTCGTCCTTGGGGGGCTCTTCTGCCTTGGCTTGATGGTCGCTGGCCCGGCTCTGGCGCAGAGCCAAACCGTGACGGCCGAGGGCGTCGCGGGCATCCAGGGCGGCGACCAGGGGATCGCGCGGGACAACGCCCTGCGGGACGCGCAACGCAAGGCGGTCGAGCAGGCGGTCGGCGCGCTGGTCGCCTCCGAGACCCTGGTCGAGAACTTCGTCACCGTGCGGGACAACATCCTGTCCAAGAGCCAGGGTTACATCCAGAAGTACGCGATCGTCAAGGAGGGGGCCCAGGGGAACCTCTACAGCGTCACGATCACCGCGACCGTGGCGACGGACAACCTGAAGAACGACCTCGGCGCCCTAGGGCTGCTGATGGCGCGGGTCGGCAAGCCCCGGGTGCTCTTCATGGTCGCGGAGCAGAACATCGGCCAGGAGATCGCCGTTTTCTGGTGGAGCTGGTGGGGGCGCGGCGCGGAGTTCAAGGGTCAGATGGTGGACATGGCGGTATCCGAGACGGCCCTGAAAGAAGTCTTCCTCGGCAAGGGCTTCAACGTCGTGGACATCTCCGCCTCCACCGGGCGGTTCGAGGTCTCGAACGCCTACCGGATCGCGGACCTGACGAACGACGGCGCGCGGGAATTCGGCCGCAAGCTCAACGCCGAGGTGGTGATCACGGGCAAGGCCCTGGCCAAGGAGGGACCGAGGATGGCGGGGAGCCAGGTCGGCTCCTACCTGGCGGACGTCGTGGTGACGGCGATCCGCGTGGACAACGGGCAGGTGCTCGCCTCCGCGCGCGGCGAGGGGGTCGCGCGGCACGTGGTCCAGCATACGGGCGGCAACCAGGCCATCGAGAAGGCCGCCCGGGTCGTCGCCGACAAGCTGATCGACCAGATCACGGCCAAGTGGCAGGCGGAGGCCTCGGGCAGCCAGCTTATCCAGGTGACGATCCACGGCATCGCGAGCATGCGCGACCTGGTGACCATCAAGGATTTCCTGCAGACCAACGTGCGCGGCGTGCAGTCGGTCATCCAGCGGAGCTTCGAGGGCGGGGTGGCCGTCCTGGAGCTGGACGCCAAGGCCACGGCCCAGCAGATCGGAGACGAGATTGCGCGCAAGGAACTGAAGGGCCTAGAGCTGGAGGTCGTGTCCGCCACGGGCAACACGCTGGTGATCTGCGTCCGTGGCATTTGCCCCGGTTCGAGGTCGGGAGGGCCGCCGCCCGGCCAGGTCGCGGCCGCGCCGCCCGTGGCTGCCGACCCGTCGCCCCAGGCTTCGGCCGGACGGTGGACGATGGAGAACGACAAGCTCATCATCACCGTAGACGAGCTGAACGTGGGGAGGGATCGGGTGACCCTCTTCCTGACGTATCGGAACAAGACCGCGGAGGCCATCGAGGTGGTGCTGTTGTATGGCCGCTCCGCTCTGGACGACAGCGAGGGCGCCCATTACAGGCAATTGACGCTGGTCAACGACGTGCAGATCCGGTTCGGCAACACAGTCGAGAGCGGTGGCCAGTTCGTCAAGCTGCCCCCACGGGGTGCGGCCTCCGGCTCCATCGCGTTTTATCCGAATCGGGCGGGAGTGAAGCGGGGCACCACCTTCGCCTTCACGAGCGAGCAGGCCTGCCTGACGGACGGCGAGGGGGTTCGGGGAGCGAAGTCCCGGCAGGGTGAAAAGTTCCAGGTGGCGATCCGGAACATCGAGATGCGCTGAGTCCCGCTCATCCCGCCTCACTAGGCGGACGAGGAGGGGCGGGGGAATGGTGGCTCACCCACACAGGCGAGGGGGCACATGACCGAACCGATCGGCCCTTCCGCCGTCGCGGGCCGGCGGCGGCCCGCGACGGTTGCGGACCTGGCGCAGACGCTGTCGAGGCTCGAGCCCTGGCAGATCGTCCACCGCCTTGAGGATGAATCGGAAGCGACGGCGGCGGCCGTGTTGGCCCGGTTTCCGATCGCGAAGGCCGTGGCGTTGTTGCCGCGCTTCGCCGCCGAGCGCCGGTTGGCGATCCTCAAGACGGCCCCGCCCGAGCAGCGCGAGCAGTGGCTGTACAACCAGCACTATCCGAAGGGCAGCGTGGGCCGGTTGATGCAGCCGGTGCTGGCGACGTTCGAGCCGACCATGACGGTTCGGGAGGTCGTCGAGCGGCTGCGCGAGGCGGTGAAGGAAGCCTTCATCACCTACGGCTACGTCGTGGACGCGGAGCGCCGGTTCATCGGCGTGCTGGTCATGCGGGAGCTGCTCCTGGCCGACCCCGGCGAGCGGATCGGGGAGTTGATGATCACGAATCCCTTCTTCCTGAGGGCCGCGCAGCCGGTGGCGCAGATCCTGCCGATGTTGGAGGCCAGGCATTTTTCGGAATATCCCGTCTGCGACGATGAGGACCGGATCGTCGGCGTTGTCCGCGGCTACGCGCTCTTTCAGGAGCAACTGCTCAACCTCAGCGCCCAGCCGGCCAAGATGGCCGGCGTCGACCGGGAGGAGCGCCTCCAGACGAACACCCGGCGGAGTCTCTCGTTGCGGCATCCCTGGCTCCAGGTGAACCTCCTGGGCAGTCTCCTGGCCGCCGGCGTGGTGGGCCTGTATGAAGGGACGATCCTGCAGGTGATCGCGGTCGCCGCCTTCGTGCCGGTGATGGTGGGGCAATCGGCGGGCACGGCCGCGCAGTCGCTCGCGGTCGCCTTGCGGGGGTTCACGCTCGGGGAGTTCGACTACGGCCAGTGGCGACTCCTGGTCAAGAAGGAAGTCGTGGTCGGCCTGGCCAACGGGGCGCTCGTCGGGCTGACCTCGGCGGCGGGCATCTACGGGTATGCCGTCGTTCACGGCCATGCGGGCGCGGGCCCGTTGGCGCTGGTGATGTTCCTGGCCATGGTCGTCAGCACGGTGGTGAGCGGCGTGGTGGGCGGCGCCATGCCCCTCGTGATGAAACGGCTGGGGTATGATCCCGCGACCGCCGCCACCATCCTCGTCGGCAGCGTGGCGAGGATCGCCAGCATCGGTGCGTTCCTGGCTCTCACGCAATGGATCCTGTTGTGACGCGGTGTCCGTGATGCGGGGTGAGGTGACGGCCGTGCCGTCCGGGAGGTGGAAGATGGCGCAACACAAATCGCTCGCAGCGGTGGTGGCGGTGCTGGCGGTCCTGGCACTCTCCGCCTGCACGCCGGTGATCCGGCCGGACAGGTCGAACCCGATCAAGACCGTGGCCGTGCTGCCGTTGGTGAACAACACGAACGACCTGGACGGGCCGCCCTACTTGCGGGCGCTGATCGTCACGGAGCTGGAACGGCATCAGTACGCGGTGAAGCCCCTGCTCGATGTGGACCAGATCCTCAAGGATCAGATGGGCATCACCCTCGGGGCGCAGCTCGACCTGACGAACCCCCAGCAACTGGGGAAGATGCTCGGCGTGGACGGGGTGCTCTACGGCTCTCTGGACGAGTTCAATCACCTCATGACGGGCGTCTACAACGAGAAGCGGGTGAGGGTGCGGACGAAGCTGGTGAATTGCGCGAACGGCCAGACGGTCTGGAAGAACGGCATCGGCGTCAAGGGGGTGCTGAGCACCGGCACGGCCGGCGCGGTCGTTACCGTGGCCTCAGGGGTCGTGGACGCGTCGAAGGCCGGGGATGACCTGCCTCCCTTGTTCGGCGATCCGATCAACGCCCCCTGGTTCGAGCTGCCGCCGATGGTGGTGGGCAAGGACTCCGCCGGCGATTACGGCACCACCTTGGCCGCCACGCTCGGCGAGCGGGTAGTGACCAAGGCGATGAAGGCGCCGCTCCCGATCGAGTCCAACGCGGCCGTGGGGATCCTCCTGAACGGGACCTGGCATGACGGCAACGTGCTGCACCAGCCCGTTCGGGTCGGGGCCGGAGGCATCCCGGCGGGCCCGGGCCGGTGAGGCGACACGCGATGGAGCCGATGATCGGACGCAAAGGAGGCACGTATGCGTAGCGGAAGATGGAGCGGGGTGCTCGCGGTCGGCCTGCTGGCCCTGGCCGGCTGCTCGCCCACGACGAGCGGGCAGGTCAAGGACGATGTGAGCGTGACGGGACAGACGCAGCGGGTGGAGGCAGCCGGGGCTCAGTATTCCGGCCCGCAGTACACGATCGCCATCGTCAAGTTCTCCAATAAGACGCCCTCCAAGGTGCTGGGGCTCGGGGAATCGGCCACGGACATCCTCCGCACGCTCGTGAAGAACGCGGGGCTGGAGCCGATCGACGTGAGCGAGGACGCGATGCGGCAACAGGAGGAGATGATCAAGCTGCAGCAGACCGGCGCCGTCAAGGCGGGCAAGAAGGACGCCGCCGAGGGCTTCGAGTCCGTCGACTACCGCATCCAGGGCGCGATCACCGCCTACTCGGAGGTCGAGGAGGGCATGGACCTCGCGCTGGCGGGGAGCAAGACCCAGATCGCGCGCGTGCAGGTGGACTACTCGCTGGTGGACGTGGCGTCGGGCAAGAGCCTGCTGGCCGAGTCCGGCATGGGCGAGTACCGCAAGGGCGCCACCCAGTTCCTCGGCATGGGCGGACGGATGACGGCGGACACGGGGTTGCGGGACGGGGCCCTGCGCGACGCGCTCTCGAAGGCGATGGAGAAGATGATCAACAAGCTCAACGCCCAGCCCTTCACCGGCCGCGTGCTGGCGTTGGACGGCCCGACGGTCATCATCCGGGCCGGCGAAAAGTCACGGCTGGCGCCCGGCACGAAGCTCGGCGTCTACCGGCCGGGCCAGGAGCTGATCGACCCGGAGACGGGCCGCTCGCTGGGCAAGCGCGAGAAGCAGATCGGGGAGATCATCATCGCGAGCCACCAGAACGAGCGGGTCTCCGAGGCGCGGGTGTCCTCCGGGGCCGGCTTCCAGCCCGGCGACATCGTGCGGGCGATCAAGTAGCCGACCAGGCGAGGAGCGGAAGCGAACCGACGGGAGGGGCATGACGGGTTCGTCGTTGTTGGCGCATCGCTACGGGACCGCCGTCGTCATCGGGGCGGCGGTCGCCCTCCTCGCCGTCGCCCTCTCCTTTCTCGGGCCGGTCGAGGTCGTCGAGCTCAAGAGCCTGGACCACCGCGTCCGCCTCCACGCCGATCCCGCCGAGGCGTCCCCCGACATCGTCCTCGTCGCCATCGACGAGGCCAGCCTGGAGGCCTTCGGCCGCTGGCCCTGGCCCAGGGATCGGCACGGCTACCTGGTGCAGTTCCTCAAGGAGGCCGGCGCGAAGGCCATCGCCTTCGACATCCTGTTCATGGAGCCCGACCGGAACGAGGAGGAGTTCGACCTGGCCTTCGCCGAGGCGGTCGCGGGCGCCGGGAATGTCTTCATGCCCTTCTTGCTGGACCGAGAGACCCTGGAGACGGCCGCCGGGAGCGACAAGGCCTTCATCCCGCTGGATCGGCCGGAGCCGGGGGAGCGGGGCGACGGGGGGGCGCCGGGCTTCAAGCTGCCGATCCCCTCCCTGGTCGAGGCCGCGCGCGGGCTCGGGTTCATCAACTTCGAGCCGGACCCCGACGGCGTCTCGCGACGCATGAGGTTGTGGCGGGAGGCGCGGGGCGGCGACGCGATGTCGCTCGTGACGGCCGTCGCGCGGTTCGTGACGGGGGCGGAGCGGGCCGGGGTGGGGGCCGGCCGCTTCACCCTGGGCCGGGCCTCCGCGCCCCTGGCCGCGGACGGCAGCATGGTGATCAACTGGCACGGCACGCTCGCGCAGCGGGCCTACGCTTCCTATTCCGCGGGCGCCGTGCTGCGAGCCTACACGGAGCAACAGCGGGGGGAGAAGCCCTTTCTCGACCCCGCCCTCTTCAAGGACAAGATCGTCTTCATCGGCACCACCGCCGCCGGCACCTACGACCTCCGCGCGGTCCCGACCGAGCCCTTCAGCCCCGGGGTGCTCATTCACATGACGGCCCTCGACAACCTCCTCTCCGGGAACGCGCTGCGCCGGGCGCCCTTCTGGACCCTGGCCCTGACGACCCTGGGGCTGTGCCTCGGCCTGGCCCTCGGCTTCGCGGCCGCCTCGCGCACCGCCCTCAAGGTCGGCCTCGCCGCGGGCGCGGCCACGGCCTACTACGGCGCGGCCTCCTACGCCTTCGTCGAACACGGGCTCTGGCTCGACCTGATCGTGCCCGAGGGCGCCCTGGCGCTGACCTACACGCTCTCCGCGACCGCGGAATATCTGCGCGAGGGCCGGCAGCGCCGCCTGCTCCGCTCCGCCTTCGACCGCTACATGGCGCCGGACGTGGTGGACGAGATCATGCGGCACCCGGAGTCCGTCAAGCTGGGCGGGGAGAAGAAGGAGCTGACCGTGTTCTTCTCCGACGTGGCCGGCTTCACGAGCATCTCCGAGCAGCTCCCGCCGGAAGTGCTGGTCGAGATCATCAACCAGTACCTCACGCTGATGACCGGCATCATCCTGAAGCACCGGGGCAACGTGAACAAGTACCTCGGCGACGGCATCATGGCGATCTTCGGCGCGCCCCGGGGCGACCCCGACCACGCGGCCCAGGCCTGCTTCGCGGCCCTGGAGGTGCAGGCCGCGCACGAGGAGCTGAACCGGGACCTGACGGCGCGGGGCTTCAAGCCCCTCACGACCCGGATCGGCATCAATTCGGGGCCGATCGTCGTGGGCAACATGGGCTCGCGGGTGCGGATGGAGTACACGGCGATGGGGGACAGCGTCAACCTGTCCTCGCGGCTGGAGGGGGCCAACAAGTTCTACCACACCCTGATCCTGCTCGGCCCCCGCACCTACGAGCTGGCCCGCGAGGCGATCGAGGCCCGCGAGGTGGACCTGCTGCGGGTCAAGGGGAAGGAGCAGCCGGTCGCGGTCTACGAGCTGATCGGGCGCAAGGGTGATCTGTCTCCCGCGCGGCGGCGGCTGGTCTCCCTCTATCTGGAGGGGCTCGCGGCCTACAAGCGGCGCGAGTTCGCGGCGGCCCGCGCGAAATTCACGGAGGCGCTGGGGCTTGATCCCGCCGACGGATTGTGTCAAGTGTATCTCGAACGGTCCGAGGAGTACCTGACGCACCCGCCGCCCGAGGACTGGGACGGCGTCTACGAGTTGAAGGCCAAGTAGGGAGGTCGCGGTCGGTGAGGACGATGCGGCTGCTGGGGCGGACGGGAGCATGCCTGGTGATGGCGTTGCTGCTGGCGGTGGGCGACGCGTCGGCCGAAACGGTCTATGTCCAGGGCCGGACGGCCAAGCTGCGCGCCGGCAAGACCTCCCTCGACAAGGAGGTGGCGGACCTGCGCTTCGGCGACGAGCTGACGGTGGTCAAGCGGGACGGCCAGTGGCTGCAGGTCAAGACGGCCGGCGGCCAGACCGGCTGGATCTTCGCGAACAAGGTCAGCGCGACCAAGCCGAAGGGCGGCGACGACACGCTGGCCGCGCTCGGGAAAAATATGAGGCAGCGGGAGGCGTCGGACGTCAGTGCCTCGGCTGGCGCCCGCGGGCTGGACAAGGCCTCGGAGGACTACGCGAACCGCTCGGGCATCAAGCCCGAGGACCGTGCGGCGATCGATCGCATGACGGGCTACCAGGTCCCGGAGTCCGAGGTGGAGGCCTTCCTGAAGGAGGGGAAGCTCGGTGAATACGGGAACTGAGCGCGTGGGCCGTGGGCTGTGCGCGGCGGTGCTCCTCGCCGCTTCCGCCCTCCAGGGGGGGTGCGCGGAGCTTCAGCAGGTGGCGGAGGGCGCGGCGCGGCAGTCCGGCGATCCCCGGCTCGTCGGCGTCGTCAAGGGCGGCGGCACCCTCATCAGCGGGCTGCTGCCGATCGGCTACGAGGAAGAGCAGTCCATCGGTCAGGCGATCGCCCTGCAAGTCGTCGCCCGCTACAACGGCGTCTCCGACGATGCGGCGCTGACCCGCTACGTGAACCTGGTGGGGCAGGCCGTGGCGATGACGAGCGACCGGCCGGACATCCCCTACCGGTTCGCGATCCTCAACCACGACTCGATCAACGCCTTCGCCGCCCCGGCCGGCTACATCTTCGTGACCCGCGGGCTTCTGAAGCAGATCAAGAACGAGGCGGAGTTGGCCGCGGTCCTCGGGCACGAGGTCGGGCACGTGAGCGAGAAGCACATTCTGGCGGTCATCCAGCGCAGCAAGCAGATCAGCGGGGTGGCCCAAGCGGGCCTGGCCTACGCCAACCAGAACCCGGAGGCCTTCAAGGGGATCATCGACGGGGCGGTCAAGAAGCTGCTCGACGAGGGGCTGGACCAGGACAAGGAAATCGAAGCGGACGTACTGGGGGCGGTCTTCGCCTCCCGCGTCGGCTACGACCCGGGGGCCTACGTCGGACTGCTGAAGCGGCTCCGCGACCTCAAGGGGGACGACCAGGCCTTCTTCAAGACCCACCCGAACTTCAGCGCCAGGATCGCGGCGGTCGAGCAGGGATTGGGCAGCCGCGGCATCCGGACGGGCGGGGCGCTGCTGCCGGAACGCTTCGCGAGGCGGACGGCGGCGCGCTGACTCCTTCCCTCCCGCCCCTACTTGATCGCCACCGCCTTGACTTCCTTGTAGGTCGTCAGCCCCTGCAGCACCTTCTGGACGCCGTCCTGCACGAGGGTCGTCATGCCCTCCTCGACGGCGGCCTTGAGCATGTCCTCGGTCTTGGCCTTGGCCTGGATCATCCGCTTCATCCGGTCCGTGCCGAGCAACAGCTCGTGCAGCGCGACCCTGCCCTTGAACCCCGATTTGTTGCAGACTTCGCAGCCGTTACCCCTGTAGAGCGTGAAGGTGTCGTCGTAGGCGGCGCCGACCTGTTTCGCCCAGGACTCCTCGCCGTAGGCGTGGACCAGTTCGTCGTACTCCTCGCGGGAAGGGCGGTACTCGGTCCGGCATTCCTTGCAGATGCGGCGCGTCAGTCGTTGGGCCAGGACCCCGAGCATGGCGTCGGCGAAGCTGAAGGGGTCGCAGCCCATGTCCAGCAGACGGGTCACGGTTTCGACCGCGCTGTTCGTGTGCAGGGTGCTCAGGACCAGGTGGCCGGTCAGGGACGCCTCGATGCCGGTGTCGGCCGTCTCCTTGTCGCGCATCTCGCCGACCATGATCACGTCCGGGTCGGCGCGGAGGAAGGCGCGCATCGCCATCGCGAAGGTGAATCCGATCTTGGGCTGCACCTGGACCTGGCGGAGGCCGTACTGGGTGATCTCGACGGGGTCCTCGGCGGTCCAGATCTTCATGTCCGGCGTGTTGATGTAGCCGAGCACCGAGTGGAGGGTGGTCGTCTTCCCGGACCCCGTCGGGCCCACGCAGAGGATGATCCCATAGGGCTTCTGCGCGATGGCTTTCAGCTCACGCAGGTTGCGCTCGGAGAAGCCCATCTTCTCCAGGGGCATCGGCTCGCTGGCGGCCAGGATGCGCATGACCACGTCCTCGTTCCCGGTCCCGGACGTCGGGAGCGTGGCGACGCGCAGCTCGATCTCCTTGCCCTCGCCCAGGCGGAACTTGATCTTGCCGTCCTGGGGCTTGCGACGCTCCGCGATGTCGAGGCTGGCCATGATTTTGAAGCGCGATACGATGGCGCGCCGGTAGCTCGGCGGGATCTTCGTGTACTCGGTGCAGTTCCCGTCCACGCGGAACCGGACGATCGTGTCCTTCTTCTCCCCGTACGGCTCGATGTGGATGTCCGACGCGCCCCGCCGGTAGGCCTCGGCGATGATCTGGTTCGCCAGCTTGACGATGGCGTTGTCGTTCTCGTTGATCGTCGGGGCGGCGGCCTCTTCCTGCTCCTGCTCGACCTGGCGTTGCTCGGCCTCCAGGGCGCTCATGATCTCGGTGATGGAGCTCTGGGGGGATCCGGGCTCGGCGGACCCGGTGGCGGCGTCGAGGAACTGGAGGATGTCGCGACGGAGAGCGACGGAGAACCGGAGATTCTGGCCGGGGAAGATGCGCTTGATGTCCTGCACCTTGTCGAGGTCGTTGGGGTCGTCGACCAGGATCTCCACGGCGCCCTTGTCCCGGCGGAGCGGCGTCCAGGAGTGCTTGCGGAGGTAGTCGGCGTTCAGGGACTTGAGCAGGTCCGGGTCGATGACGAGGCGTTCGCTGAACTCGACGAAGGGACACCGGTAGAACTGGCTGAGGGACTTGCCGAGCTCCGCCTTGGGCACCCGGAATTTCTCGATCAGGAGGGTTTCGACCTCCAGGCTGCCCCGCCGGGCCTCGGCGATGGCGCTGTCCAGCTCGGTCTGCGTGATAAGGCTGTTCGACACGAGGGCGTCGAACTTCGTCGGGGTCTTCTTGGCCAGCTTGCGGAGGTTGTGGAACGCGATGCCGAGCCCCTTGGCGATCTCGGCGACGGACTCCTCGTCCTTCTTGGTGAAGCGTCCCCCGCCTTTCTTGTTGAGGATCTGGATGACCCCCATCAGGTACTTGTTCTCGGCGACGATCGGGTAGGTCAGGACCTGCTTGGTCTTAAAGCCGGTCTTCTGGTCCCAGGAGGCGTCGTGGCTGATGGTGGGGCTCAGCGTGGCCAACTCGGCCTTGTCGTAGGCGTCGGCGACATTGACGGGGCGGAGGTACTTGGCGCTGAACCCCACCAGGCTCTGCTCGTTGATGGGGACGCGGATTTCCTGGATGCCGTCGATCTCCGGGACCTTGGAGAAGACTTCCTTCTTCTCCGCGTCCACCGCGTAGAGGGTCAGGCCCTCTGCATCGAAGACGCTCAGGATGTCCTTGTGCAGGTCGAGGAGGATCTGGTCGAGGTCCTTGGCGGCGTGGATGAGGTTGGTGATCCGCTTGACGTGCTCCGCGTAGGCGACCTTCTGCTGGAGTTCCTGGAGGTTGTCGGCCAGGCTTCTCGTCGTCTCCATGGGGCCCTACCTCGCTCGCCTGGGCCGCGGCGCTTGCGATGGCGCGCGGCGGATCACGACCACTCGGTGTCTTCACTCGCTTCGTGCCCCCGCGCCGGGCTGGGCCGCCCGCCTCGCTCCTTCCGGCGAGCGGAGCCCTCCCTTCAGCGGACGGCCCTTCGCCCCGGCCGGTGGGCACGCAGGCCTTAAGCCTAGGCGGAAACCAGATGGAAGGCAAGGGGAAAGCGGGCGAAGGGAAGGGCGGTGTCAGGAAGCGGCGGCCCGGACCTGTTCCCGGAGGCGGGCGACGGCCTCGCCCGGCGTAACCTTCGACACCCCTCCGGTCCTGCGGTCCTTGATCTCGACCTGGTCCTGGGCGAGGCCCTTGTCGCCGATCACGAGCTGGAAGGGCGCCCCGATCAAGTCCGCGTCGTTGAACTTGACCCCGGCCCGCTCGTCCCGGTCGTCCCAGAGGACCTCGACGCCGGCGGCGATCAGGGCGTCATAGAGCACGCCGGTCACCTCCGCGACCCGCTCGGACTTGCCCAGCGGCAGCAGGTGGACGTGGAAAGGGGCGATCGGGAGCGGCCAGATGATGCCCTTCGCGTCGTGGTTCTGCTCGATGGCCGCCGCCGCGGTCCGGCCGACGCCGATGCCGTAGCAGCCCATGACGGCGAGCCGCTCCTGTCCCTTCTCGTCGAGGAAGGACGCCCCCATGGACCGGCTGTACTTCAGGCCGAGCATGAAGACGTGGCCGACCTCGATGCCCTTGGCCGCCTTGAGCGGGCCGCCGCCGTGCGGGGCGGGATCGCCGGCGCGGGCGTTGCGCAGGTCGGCGAAGGCTTCGACGGAGAAGTCGCGGCCCCAGTTGCAGTCCGTGTAGTGGGAGTCCGCTTCGTTCGCGCCGACCACGAAGTTCCGACAGGCCCGGACGGCCTGGTCGGCCAGCACCCGGACGCCCGTGAGGCCGACGGGGCCGGCGAACCCCACCGGCGCGCCGGTCACGGCGGCGACGACGTCCGGACCAGCCAACTCGACGTCGGTCACACCCAGGAACTTCTTCAGCTTGATCTCGTTCGCCTCGTGGTCCCCGCGGATGAGGAGGGCCACGGTCTCCTTGGGCGTCTTGTAGAGGAGCGTCTTGACCAGTCGGTCGGGGCTCGTGTTCAGGAAAGCGGTCACCTCCTCGACGGTCCGGACCCCGGGGGTGGCGACCTTCCGCAGGGGCCTGGGCGCCTCGGCCGGCTCCTCGGTCGGGGGGGCCACCTCGGCCCGCTCCACGTTGGCGGCGTAGGCTCCCTCCTCGTCGTAGACGATCGTCTCCTCGCCCGTGTCCGCCAGCACCATGAATTCGTGGGAGGAGGTGCCGCCGATGAGGCCCGTGTCCGCCTCGACCGCGCGGAAGGTCAGTCCGCAGCGCGTGAAGATGCGGTGGTAGGCGTCGTACATCTTCTGGTAGCTGAGCTTGGCGCCTTCCTCGTCGCGGTCGAAGCTGTACGCGTCCTTCATGATGAACTCGCGGCCCCGCATCAGGCCGAACCGCGGGCGGATCTCGTCGCGGAATTTGGTCTGGATCTGGTAGCAGTTCAGCGGGAGCTGCCGGTAGGAGCGCACCTCGCGCCGGATCAGGTCGGTGATGACCTCCTCGTGCGTGGGCCCGAGGCAGAAATCGCGTTCGTGGCGGTCCTTGAAGCGGAAGAGCTCCTTGCCGTAGAAGTCCCAGCGTCCGGTCTCCCGCCAGAGCTCGGCGGGGGAAGCGATGGGCATCAGGACCTCCTGCGCGCCGGCCCGGTTCATCTCCTCGCGGATGATGGCCTCGATCTTGCGGATGACGCGCAGGCCCAGCGGCAGGTAGGTGTAGACGCCGGCGGCTACCTTGCGGATGAAGCCGCCTCGGAGCATCAGGCGGTGGCTGACGACCTCGGCCTCGCCGGGGTCGTCGCGGAGCGTCGGGATCAGGAGCCGTGACGTGCGCATGGTCGCTACGGGCAGAGTGTGCGGTTCCCGGTGTTCGGTCGTCGGTCAGAGACTGAACACCGAGAACCGACGACTCAGTGTGCAATCAGCCGTTCGATGTCGTTCCAGAAGGCGAAGACCATGATGCCGACGAGCAGGAGCAGGCCGACCTGCTGGGCGATCTCCCGCTGGCGCTCGCCGAGCGGCCGCCTCAGCACCGCCTCGATGAGGAAGAAGAGCAGGTGTCCGCCGTCGAGGATCGGAATCGGCAGCAGGTTCAGCACGCCGAGGTTGATGCTCAGGATGGCGATCAGGAACACGACGCTGGACGTCCCCTGCGCCGCCGCCTCGCCGGAGATGTTGGCGATCGTGAGGGGGCCGCCGATGTTCTTGCTGGAGATCTCCCCCGCGATCATCTTGTAGATGCCGACGACCGTCAGCTCCGTCCAGCCCCAGGTGGCCTCCGCGCCGCGGAAGACGGCCAGCAGGGGGCTGGCCGCGCGGACCACCGAGCGGCCGGGACCGGAGATCCCGATCTTGCCGACCTCGATCGGCTTTCCGTCCACCATGGCCTTCTCGGGCACCGGCGTGACGGTCAGCGAGACGACCGCGCCGTCGCGCTTCACCTGGAAGTGGAGCGGACGGTTCGGATGGTCCCGCACCAGGCCGGTCATCTGGGACCAGGTGTGGATGTCCTGGTCCTCGATCCGGACGACCCGGTCCCCGTCCTGAAAGCCGGCCGCCATCGCCGGGGAGCCGGCCATGACGGCGGTCACGACCGGGGCCGTTTCCTCGATGCCGATCTGGTACCCTACCTGCTCCTTGTCGCCGTCCTTGTAGGGGATGGCCTCGGGGGTGAGGATGAGGGTCTTGACCTGCCCGCCGCGGCGCACGTCGAGGGAGAGCGGCTTGCCCTCGCTCCTGGCGATCGCGTCGAGCAGGTCGGTGCGGGTGGAGACGTCCTTATCGTTGACCCGGAGGATGCGGTCTCCCACCTGCACGCCGGCGGCGGCGGCCGGCGAGCCGGGCCGCAGGGCCTCGACGTCCGGTGTGAGGTCCTTGAAGGTGGGGACGAAGAGCGGCGCGCCCGTGGCGAGCCAGCCGGAGAAGATCAGGAAGGCCAGCAGGAAGTTGAAGGCGGGACCAGCCGCCACGATGAGCATTTTCTTGCGCAGCGGCTGGTGCGCGAAGGAGCGGCGGCACTCCTCCTCGGTCTGGGCGTCGGATTCCTCCTCGCCGAAGAGCTTCACGTAGCCGCCCAGGGGCACCGCGGAGAGCAGGTATTCCGTCTCGCCAACCTGCCGGCCGAAGAGCTTGGGGCCGAACCCGATCGAAAACTTGAGCACCTTGACGCCGGAGAAGCGGGCGGCGAGGAAGTGGCCGAACTCGTGGAAGGCGACCAGGACACCGAGCACGACCAGGAACCACCAGGCCTTCTGGAGCAGAACCCAGACGGCGTCGGGCGACCAGGCGATCAGGGAGTGGACCATGCTGCTCCTTTGCGTCCCTTACCGTTCCATCCCGCGGATGAGGGCCTCGGCCTGCTCGCGCGCCCAGCGGTCCGCCTCCAGGGCGTCCTCGACGGCGGCGATCTCGCGGGGCCGGTGCGCGTCCATCGTCCGGCGGATGGTCTCCGGGATGTCCAGGAACCCGATGCGCTCCTTGAGGTAGGCGGCGACCGCCACCTCGTTGGCCGCGTTCAGGGCCGCGGCCATGGTGCCGCCGACCTCCAGTGCCCGGTAGCCCAGCGCGAGACAGGGGAACCGCTCATGGTCCGGGCGGTGGAACGTCAGCCTCCCGATCGCGGCCAGGTCCAGGGGCGGCGGGTCCAGGGGCACGCGCGCGGGGTAGTCCATCGCGTAGGAGATGGGCGTCCGCATGTCCGGCAGGCCAAGCTGCGCCAGGACCGAGCCGTCGCGGTATTCTACCAGAGAATGGATGATGCTTTCCCGGTGGATCAGCACCTCGATCCGGCTCGCCGGGATGTCGAACAGCCAGCGGGCCTCGACCACCTCCAGGCCCTTGTTCATGAGGGTGGCGGAGTCGATCGTGATCTTGGCGCCCATCTTCCAGTTGGGGTGTCGAAGGGCCTGCTCGGGCTTGACGTGACGCATTTCTTCACGGGACAGCTCCCACAGGGGTCCGCCCGAGGCGGTCAGGATCAGGCGGCGGATGTCCTCGCGGCGGTGCCCTTCCATGGACTGGAAAATCGCGCTGTGCTCGCTGTCCACGGGGAAGATGCGCACGCCGCGCTTGCGCGCCTCCTCCTGCATGAGGGGGCCGGCCATCACCATCGGCTCCTTGTTGGCCAGGGCCACCTGCTTGCCGGCCCGGATCGCGGCGAGGGTCGGCACCAGGCCCGCGGCTCCGACGATGGCGGACACGACCATTTCGGCGTCCGGCCAGGCGGCGACCCGGGCCGCTCCGGCCTCGCCCGAGAGGACCTCCACGGCCAGGTCCCGGCAGCGGGCGCGCAGCCGGGCCGCGGCCTCCTCGCTGGAGAGGGCGACCGCGGCCGGCTTGAACGCGCGGACCTGCTCCTCCAGCACCTTTTCGTTGGCGCCCGCGGTGAGGCCGACGACCCGAAAACGGTCGGGGAACTTGGCGACGATGTCCAGCGTGTTCGTCCCGATCGAGCCGGTGGACCCGAGGATCACGATGTTTTTCATGGCAGGCCTCTGGCGGCTACCCTTTCACCAGGGTCACATAGTAATAGAACGCCGGCGCCGTGAACAGGAGGCTGTCCAGCCGGTCGAGCATGCCCCCGTGGCCGGGGATCAGCCCGCCCGTGTCCTTGGCGCCCGCGCCGCGTTTCATGACCGATTCGCTCAGGTCCCCCGCGACGCCCGCCAGCGTCAGCAGCAGGCCGGCCGCCAGGCAGTCGCCCGCACCGAAGGTCGGCAGGAACCAGGCCCGTGCGAGGAAGGCCGCCGCGACCGCGAGGACCAGCCCGCCGATCAGCCCCTCGACGGTCTTGTTGGGGCTGATGACCGGAGCCAGCTTGTGCCGGCCGATGGCCGTTCCCACGTAGTAGGCGCCCGTGTCGCCGGCCCAGGTGACCAGGATCAGGAAAAAGACGAGGAACTCGCCGTCCGGCCGCGCGCGCGTGAGCAGCAGGTGGCCCAGCGTGAGCGGGACGTACAGCAGGCCGAAGAGGAGCACCGCCGAGTCGGTCAGGCTCCGCCGGAGGTCGCTCGTGGACTTGAGCCGGTGGAGAAGGACCGCCGCGAGCGCCAGCAGGAGCGCGGTCCGCTCGGCGAGCAGGCCGGGCCACTGGATGCCGCTCAGGAGGAGCAGCCCGCCGCCCAGACCCAGGGCCAGGAGCACAGGGGGGGCGTCCTCGCGGAAGTGCAGCCGGTAGAGCTCCAGCAGGGCGAGCGAGGAGGCCGCGGCGACCAAGAGGAAGAAAGCGAGGGGGGGCAGGTATCGGACGAGGACGTAGAACAGCGGGACGAAGACCAGCGCCGAATAGACGCGGCGGGGGTCCAGGCGGCGGACGGGCACCGGCACCCGGGCCGCGGTTTTCAACTCTGCCTGGTACACCCCGCGCGACCCCGTGTTACAGCCCGCGCTCGGGGAACGCCGCGCCGGACAGGCGGCCGAACCGCCGGTCCCGCTTCTGATAGTCGACGAGGGCCAGCAGCGCCTCGCGGCGCCGGAAGTCCGGCCACAGGGTGGGGGTGAAGTACATCTCCGTGTAGGCGAGCTGCCAGAGCAGGAAATTGCTGATCCTGGCCTCCCCGCTCGTACGGATCAGGAGGTCCGGGTCCGGGAGCCCGTGGGTGGACAGGTAGCTTTCCAGGAGAGTCTCGTCGATCTGGTCCGGATGGACGGCTCCGCTCTGGCAGTCCCGCGCCAGGCGCTGGACCGCGTCCACGATGTCCGACCGGCCGCCGTAGCTCAGGGCGACGTTGAGCATCAGCCGGTCGAGATGCGCGGTCTCCCGCTCCACCTTCCGCACCCAGTTGAGCGCCGAGGAGGGCAGCGAGTCCACGCGGCCGATCGCACGGAAGCGCGCGCCCTTCTCGATCAAGGCTTCCAGCTCGCTCTGGAGGTACTGCTCCAGCAACGTCATCAGGGCGTTGATCTCGCTGGCGGGCCGCTTCCAGTTCTCCTGGGAAAAGGCGTAGATCGTGAGCGCGCCGATGCCGAGGTCCCGACACAGGGTGATGACCTCGCGGACGGACTTGATGCCCTCGGCGTGGCCGGCGATCCGGGGCAGGCCGCGCAGCTCGGCCCATCGCCCGTTCCCATCCATAATGATTGCTACGTGCTTCGGGAGCAGGTCGGGGTCCAGGAGGGCGAGCAGGTCCGCTTCGGAGAGGTGGCCGACGCTGATCTCGGTGCCTTTGGTCATGCGTGCTCCGCCGATGTCGGCCAGGAGGTGCGTTGAACGCCGTGCAGGCGGCAGGTGAGTGGAGCCAGTCTAAAGGCCGGCGCCCGAAAAGTCAAACGGTAAGTGGCAGGCGGTCAGTCGGGACGCGGCGGCGGGCCCGCCCGGCGCCCGCGGCGTTGCGCCCTCGGAAAGCGATCGGCTATACTCGGCCCGCGGCGGGATGGACGGAGGAAAACACGTGGCGACACCGGGCGAGACGGTGGACCTGTCGGTCTTCGGGCTGAACGAGGGCGCGGTGCAGCGGACCCTGGGGAAGGTGGCCGTCGGCGGGGTGGACTACGCCGACATCTACTTCGAGTCCCGCGTGTCGGACTCCGTGTCCATGGAGGAGGGCCTCGTCAAGCGGGCCGTCAAGAGCGTGTCCCGGGGGGCCGGGGTGCGGGCGACCGTGGGGGAGAAGACGGGGTTCGCCTACTCGGACGAGCTCAGCCTGCGTGATTTGGAGCTGGCCGCCGACGCGGCCCGCTACATCGCTGGCTCCGCGCGGGGGGGCGAGCCGGTGCCCGCGACCCGGCGGGCCAGGCCCGCGCGGGACCTCTATCCGCTCGAGACGCCGGTCACGGAGATCGCCACCAAGGAGCGGGTGGACCTGCTCAACGCGATCGACGCGGAGGCCCGCCGCTACGATTCCCGCATCAAGAAGGTCATGGCCTCCTTCAACAGCGAGCACAAGGTCGTGCTCGTGGCGACGACGGACGGCCTGGTCGTCGGGGATGTACAGCCGCTGGTGCGCCTGCAAGTCACCTGCATCGCGGAGGCGGGGACCAACCGCCAGGTCGGCACCTTCGGCGGCGGCGGGCGCGTGAGCGTGAGCTTCTTCCTCGACGGGCAGAAGCACCTCCGGTACGCCCGGGAGGCGGCCCGGCAGGCGATCGTCAACCTCGACGCCGTCGAGGCGCCGGCGGGCGCCATGCCGGTCGTGCTCGCGGGCGGCTGGCCGGGCATCCTGCTGCACGAGGCGGTGGGGCACGGCCTGGAGGCCGACTTCAACCGCCGGAAGACGTCCGCGTTCAGCGACCTGCTCGGGCGGCGGGTGGCCTCCGAGCTCTGCACCATCGTGGACGACGGCACCCTCGCCTTCCGGCGCGGCTCGCTGAACATGGACGACGAGGGCACGCCGACGAGCCGGACGGTGCTCATCGAACGGGGCATCCTCCGCGGCTACCTCACGGACCGGCTGAACGCGCGGCTCATGGGGATCCCGCTGACGGGCAACGGCCGGCGCGAGAGCTACCAGTGCATTCCGCTCCCCCGCATGACCAACACCTTCATGCTGGCGGGGGAGTCGGCCCCCGAGGATATCATCCGGTCCGTCAAGCGGGGGCTGTACGCGCTGTCGTTCGGCGGCGGGCAGGTGGACATCACCAACGGCAAATTCGTCTTCTCCGCGAGCGAGGCCTACCTGATCGAGGACGGCGCGGTCACGCGGCCCGTCAAGGGTGCGACGCTGATCGGCAACGGCCCCGAGGTCCTGACCCGCGTGTCCATGGTCGGGCACGACCTCAAGCTCGACGAGGGCATCGGCACCTGCGGCAAGGACGGCCAGTCGGTCCCGGTCGGCGTGGGGCTCCCGACGATCAGGATCGATGAGATCACCGTGGGCGGCACGAGCGCGTGATGGCCGGCGACGACTTCCCGCAACTCGCTTCCGACCTGCTCGACCGGGCGCGGCGGCGCGGCGCCACCGACGCGGAGGTGATGATCGCCTCCGGCACCAATCTCTCGGTCCAGGTCCGGCTCTCCGCGGTGGACCGGCTCACGAAGGCGGGGGAGAAACGGATGGGCCTGCGTGTCTTCTTCGGCCATCGGTCGGCCAGCGCCGCCACGTCGGACTTCTCGAAGGAGTCCCTCGATCGGCTCTTGGAGGACCTCTGCGGGATGGCCGCGGCGGTGGCCGAGGACGAGGTGTCCGGTCTGCCCGAAGCGGGTGCCTTCGCCACGGACGTCCCCGACCTTGACCTCTACGATCCCACGGAACTGTCGACGGAAGCCCAGATCGAGCTGGCCCGCCGCGGCGAAGCCGCCGCGATGGCGGCCGACGAGCGGATCACCAACAGCGAGGGCGCGGAGTTCGACTCCTCCGCGAGTCGGGTGCTCCTGGCCAACTCGCGCGGGTTCCTCGGTGAGTATCGCAGCTCGACCTTTTCCCTGTCGGTCACCCCCGTCGCCGCCGCGCCCGACGGAGGCGGCATGCAGCGGGATTCCTGGTACGCGGTCCAGCGCAAGTTCGCCCGGCTGGAAGCGCCGGAGGCGGTCGGCGCCGAGGCGGCCAGACGCACGGTCCGCCGCCTGGGGGCGCGGCGGGTCTCGACCAGGAAGGTGCCGGTCGTCTTCGATCCCGAGATCGCCGGGAGTCTGCTGGGGCATCTGTGCAGCGCGGTATCCGGCTATTCCCTCTACAAGGGCGCCTCCTTCCTGCTGGGCCAGCTCGGACGGCGGCTCGCGCCCGAGTTCGTGACCGTCTACGACGACGCCTCGATACCGGGCGGGCTCGGCTCCCGTCCCTTCGACGGGGAGGGGTTGCCGACGGGGAGGACCGCCGTCCTGGACCGGGGGATCCTGACGAGCTACCTGCTCGACACCTACTCGGGCCGGAAGCTGGGCCTGCCCTCCACGGGCAACGCGGTGCGCGGGGTCGGCGAGGCGCCGGGCGTAGGCCCCGCCAACTTCTATCTTGTGCCCGGCGGGAAGACCCCGGCCGAGATCATCGGCTCGGTCCGCGACGGGCTCTACGTGACGGAGCTGATCGGGTTCGGCGTCAACCTGGTGACGGGGGATTACTCGCGCGGCGCGGCCGGCCTCTGGATCGAAAACGGCGAGCTCGCCTATCCGGTGGAGGAGATCACGATCGCGGGAAATCTCAAGAGGATGTTCGCCGAGATCGAGGCGGTCGGCGACGACCTCGTCTTCCGCGGCCGCATCGCCAGCCCGACGGTCAAGATCGCCGAGATGACGGTCGCGGGGAACTGAGGGGTGTGTTGATGGGCTCATCGGAGGATGGAGGGAGGGAATTGCAGATCGGGACGAGGCGCCTCCAGCGCTCGCGCAATCGTCAAGCCCCCAAGTGGCTAATCCCCCGATCCCCCGATCGATCCCCCCATCACCCAATTGCTTCGGAGGGACCATGGCCGACGAATTGAAAGAGCAGATGGTGACCTATCCGGGCGAGGGCGTCACGGTCCGGGCCTATCTGGTCGGTCCGGCCGTCAAGGGGCCCCGGCCGGCCCTCATCGTCGTGCAAGAATGGTGGGGGCTCAACGACCACATCAAAGACGTGGCCCGGCGGTACGCCCGCGAGGGCTACGTGGCGATCGCGCCCGACCTCTACTCGCGGCTCGGCAACCGGGTGACGACCGATCCCGGCGAGGCGGGCAAGCTCATGAACAGCCTCCGGCAGGAGGACGGACTCAAGGACCTGAACGCGACGGTGACGTACCTCAAGTCCGTCGAGGGGGTGGATGCCGCCCGCATCGGGGTGACGGGCTTCTGCATGGGCGGCTCCTATGCGCTCATGCTGCCCTGCGTGAACCGGGCCATCAAGGCCGCCGCGCCGTTCTACGGCCAGGTGCCCAACCCCGACGCGCCGCTGAAGGACTTGGCCTGCCCGGTCTTGTACATCTACGGCGAGGAGGACGGCTGGATCACGAAGGCCGACGTGCAGCGGCTCGCCGCGGCCCTCAAGAAGTACGGCAAGCCGGGCGAGATCAAGACCTATCCCGGCGCGCCCCACGCCTTCTTCAACGACACGAGGAAGGACGTCTACAAGCCGGCCGAGGCGAAGGACGCCTGGGCGCGGACCCTGGCCTTTTTCAAGACGCACTTGCGGCCGTGAGCGGCCCGGTGCGCTCATGAGCCCCCGCCGCGACGAGGAGGAGCTGGTCGGTGCCGACCTGCGCCTCGTCTACATCGCGGGCAGCGTGGCGGAGGCCGAGGCGGCGGAGCGGCTGTTGACCGGGGGCGACGTGGACTACGCGCTCAGGCTGGATGTCTACCGGACGACCTCCCCGCTCGGCGGCGAGTATGCGGGGCTGTACGTCTACGTCCCGCACGCCGACCACGCCCGGTGCCGAGCGCTCCTGGAAGCCGGCGGGCTGCCGGACGTCATCGGCCTGGGCGGGAGGGAACAGGAGGACCACCGTGGCACTGGACGCTGAGACCGGCAAGCGGATGTTGCAGCTCATCACCTCGCGCTACGACGACCGGAAGTGGCGCAAGAAGATCGAGAAGACGCTCAGCCTGCCGCCCGCCGGCGTCGGGGACGAGAGGCAGCGCGCGATCTTCCTCTACCTCAAGCACGGGCTCAAGGCCTACAAGTCCCGCCGCGCCGACCCGGACTCCTGGATCGTCGGCGGCTTCGCGACCCAGGAGGTCATCCTTCGGGCCAAGCACGACCCGAAACTCGTCGGCCCCTCCTTCACGGCGGAGGACGTGGCCCTGCTCGGCACGGACCCGGGGCCGGAGGTGGACGAGGCTTGGTGGGAGGAGATGCTGGTGCAATGGTTCGAGGAGCCTGAGGAGGAGCAACCCGAGGAGGAAGCCGGCGAGGACGGGTCCGGCGACTCCCCCGGCGACTCCGAGCCGGCCCGCCCTTCTTCCTCCGCGGACCGCAAGGCCTGAGCCTCCGTCGCCGTCTCCGTCCCCTGCACCGACGCCCTTCCACGAAACCCAGCCGGCACCATCGGCCGCTTGGCGCTCGGTGCGCGCGCGAGCGATCCGACCGCGGTCCCGCTGGCCGAGCAGGCGCTCAACGACGCGCATCCGGCCCTTTAGACCAAGGCGCGGGAAATCCTCAGGCGGGCGGGGGCGCTCATCAGCGCCGAGAGTCAACCCCGGCACGTCCTGAGCCGGCGCCTTCTCGATGACCGTCCGGGCCGTCGTCCGACGCGGGGCGGCGGGACGGACCGTCGCCTCCACCCCTCGATCAGGACCCGAAGAGATCCAGCTGGACCTGCTTCGGCTCGGGCTGCGCCCGGCCGGCCGGCGCGGGCGGCTGGCTGGCGAGCTGGTCGAGGTAGGCCTTGAGCTTGCGGAAGTCCTCGCGCAGCGGCTCCAAGAGGCCGCCCTGGTGCAGAGCGGCGGCCGGGTGCAGCAGGGGAAAGATCGTCAAGGACTCGGCGCGGATCGCCTGCCCGCGAATCCTCGTGATGCTGACCTTCCGGCCGAGGAGCGTCTCCGTGGCCCAGCGGCCCAGCGTGCAGACGAGCTTGGGGTTGATGAGGGCGATCTGCTGGAGCAGGAAGGGCTTGCAGGTTGCCACCTCCTCCGGCTCCGGATCCCGGTTGTTCGGGGGGCGGCACTTCACGACGTTGGCGATGTAGACCTGCGACCTGGCCAAGCCGGCCGATTGCAGCAGCTCGTTCAGGAGCTTTCCCGCGGCACCCACGAAGGGCTCGCCCTGGCGGTCTTCGTGGAACCCCGGCCCCTCGCCGACGAACATGATCGAGGCCTGGGGATTTCCCGTGCCGAAGACCACCTGGGTCCGGCCCAGGCGGGCGAGGGGGCAGCGCTGACAATCGTGCAGAAGATCGCGGAGTTCTTGGAGGGTCACCGGCGGCTCTCGTCTTGGCCCGCATGATTCATGACGGTTCGTCGCGAAACCGTGGAGTCGCGTCGCGAGACGGGCGCGTGGAGCCGCGAAGACCCGAGGCGTACTTGAACCCCTCCGTCGAGGGTCCGAGCGGCGAGCCCGCTCGCCAGCATGCACGGCAGTCGCCTGCTGGCTTGTCGCAGCCGCGAATCCGCGGTTGCAGCAGAAGCGTTCATGAATAATGCGGGTTAGGGGGCCCGATGGAGCGGCATCTTAGGCCGGCCTCCAACGCCTGTCAACGGGCAAGGGCGGCGGGGAGGGCGATCGGATCATACCGGCCGCTCGCCGATCACTTCGGCGCAACGCTCCCCGCTTCGGATCGCGCTCTCCAGCGACGCGGGTTCTCCCGTGTCGATCCAGTCTCCGGCCACGAGCAGGTTCGGGATCGGGCTCTGCGGCAGCGGTCTGTGTCCGGTGCTGCCCGGCGCCGGCAGCAGCCCGGCGCGGGGTGCCCGGAGGATGCGGCGGACCGAGCGGCGGGGGAGGGGCTGTCCCGGGTAGGCGGCTCGGACCGTGGCGTGAGCCTGCTCCCCGAGCACGCCGTCCGACCGGTCGAGCGTCTCCGGCCGGCCGGCGGCGACGAGTGAGAGGCGGGTGCCGGCTCCGGCCAGCCAGTCGAAGGGCTGTCCGGCGAGCAACACCAGCCTCGGGACCGCGAGCGGGGCGTCGAGGTCGAGCTCGACGGCGAGCGCCGGCCGGGCGGCCAACAGGCCGAGCTGCTGGAAGTAGGCGTAGCGGGCCGTGACGCGCTCCGGCAGCAGGGGGCGCAGGTCGTGGGGCGGGATCGCGGCCACGACCCAGTCGGCCGCGAGGCGTTTTCCATCGGCCAGCCGCACCGCCTCGGCCCGGTCCCCGGCGCAGTCGATGGACACCGCGGCCGCGCCGGTGAGGATCGTCGTTCCTTGCCGGTGCAACCGGTCCTGGAGCGGACGAATGAGCAGGTCCTCCCCGTCGCAGAGGGGGACGGTCGTGCTCGCATGCCGTCGGGATGATGCGAGCCAGCGGGCCAGCGGCGTGAGCAGGGCCGAGGCCGAGACGGCGGGCAACCCGCCCCCCGCCAGGAAACGGGCCAGCGGGCCCCAGACCGCCAGGCGCGCCGCCTCGGACTGGCCGGCCGCGACCAGCCACTCTTCCGCGGTCCGGCTCTCCAGGTCCGCCGGCCAGGCCGCGTGTCCTTCCCAGGCCTGCTCCAGGAGCGTCAGCAGGCGCCAGCGGTCGCCGGCCGGGAGCCCGCGAAAGATCGCCAGGCCGGCGAAGAGGTGGAAGGGCGCGGGAAGCGGCGGGCGGCGGAACCGGACGCACCCTCCGTCGGGGAGGAGGAACTCGACCGGGGAGCGGGGCACGGGGACCAGCAGACGGTCCGTGCCCAGCGAGCGGAGGAGGGACTGGGTGGCTTCCTGGCGGCCGAGCGCGAGCGGCCTCGCGCCCGCCAGGCGCCCGCCGAGCGCGGCGCGGCGTTCGAGCACCGTCACCGCGTGGCCGCGCGCGCTCAACCGCCAGGCGGCGGTCAGCCCGGCCGGGCCGCCCCCGATGACGAGCACACGGCCGGCCATCTATCCGGAGAAGGCAAGGGGCATGCGCGAGCGCAGCCAGACGCCGGCCGCGATGGCGAGCCGGTGCGGCCGGGCCAGTCCGATGCGGGAGTCGAACACGCGGTAGCCGGATTCCTCGATGCGTCGGAGGATGCGGGCGTAGACGCCCCGCATGATCTCCGCCGCCGTCAGCGCGCGGCGGTCGGCCGGCGGCAGCCGCGCCGCGACGGCGCTGGCGCGCTCGTAGTAACCCCGGGCGCGGTCGCACTCGAACCGCATCAGCTCCGTAAAGGCGGGCGAGTAGGTCCTGCCGAGCAGCTCCTCCTCCCGATAGCCGAAGCGCGACAGATCTTCCCCGGGCAGGTAGATCCGCCCGCGATCCGCATCCGACCCGAGGTCGCGCAGGATGTTGGTGAGCTGAAAAGCCATGCCGAGGCTCTCGGCGTAGTCCCGAGCGAGGGGCGACTCGGTGCCGAAGACCTTCAGGCAGATCAGGCCCACGACCGACGCGACGCGGTAGCAGTAGAGCGACAGGTCTTCGAAGGTGGCGTAGCGGGAAGTCGTCAGGTCCATCTCGACGCCGCGCAGCAGGTCCTCGAAATAGTCCTGCGGGATGCCGAGCCGCCGCGCGTGGCCGGCGAGGCTGATCGCCACGGGGGAAGTCGGCTCTCCATGGTAGGCGGCATGCAGCTCGGCCCGCCAGCGCGCGATCTGCTCCTCCGGGCGACTCCCGGGCGGGGGGTCGTCCACCGCGCCGTCCACCTCGCGGCAGAAGGCGTAGACCGTGTACATCGCCTCCCGGCGCTCCTTGGGGAGGAACAGGAAGGAATAGTAGAAGTTGCTGCCGCTCCGCTTCGTGACGGCGGTGCAGTAGGCCTGGGCGTCCGAGGGGTCCATCGCGGCCTGCGGCATCATCGGGCGGGACCGGGCCCCAGCCGCGTGGCGCAGGCGGGCAGGGGGCCGAACAGGTCTGGGTGGAGGAGGGCCGCCAACACCGCGACGCCGTCCACGAGCCTGGGGCTCGGACGGCTGAAATAGCCGGACGAGTCGACGACGAAGACCCGGTCGGCTTTGACCGCGGGGAGACTCGCCCAGCCGGGGCGGCTCGTGACCCGGTCGACTTCGCGGAGAGTCCGCTCGATGGTAAAGCTGCAGGGCATCAGGACGAGGACGTCGGGTGCCGCGGCCAACACCTCCTCCCACTCGACCCGCCGGGAGGGCGCGCCGGGGGCGGCCAGGGCGTCCAAGCCGCCAGCGATTGCAACCATCTCGGGGACCCAGTGGCCGCCGACGTACAGGGGATCGAGCCATTCGAGACAGGCCACCCGCGGCCGCCGAGCGGCCCGGGCCGCTCGCTCGCGCACGGCGGCCACTCGGGCGCGCAGCCGCCCGGCGTAGGCGCGGGCCTCGTCCGTCCGGCCGATCGCCTCGCCGATCCGCTCGACGTCCGCGATCACGTCGTCGAGTCCGACGGGGTTCAGGGACAGAATGCGGGGAGGAGCGGGGAGCGTCGCGACGGCCCGCTGGAGCTGGGTCGGGGTGATGGCGCAGACGTGGCAGAGGTCCTGCGTGATGATGAGGTCGGGCTGGAGCCGCGCGAACAGGGGAAGGTCGAGCGCGTAGAGCTCCGCGGCGGCGGCGGCCGCCGCCTTGACCTCGCGGTCGATCTCGTGGCTTAAGCGGCGGTCCGCGTCGATGGTCGGGCGCACGAGGACCGGCTTGGTCCTGACCTCCGGCGGGTAGTCGCATTCGTGGGTGATGCCCACGAGGTCTCCCGTGGCGCCGAGCGCCGCGACCACCTCCGTCGCGCCGGGCAAGAGCGAGCAGATCTTCATGGCCGGTGATGGTGTCGGGTCAGGCGGTACGCCACAGCCGCGCGGCGACATCCTGCGGCCGGAGCCCCGCGAGGGAGGCCGCGACCTCGTCGGCTTCCCGCAGGTCCTCGACGGGGTGCGTGTTTGAGACGGCCAGCACCTTCATGCCCGCCGCGTGGGCGGCCCTGATGCCGGGGAGCGAGTCCTCGACGACGAGGCAATCGGCCGGCGCCAGCGGCCCCTCGCCTGATCGGCCGAGGCGGTTCAAGGCCGTCAGGGCGTGGAGGAACCCCTCCGGGTCCGGCTTGCCCCGCCGCACGTCCTCGGCGCTGGTGATGTGCTCGAAGGCCTTCCGGATGCCGGCCTCCTCGAGCACGAACTCGATCTCGTGCCGGAGCGCGCCGGAAGCGACCGCGAGGCGGTACCGGGGCTCCGCCTCCCGCACGAACTCGCGCACGCCGGGGAAGATCACCAGATGCGTTCTCAACTCGTCGAGGAAGATGTCGGCTTTCCGGCGGACGAGATGGTCGATCAGGGCCTGGGGCGCGGGCCGGCCTCGGTCGGCCAGCACCGCCGCGAAGCAGCCCTTGTCGTCATAGCCGAGGTAATGGGCGTAGTAGTCCTCGACGGTGAGGTCCACCCCGGCGTCTTCCTTGAGCACGCGCTGGAAGACGGCGCAGTGGGTCGGCTCGCTGTCCGCGACGACGCCGTCGAAGTCGAAGATGATGGCGCGCAGCATCACGTGGGCTCCGGAAGGGCCGCATTATAGCACGAGCCCCGCGACGTTCCGCCACGTCGGCGATCCTCCGGAGCGGCCCGGCACCCGGTCAGGACTTGGCCTTGAGCTTGGCCTCGGGAACCCAGCCGACCGCGCCGTCCATGGTCTTGACGGCGTAGATCCAGGCGCTGCCGCGCAGCTCGCCGTCCACGACCGTCAGCGCCGATCCCGGCGCGACGGTCGGTCCCGGCTTGGTGCCGGCGGCGTCCGCCTGAAGGGCGACCGGCCCCGGCTTCACGGGGTCGGCGACCACCGTGACGCGCTGGCCCTCGCGGTAGAGAGGCGTGGGCGGGGGAGGCGAGGCGGCCGTCCGCGGAGGCTGAACGGTCGGCGGAGGAGCTTGGCCGGCCGGCGCGGGCGATCCCGGCGCCGCGGGGGCCACAGAAAGCGGAGGAGCCGGCGCCTTGGCCGTCGGGGCGGGCGGCGGCGCGGGGGCTTCCGCCGTCTCCTCCTCGCCCATGCCGAGGAGGTTCAGCAGGAGCCCGGGGTCCATGGCGATGTAGGCGCCGACGGCGACCAGCAGGAGCAGGAGGACCAGGGTCGCCGGCCTGCGGCCCGGCGGCTTCTGCGAGCCGGAGGCATGCGATCCGCCCTCCCCCTCCGGCGCGTCGTCGAGCTCCAGGTCCGGTTCCGGTTCCCGGGCGAACGACAGGCTCCATCCGTGGGGCGGGCCTGCGGTCGTGGCATGGCCGGACTGTCCGAGCATGGATCGGTCCTCCTTTCCTGTACGTATGCCGACAGGCGATGGCCCGTGTTCATACCACTGTCAGGCGGCCCTGTCAAACCGTGGGGGTGGTGCGCGGACGGTCAGGCGATGAGGATGCCGGCGTACCCGACCACTCGGCGGCGGTCCCCGCCCGCGTCCGCGGACGTGGCGTAGCGGACGAGCCGAGCCCCGCCCGCGCCGAGCGCGCGGGCGGCGTGCAGGACTGTCATCGTGGGGGCCAGCCCGCACATGGAGACCTCGTGGGCGCGGCAGACGTCGGCGAGGCGGTCCGGGTCCAGCGCGAGGATCGCCTCGATGGCCAGGCGGTCCTTCGCCCTCGTCGGCTCGTCGGGTTCGTAGTGGTTGAGGTCGGAACTGGCCAGCAGGAGTGGGGGCTCGGCGCCGGCCTCACGGACGACGGCGGCCAGGGCGAGGCCGAGGTTCCGGCAGGTGGTCCGGTCCGCCGTGGCCAGGAGGACCGGCACGATCCGGACGTCGGGACGTCGCCGGCGGAGGAACGGGAGCTGCACTTCGAGACAGTGCTCGAACCGATGGGCCTGCGGGTCGGCCGCGACGGCCAGACAGCGCGCGAGGAGGGCGGCGGCCAGGGTCCGGTCCACGGGGATCGTCGCTCCGGGAATCTCCCAAGCGCCGTCGGCGAACAGCGAGATGGGCGGTCCCTCGCCCCAGTGGTTCGGGCCGAGGAGGATCACCCGCCCGGGCACCGCGAGTTCGGCGAAGACCGCGCCCGCGACGTGGCCCGAATACATGAGCCCCGCGTGCGGGCAGACGCAGGCGATCGCCGGTCCGGCCGTCACCGACAGGTCCAGGTAGCGGGAGACGTCCCGGTCGAGCTGCTCCGTGGAAGCGCTGTAGAACTGGCCGGCCACGGCGGGCGGGCGGATCATGCCGTCAACAGTACTGCAGGTTGGCGCACGAGAGCACCTGCTTCTCCCGGCTGCCGCTGCGGAAGACCGTGAGCCCCTTGCAGCCGGAGCGGTAGGCCAGGAGGATCGCGTTGGCGACGTCCTTCGTCGTGGCGGTCGGGGGGAGGTTGATGGTCTTCGAGACGCCGCTGTCGCTGTACCGCTGGAAGGCGGCCTGCATCCGGACATGGTGGGCGGGGGGGACGTCGTGGGCGGTGACGAACAGCCGTCGGAGCCGCAGCGGCACCTCCTCCAGGCGCTGGATGGACTCGTTGGCCGAGACGGCCCTGATGAGGCGCGAGGAGTAGATGCCCGCGGCCCTCGCCTTCCGGACGAAGAGCGGATGGAGGGAATGGAGCCGCACGTCCTCCATGACGGTCCGCACGAAGCTCACTCCGTAGAGCGGCTCGATGCCCGGCGAGCAGTCCGCGATGATGCTGAGCGTGCCGGTCGGCGCGACCGTCGTCACGGTCGCGTTGCGCAGCCGGACCCCCTCCGACTCCAGCCGGCTGCCCTTGAAGTTCGGGAAGACGCCCCGCTCCTTCGCCAGCTCGGCGGAGGCGGCTCGGGCGCGCTCCCAGACGAACCGCATGACCTGTCCGCCCAGGGCGAGGGCCTCCTCGTCGTCGTAGGGGACGCCGAGCGCGATGAGCAGGTCCGCGAAGCCCATCACGCCGAGGCCGATCTTCCGGTTGCCCTTCGTCATGGCCTCGATCTCGGGGAGGGGGTAGCGGTTCATGTCGATGACGTTGTCCAGGAGCCGCACCGCGATGGGGATCACCTCGGCCAGGCGCTCGTAGTCCACGCGGGGCCGGGACGCGGACCCGGCCAGGAACCGGGCCAGGTTGATCGAGCCGAGCGTGCAGGACTCGTAGGGCAGCAGCGGCTGCTCGCCGCAGGGGTTGGTCGCCTCGATCCGGCCGATGTGGGGCGTGGGGTTGGCGGCGTTGATCGTGTCCAGGAAGACGACGCCCGGCTCGCCCGATTCCCAGGCGGCCGTCACGAGGCGGTCGAACACCTCGGCGGCCGCGCGGCGGGCGACGCTCTTGCCGGTCCGGGGGTTCACGAGGGCGAAGTCGCGGTTCCGCGAGAGGGCGTGCATGAAGGCGTCGGTCACGCCCACCGACAGGTTGAAGTTCGTCAGCTCCCGGCGATCCTGCTTGGCGCCGATGAATTCCAGGATGTCCGGGTGGTCCACCCGCAGGATCCCCATGTTGGCGCCCCGCCTGGTGCCGCCCTGTTTGATGACCTCCGTGGCCATGTTGAAGACGCGCATGAAGGAGACCGGGCCGGAGGCGATGCCGCTCGTCGTCGCGACGCGGTCGTGTTTGGGGCGGAGGCGGCTGAAGGAGAAGCCGGTCCCCCCGCCCGACTGGTGGATGAGCGCCTGGTGCTTGACCGCGTCGAAGATGGACTCCAGCGAGTCCTCCACCGGCAGCACGAAGCAGGCGGCGAGCTGCTGCAGGTCCCGGCCCGCGTTCATGAGGGTCGGGGAGTTCGGCAGGAACTCCAGGCGGCTCATGATCCGGTGGAAGGCCTCCGCCACGCGCGGGGCGCGGCGGTCGCCGCCGGGGTAGAGGCGCTCGGCCTCCGCCAGGTTAGCGGCGACGCGGCGGAACATCCGCGCCGGGGTCTCGATCGGCCGGCCGCCCTCGTCCTTCAGGAGGTAGCGGCGACGCAGCACCGTCAGGGCGTTGGCGGAGAGGCGGACCGGGGGTCGGGACCGCTGGGGCATGGGGTGCCTCCGGCTGCGAATCAGGGCTCCCATTATATGCCGATTCGCACGCGCCTGCACCAGGGCGGAGTGCACCCTTGCATCTTGGGGGACCGCTGGGGCAGAATGCGCGCGATCATCCGCGCGCTCGCCGATGAAATCCTACCGGGAAGAACTCTGGTTCGAGACCAAGACGCGCCGCGCCTATGTGAACATCACCCCCCAGGTCGAGGCCGCGTTGAGGAAGAGCGGCATCACGGAGGGGCTCGTCCTCGTCAACGCGATGCACATCACGGCGAGCGTCTACGTCAACGACGACGAGCCCGGCCTGTTGAAGGACTACGACGAGTTCCTCGAGCGGCTGGCGCCGCAGCAGGCGGTCTATCGCCACAACGAGACGGGCGAGGACAACGGGGACGCGCACATCAAGCGTCAGCTCATGGGACGGGAGGTCGTCCTCGCCGTCACCGGGGGGCGGCTGGACTTCGGTCCCTGGGAGCAGGTCTTCTACGCGGAGTTCGACGGGCGCCGGCGCAAGCGCGTGCTGATCAAGATCATCGGCGAGTGAGGCGCCGTCGGGCGGACGCGGCCGTCTGAGGGCTTGCCAGGGACGCGCAACTCTGGCAACATGGATCAGCAATCCGCCTGACGCCACGGTGGAGGCCCGTATGTCGAGTTGGTATCGGCCCGATCCCCTGACGCGCGACCTCATCCACCTCATCAACGCCCGGCGGCATGACCATGGGGACGCGGACGCGGCGGTGGATACGCTCCAGGCCTTTCTGGAGCAGGATCGCGAACAGGACCTCCTCACCGTCCTGGCGGCGCTCGATGAGGAGATGGCCGAGTGGCTTTTCGACCTGCTGGCGGAGGCCGCCTGCTCCGTCGTCATGGACGGGCCGACCGATGAAAAGCCCTCCTATGCGATCATGGGGGCGTTGGAGCTGCCCCTGCAGGCGAACCTGCCCCAGCCGCTTCGCCTGAAGATCGACCCCCTGGCGACGGCCGACCTTCTGCACCGGCACTTGGGCCTTCCGCCCGGTACGGTGGTCATGGTCGAGCCCAGGCTGCTGACCGACGCGACGCTGGAACGCCTGACGCTGCACGACCTCCACGAGCAGATCACGGCTCTGGCCGATTCGCAGCGCCGCCAGCCGATGGCGGCGCGGCTGCACAGCCCCGTCGAAGCCACCGCCTTCCTGATCTTCGAGGTGCTCGGCTCGCCGGAGCCGGGGCTGCCGGAGGGGTTGGACGAGAAGGACCGCCAGGCGCTGCTCGACGGCCTGATCGCCCAATGCCCGGAGCTGGCCGCCGCGCCGCAGATGATCGAGGCGCCCGTGTTCGCGGCCTACGCCATGTTCGACGCGCAGAACGCCGTCCGGCTCCACCGGCTGGCGGACGAGACGATCGCGGTCTGGCGGGAGCTGGACCCCTCGGTCCGGAGCCGCACGATCGTCCACCTGCACACCCAGTGCGGGAACGGGGTCTACATGCCGGTCTGGACGGACCTGTTCGATCCCGAGCTGCCCGAGGACCATGGGCCCGTGTGGACCTCGCCGGATGTCTGGGTGTTCACGGCGGACCTGCCGATCGAGTGGCCGGGGGAAATGCTGACCAACCGGCTGCTGGCCGAGGGCTGCACGCGCTTCGAGAACCACATCGTCGAGGCGCCGGAGAACTGACCGCGGGCCTCCCTACCGACTCCGGAACGACTCCCGCGACTCTTCCTCCCGGGAAACGGCATCCTGCTCCTCACGGTCCGGCGTCGGCTGCGGCGAGCGGATCAGGGGGAGGCCCCTCGCCGAGCCGTGTGCGCCGCTCCCGAAGGGGACCAGGATTCCCGACTGGCCGCCGCCCTGCGGCGAAGAAAACTCGAAGGGCCGCGGGCCCGTCCCCCTCGCCGCGATCCCTCCCACGTTGCCCTGCGAGTCCGCGTAAGCCTGGGTCCCGCCGCCGAGGTCCCTGATCACCCCGACCGAGCCGTCTGCCTTCGGCAGGACCGTCACCCCGCCGGCCCACAGGGGCTCCGCGACCAGCCATCCGCCGAGCATGATCAGTGGGATGCTCCGTGGCATGGGTCTCTGCTCTTCAAGGGGCCGTCCAGGAGCGGCCGGATGTGCTCACCGCAGGCGTGCGGCCGCCTCCTTGAGGGGCGCCAGGAGCGCCGTGGGGACTTCCAGGCCGCCGCGGCCGACGCCGACGGCGATGTCCGGCTTGGTCACGCCGTGGAAGTCGCTCCCGCCCGTGACCAACAGGTCGAGACGCTTGGCGACGTCCAGGTACTCGGCCGTCTGCTGCGGCTTGTGCGTGCTGTAGTGGACCTCCACCCCCATGAGCCCCGCCTCCTTGAGCATGGCGCAGGTCCTGAACAGGCTCTCGCCCGATTGCTTCAGCCAGACCGGATGCGCCAGCACCGGCACGCCGCCGGCGTCGCGGAGCCAGCCGATCGCCTCGGCCGGCGTCGGGAGGCTCCGCGGCACGTAGGCAGCGGCCCCCTCGGCGAGGTAGCGGTCGAAGGCCTCCTTGGCCGAGGTCACGTACCCCTTCTGCATCAGGAGCCTGGCGATGTGGGGCCGCCCGACGGCCTCGGTTCCGGCGAGGGCGAGGACCTCCTCGTAGGTCACGGCCAGGCCGAGGGCGCGCAGCCGCTCGATGATGACCGGGTTGCGCTCGTGCCGGCCGGCCCGGAGCCTCGCGAGCCGGCCCGCGAGCGTGGAGTCCTGCCAGTCCAGGCCATAGCCGAGGATGTGCACCTCGATCTGGCCGTGCAGGGAGCTGAGCTCGATGCCGGGGATGACCTCGATGCCCAGTTCGGCGCCGGCGGCGAGCGCCTCGGGAATCCCCTGCACGATGTCGTGGTCGGTGATGGCGAGCGCGACCACCCCCGCGGTCTTGGCCATCGCCAGCACGCGGGCCGGTGCGACGCTGCCGTCGGAACAGGTGGTGTGCAGGTGCAGGTCAAGCCGGCCCATGCCGCGCCTCCCCGCCGGGCGGCTTTTGGGCGACGAGGCGGGCCGTGAAGGCGGTGCCGGCACCCGAGTCGTGCAGGCCCTCATCGTAGTGCAGGAGGCGGAGCCCGGAGGCGAGCGCCGGCAGTTCGTTGTGCGCGAGACAGAACTCGCGACGACGGGGATGGCCGTGCCGGAGATGGTTGTCGATCAGGAAGGTTTCGTACAGAAGAACGCCGCCCGGCCGGAGCGCTCTGATGATGGAGGGCAGGAGCGGCCGCTGCAAGTAGAAGAAGACGAGGATCGTGTCGTACCGCTCGAAGCCGAGGTCCGGCGGATGGGCAGGGTCCGCCTCCAGGTCCACTCGGCGCACGGTGAGGGAGGAGAGGTTCCGATCCTTGGCGGTCGCCTGGAGCATCGCCAGGGCCTCTCCGTCCCGGTCGAGGGCCTCCACCGTGTGTCCGCGGGCGGCGAGGTAGAGGGCGTGGCGCCCAGAGCCGCAGGCCAGGTCGAGGGCGTCGCCCTTGGGCAGCCGGTGCTCCTGTTCCAGGAGAAACCGGGCGGGGAGGGGAACGGCCTCCTGGGTCGGCCGGCTGCGGTCGAGCCGCACCCCGACCGACCCCCGGACCCCCGCGACCGGCGGCACGATCTTCCTGATCCAGAGGCGGATACGGGAAGCGGGAAACTCGCTGAACAGGAGACGGACCAGGTCCTCCCCCAGGGTCTCAAGAAGGCGAACCCGCCGGCCGGCCGCCGTCTCGGTGATGCGCCGGGCGACCCGTTCGTAATCGAGCGTCCGGGCCAGGTCGTCCGTGGCGGCCGCGCCGGTTAGATCGCCGAACAACTCCACGTCCACCGCCAGGGGCTGGGGGACGTCCCGCTCGGCGTCGGTGGTGCCGCAATGAGCCTGAAATTCAAGGCGTTCGATCACAATCTGATCAGACATGCGGGCATTGTCGTTGATTGCTTCGAAGGGTGTCAAGACGAGGGCGGAGGCGCCCGGCGCGCGCAGGAATCCCGCTTGACTTCATTTTCCGACGACTCCTATAATCCTTTAGCCGCTGGGCCCTGCATCGGCCGGTGCATGCAACATCTTGATTTCTCGCCTGAAATGGACGACTTTACGCATTTCAACGAGTCGGGGCGCGCGAGGATGGTGGACGTGTCGGCCAAGCCCGCGACGGAGCGGGTCGCGACGGCGCAGGCCCGCGTCCTCTTGCTGCCCGACACGCTGCGGCGCATCCAGCAGGGGAAGATCGTCAAGGGGGACGTGCTCGCGGTCGCGCAGGTGGCGGCCGTGATGGGCGCCAAGCGCACCCCCGACCTCATCCCCATGTGTCACCCCATGCTCCTGACGAGCGTGGACGTGGCCTTCCAGGAACATCCGCAACCGGACGAGGGGGGGCGCTGCGCCATCACCGTCACGGCCACCGTGAAGACCACGGGACAGACGGGGGTCGAGATGGAGGCGATGACGGCCGTGACCGTCGCGGCCCTGACGATCTACGACATGTGTAAGGCCGTGGACAAGGGGATCGGGATCAGCGACGTCTACCTGCTGGAGAAGTCGGGCGGGAAATCGGGCGTCTATCGCCGGGCGGCGAGTTAGCGGAAACCCGGGGCGGGCACGGCGCGCCGGATCGGACGGATGTGACGGGGAGCCATGGTCGCGGTCAAGCTGTTCGGTCTGGTCAAGAGCCTGGCCGAGAATCGGTCGGAGCTGACCCTGTCGCTCGACGAGGGCCGGTGCGTGAAGGATCTCATCGGACGGCTCGCCGCCCGGTATCCGCAGATCGGCGAGCTCGTCCACAAAAAGAAGGTCCTGGTGTCGGTCAACCAGGAAATCGCGCATGAGGACACGGAGATCAAGGACGGCGACGAGGTGGCGCTGCTCCCGCCCTTCGCCGGCGGCGCGGCCATGACGCCGGGCGGCGGGTCCGCCGGCGAGGATCTGCTGGTCCGCGTCCAGCGGGAGAACTTCTCCCTCGACGAGGAGCTCGATCGGGTGCGCCGCCGCTCCACGAGGATCGGCGGGGTCGCCATGTTCCTGGGCACGGCGCGGGACCGGTCCAAGGGCCACGACGTCAGCTCGATCACCTTCGAGCACTACGAGGGGATGGCCCAGAAGAAGCTCCGGGAAATCCGCGAGCGGGCCCTCAAGGATTTCGACGTCCTGGAAGTGCTGATCCTGCACCGCTACGGAGAGATCGGCATCGGCGAGAACATCGTGCTCATCATCGTCGGCGCCGAGCATCGGGCGGACGCCTTCCGGGCCTGTCGGTGGTGCATCGACGAGCTGAAGCAGATCACCCCCATCTGGAAGCGGGAGCAGACGCCGGAGGGCGAGGTCTGGGTGGAGGAGCACCCGTGAGCGCCGCTTCGGCGAAGGGCCCGCCGACCGTCGGCGACCGCTTCGGCCGCCCGCTGCGCAGCCTGCGCCTCTCGGTGACCGACCGGTGCAACCTCCGGTGCAAGTACTGCATGCCAGAGGAGGATTATGCCTGGCTGCCCCGCGAGACCCTCCTGACCTTCGAGGAGATCTGCGCGCTCACCGCGCTCTTTACGGACCTCGGCGTGGACAAGGTCCGTCTGACGGGCGGCGAGCCGCTGCTGCGCCGCGACCTGCCCAGCCTGATCGGCATGCTCCGCGGCAACCGCGGGATCAAGGACCTGGCCCTCACGACCAACGGCATCCTGCTCGATGAGATGGCGCCCGCCCTCCGGGAGGCCGGCCTCGACCGCGTGACGGTGAGCCTGGACACGCTCCGGCCCGAGCGGTTCCGGGCGCTGACCCGGCGGGACGGGCTGGAGCGGGTGTTCGCGGGCATCGCGGCGGTGCGGCGTGCGGGGTTCACGGCCCTCAAGCTGGACACGGTGGCGATCCGCGGCTACAACGACGACGAGCTGGCGGACCTGATCGAGTACGGCCGCCGCGTCGAGGCGGAGGTCCGGTTCATCGAGTACATGGACGTCGGCGGGGCGACCGACTGGTCCATGGACCAGGTGCTCTCGCGTGACGCGATCCTGGAGGCCCTGGGCCGCCGCTACGGCCCGATCGAGCCGATCGCCGAGGACGGCGCGGCGCCCGCGCAGCGGTACCGCTTCCGGGACGGCGCCACGTTCGGCATCATCGCGTCCACCACCGTGCCTTTCTGCGCCACCTGCGACCGCAGCCGGCTGACCGCGGACGGCTTCTGGTTCCTGTGCCTCTACGCGAAGGAAGGAACGGACCTCCGCCGGCCCCTGCGCACGGGGATGCCGGCTGAGGCGATCAAGGCGCTCATCCGTTCCGGCTGGGAAGCCCGGACGAACCGGGGCGCCGAGGAGCGCAAGGAGCTGGAGCAGGTCGGGGCCCGGGGTCGCCTGATCGAGATCGACCGGCTGCGCCAGGATCCGCACCTCGAGATGCACGCGCGGGGCGGGTGATGGCCCGCGATCGCTCAGCGTCGCGGTTCCGCTCCGCTCGGCCCGCCGACCATGCCTGATCCGGGACCGCTCTCTGTCCTTGGCCTGGGTTTTGTGCTGGGGCTCCGGCACGCCCTGGACGCCGACCATCTCGCCGCCGTCTCCACCATCCTTTCGGCCCGCCCCGACCTTCGCCGGTCCGGCCTGATCGGTTGCTCCTGGGGTGTCGGCCACACGGCGATGCTCCTGGCCGTGGGGCTGGCCGTCCTGGCCCTCCGGGTGACGATCCCGGAGGGCCTGGCGCGGGCCTTTGAGTTCGGCGTCGGCCTCATGCTGGTCGTCCTCGGGCTCTCCCTGGCGCGCCGAGTGGCTCGCGAGCGGTGGCATTGGCATCTGCACCGACACGACGAGGCGACCCATGCCCACCTGCACCGCCATCGCCTGGATGCGGAGCATCGGCACGAGCACTGGTTGGCGCTCTCGACCCGTCCCTTCCTGGTCGGCATGGTTCACGGTCTCGCCGGCTCCGCGGCCCTCATGCTCCTGGTGCTCTCCCTGGCGCGCAGTCTGTGGGAGGGTCTGGCGTACATCCTCCTGTTCGGCATCGGGTCGATCCTGGGGATGGGGCTGGTCGGGGGCCTGATCAGTCTGCCGCTCGTTCTCTCCGCACGAACCGGTCCCCGTGTGCTCGCGGTCGCCCAGAGCCTGGCGTGTCTGGGGAGCATCGGGCTTGGGATCGTCACGATGGTCCGGACCGGCCTTGGCTCCCCCTGACGGACTGGCCCCCTTTGGCGGCCGCCGCCCCGCGGTTTCCATCGGTCGCTTGTGTTGGTTGTTGCGGACGCTTGTGGTATCCTGGCGCCTCCCTGGGAGTAACCCTGTGAAAATCCGCGTGTTGGGATGCCACGGCTCGGACCAGGTGCAAGACGGTGCAGGGGGGCCCCACCAGTGCCAGACCTGCGGGTTCCTGGTGAATGACACCGTCATGGTGGACGCCGGGACCATCGGCTCGGCCCTCCGTCTGGACGAGCAGAAGCGGATCCGCCATGTCCTCGTCTCCCACCTGCATTTCGACCACATCCGGGGCCTGCCCACCCTGGCGGACAATCTGGTGGACGACGCGGTGGAATCCGTGACCCTGCGGGGCATCCCGGAGGTGCTGAACGGGCTCAGGGCGCATATCTTCAACGGGGACGTCTACCCGGACTTCCTGGCCCTGCCGAACCGCGAGCGGCCGGTCTTCACGACCGAGGTGCTGGAGGAGGGGAAGGAATACACGGTGGGAAGCCTGGGCGTGACCGCCATCAGGGTCAATCACCTCGTCCCGGCCGTCGGCTTCCTGGTCCGGGAGGGCGGCGCCTCCTTCCTCTACAGCGGGGACACCTACGAGACGGAGGAAATCTGGCGCGTAGCGGCGCGGGAGCCCACCCTGAAGGCGGCCCTGATCGAGACGAGTTTCCCCGACGACATGGCGGAGCTGGCGCGGGTGAGCAAGCATCTCACCCCCGGCCTGTTCGCGCGGGAGTTCCGGAAGATCGGCCGGCCGGACCTGCCCGTCTACGTCTATCACCTCAAGCCCCGGCACCGGGCGCGGATCGAACGGGAGCTGAAGGGGCTGGGCATCGCCAACCTGACGGTGCTCGAGGAAGGCCGGGAGATCGTGATCTGACCGGGCGCGGAGCGGAGACGCATGGCGTGGTTTAAGAAGGACAAGGGGGCGACGGCGGAGAGCCCGAAGAAGGCCAAGGCCGTCGAGGGCATGTGGTTGAAGTGCAACCACTGCCGCGAGATCGTCTATCGCAAGGAGGTGGACCGCAACAACAAGGTCTGTCCGAAATGCGACTACCACTTTCCCGTGTCCGTGCAGGAGCGGATCGCGCTGCTGGCGGACCTCGGCTCCTTCCGGGAATGGGACGCGGACATCGAGCCCTGCGACCCCCTCGAGTTCGTGGACACCCGTTCCTACCGAGACCGCCTCCGGGCCCAGCAGGAGAAGACGGGACGGAAGGACGCCCTGGTGGCCGGCGCCGCGACGGTCGGCGGCCGGCCGATCGTCCTGGGGGTCTTCGACTTCGGGTTCATGGGCGGGAGCATGGGCTCGGTCGTGGGGGAGAAGATCTGCCGCGCGGCGGAGCGGGCGCTGGAGTCGCGGGCGCCGTTCGTGCTGGTGACCTCCTCGGGCGGCGCGCGCATGCAGGAGGGCATCCTGTCCCTCATGCAGATGGCCAGGACCTCCGCGGCCGTCGGGCGACTTCACGCGGCCGGCGTCCCCTTCATCTCGGTCCTGACCGACCCGACCTTCGGCGGCGTGACGGCGAGCGTGGCCATGCTGGGGGACGTGATCCTCGCGGAGCCGAAGGCCTTGATCGGCTTCGCGGGGCCGCGGGTGATCGAGCAGACGATCAAACAGCAATTGCCGAACCAGTTCCAGCGCGCCGAGTTCCTGCTGGAGCACGGCATGATCGACATGATCGTGGAGCGCAAACGACTCAAGGATACGCTGAGCGCGCTGTTGACCCATTTATAGCCGCCCCGGCCCCTCCCTCCTATGGCGATGTCGTACCCCGAGGCGCTCGACGTCCTCTTCGGCCTCCAGCGGCATGGGATCAAGCTGGGGCTCGACACCGTGTCGGCCCTCCTGGCGAACCTGGGCGATCCGCAGCATCGCTATCCTTCCCTGCACATCGGCGGGACGAACGGCAAGGGCTCCACGGCCGCGATCGCCGCCGCGGTCCTGCAGGCCGCCGGCTACCGCGTCGGCCTGTACACCTCCCCGCACCTCGTCGAGTTCCGCGAACGGATCCGGATCAACGGCGAACCGGTCGGGGAGTCCGTCGTGGCGGAGCTGACCGGACGGCTGCGGGAGGCGGGGGGCGATCCGGCCCCGACCTTCTTCGAGTTCACGACGGCGATGGCTTTCGCCGTCTTCGCGGAGGCCGGGGTGGAGGTTGCCGTCGTGGAAGTGGGGCTCGGCGGGCGGTTCGACGCGACCAACGTGGTGGCGCCCCTCGCCACGGCGATCACGAACGTGTCGCTCGATCATCAGGAGCATCTGGGAGACACGGTCGAGGCGATCGCCTTCGAGAAGGCCGGCATCGTCAAGCCGGGCACCCCCCTCGTGACCGGGCGGCTGAGCCGGGAAGCGGCGGAGGTCATCGGGGGGATCGCGGCGGTGCGCGGCGCGCCGTGGCGGCGGTTGGGCGAGGACTTTCTGGTCGAGGGGGACACCGAATCGGGCTTCGACTACCGGGGGCCGGCCTGGGCCTGGCGGGGCCTGACCTGCCCCTTGGCCGGGCGACACCAGCTCGACAACGCCGGTTGCGCGATCGCCTTGCTGGAAGCGGCCGCCGGGCGGGGGTTGCGCATTCCTCCCGAGGCGGTCGTCGCGGGCGTCGCCTCCCCTCGCTGGGAGGGGCGCCTCGAGACGGTGGGGGCGCGGCCTCGCCTGGTCCTGGACGGGGCGCACAATCCGGCCGCGGGCGAAGCCCTCGCCGACTACCTGCGACGGCATCGGCTGGCCCATCCCGGCGCGCGCGTCGTGCTGGTCTTCGGGATGATGCGCGACAAGGACCGGGTCGGTTTCCTCCGGTCCCTGCTGACGGTGGTGGATGAGCTCGTCGTCACCCGACCGCAGATCGCGAGGGCGGCGACCGTGGAAGAGCTGACGGACACCGTCCACGACCTCGGCCGCCGCGCCCATGTCGCTCCGCTGCCGGCCGACGCCGTGGCCCTGGCCGAGCGCCTGGCCTCCCCGGACGATCTCATCTGCGTCACCGGTTCGTTGATGCTGGTGGGCGACGTCAAGGCCCTCCTGCGCGGGTGTGCACTGTCCCCTCTCAGGGGCTGATATGGCCCCGGCCCGCCGGCTCGTCTGCCCGCTGGCGCTCGCGACCGCTCTGGTCGCCGGCGTGATGCCCGCCCCCCCGTCCTGGTCCGCCGCCGGCTCCAGGGGCGCCTCCCAGGCGAGCCAGGTCGGCAAGATCGGGGCCGGCCCCATCGAGATCACCGCCGACCGGGTGCAGTACCTTCAGAACACGGACGTCTACGAGGCGACGGGATCGGTCGTCATCGTCCAAGGTCCTCTCCGTCTGACCGCCGACCGGGTGACCATCTTCATGCTCTCGGGCACGCTGGTGGCGAGCGGCAACGCCCACCTGACGGACGCGACCAGCGACATCCGTGCCGAGCGGATCGATCTGGACGTCAACACGGAGGCGGGGGTGCTGACGGAGGGCACGCTCTTCGTCAAGGGCTCCAACAGCCTCGTGACCGGCCGGCTGTTCCAGCGGTTCTCGGAGGACCATTACCGGGTCAAGGATGGGACCTTCACCAACTGCGATGCCGGCGAGGGGCAGGTCCCGGCCTGGCGCTTCCGCTTCAAGGACGTGGAGCTGGACCTCGGCGAGCAGATCTACGGGAACGACGTCTGGCTCTGCGTGCTCGACCGGCCGATCCTCCCGCTGCCGTCCATCTCCTACCCGCTGGAGACGACCAGGAAGAGCGGGTTCCTCGTGCCCAACGTGGGGTACGACACCTTCGGCCTCCACCTGCGGGAGAGCTTTTATTGGGCCGTGAACCGGAGCCAGGACGTCACGATCACGCCGGACTACTACAGCACGCGGGGGTACGGAAGCGACCTGCTCTACCGCTACGTCCTGGACAAGCATTCCAGGGGCCAATGGCTGATGAACGTGTTCCAGGACAACGCGGTCCAGCGGGTGCGGGCCTTCATCACCGGTTCCCATGTGCAGCACGTCACGCCGACGCTGACGATCAAGGCGGATGCGAACCTGTTGTCCGACCGGACGGTCTACAACAACCTCAGCAGCTCCGGCGTCCTGCGCGCTCTGCCGAGCACCGAGTCCAATCTCTTCGTATCGCAGCGTCTCGCCACGGGGAACCTGTACTTCCTGGGACAGTACCTGCAGCCCCTCGCCGCGGGCAGCTCCCAGACCTTCCAACGCCTGCCGGAGATCGGCTACTCCCTGGCGAACTATTCGCCCTTCGGCGGCCCGCTGGTCCTGGGCGGGCAGGCGAATGCCGTGTACTTCTACCGGGAACAGGGGTTCGGCTACGAGCGCGTGGACTTCGTCCCCGGGTTCGCGACCGACGTGCTCCATGCCGGCCACATGGTCGGGCTCACCCCGCAGTTCAAGTTCCGGGAGGTCTACTACAGCCGCGGCGTGAGCACGGCCCAATCGGTGCACCGCACGACGTTCTGGGCCGGGCTTGAGGCGACGACCCGGCTGTCGCGGCAGTATCGGGCGGACGGCGGGGGGAGCTTCCTGCACACGATCGAGCCGAACATCTTCTATGAATTCGTCCCGGCGACGGACCAATCCCAGATCATCCAGGTGGACGCGGTGGACGACCTGCCCAAGAAGAACCTCGTGACCTACTCGCTGAAAAGCCGCCTGCTCGAGCAGTTGGTCGGCGGCGGCACGTCCAACTGGATGGACCTGACCGTGGCGCAGAGCTACCACGTCTCCGCCCTGCAGAGCCAGGCGCGGTTCTTCCCCTTCCCGGGAAGCCCGCTGTTCATCTCGGACGCCCAGCAGCTTCAACCGCAGACCGTGCCGGTGCAGGGCCGGCGATTCTCGGACGTCTGGACGCGGGCCGTCTTCGGCAACCCCGTCGTGTCCCCCCTCAACCCCCACCCCGTCTCGCTTTCGATCGACGCCTTCTTCGACCCCTACGGCGTGACCGTAAGCCAATGGAACACGGACCTCCGCTACCAGCACGAGGACCAGTGGTATGTTCAAGTGGGGCAGCGCCACACGCAGTCGGGGAACCGGCCGCGCCGCGGCGACATCTGGAACCCCCTCTCCTTCGCCGAAGTGTTCGCCCCGACCCCCGAGCTGGACTACCTGACGGCCTCCGCCGCGATCCGCCTGCCCCTGGGCTGGACGGTCGGGGCGCGCACCTACTACGATATGCAGACGGGGCAGCGACCGGAAACCGACATCGTCGGCATCTACCAGAATCCCTGCCGTTGCTGGTCGCTCGGCTTGTTCTACATCCAGTTCCCGGACCGGGTGCAGTATAACTTCATGATCAGCATGACCGGCGTGGGCGGGACCGAGAGCTTCGGCACGCAGGTGATGAAGACCATCCTCGGTCCGCTCCTGGGCAACGAGCGCGGCCTGCCCTGGCCGAGCAAGATGACGGTCCAGCCGGCCGCGGGATCGGAACCCGTCGGGCCGCGGTGAGCCGGGCCGGAGGCCCCGCGATCGGCGCCGATGCTCGCGGTCGAGCCCGACGGGGAACACGGAGGTGGATGATGAGAAGGATCAACGGCGACGCTTCCGGACGGCGGGCCTTTAGCCTGCTGCTCGCGGTGGTTCTGCTGGCGACGGCGGCCGAGGCCGGCCAGCCGGGGGCGGCGCGGCCGGCCCACGGTCACCTGGGCCGGGCCAAGGTCTTCCTGGCCGCCGGAGATTACCGGCACGCCATCGAGGCCTGCCAGCGACAGGTCGAGGAGTTTCCCGCCGTCGAGAGCTATGTGTACCTGACCTACGCCTACCAGGCGCTGGAGGGGTATCTCGAACACCTGGCCAAGCACGATCGGTGGGTGCAGGTGGGCCAGCTCTACCTGAGCCTCGCCTCACGGGGGACGGAGGACTTGGTGGACCCTCCCGATGTCCTGGCGCGCATCGCGAAGGAAGTCATCCAGGACGGCGTCAGGCAGCACGCGGACGTCAGCGCGGCCATGGCGGCGAGACTGGACGAGCAGGCGGTCGCCCGGCTCTGGAAGCAACAGACGGCGCATCGCCGGGGCCGACCGGAGGACTGGTGGTTCGGGGTGCCCGCGGAATGGGACTGGTGATCCGGCAGGCTGCGAGGGTCGAGACCGCCCTCCGCGTCGGTTGACAGTCTCTCCGCGCGTAGGATACGATCGCGCACGCAGTCCGCAGACGCAGGTGTCGTGGTCAAGGGTAGGAGGAGGAGACCCAGTGGGAGCACAGGCGATGAAGGTGGATACCAGCTCCTGGGAGAGCCAGGTGTTGAAGGCGCCGGGGCTGGTGTTGGTGGATTTCTGGGCGGTCTGGTGCGGTCCCTGCCAGATGGTGGCCCCGATCATCGAGGAACTGGCCAGCGAGTACGAGGGCAAGGTCCGCGTCCTCAAGCTGAACACGGACGAGAACCCGGAGATCGCCGGGCGCTATCAGATCCTGAGCATCCCGACCATCCTGTTCTTCAAAAACGGCCAGCCCGTCGAGACCCTCATCGGCGCCAGGCCGAAGCGCCAGTTCAAGGAAGTCATCGATTCCCTGCTCGCGCAACCGTCCGCCACGGCGTGAGGCGCCCCCGCCGGTGATCCGGCCCGCATGCTGACCGAGCTGCGTATCTCGAACTTCGCGGTCATCGAGCGGCTCGAGTTGGAATGCGCCCCCGGGTTCCATGTTCTCACCGGCGAGACCGGCGCCGGCAAATCCATCATCATCGACGCGATCGCCCTGCTGCTGGGCGGTCGCGCGTCGGGCGACCAGATCCGCGCGGGCGCGAGCGAGGCCGTCCTGGAGGCGGCCTTCCAGCTTCCGCCGGAGAGTCCCCTCGTCGAGCGGCTCCGGGCCGAGGGCCTCCTGGACGGGCAGGCGTCCGAGCTGTTCGTCCGGCGCGTGCTCTCGCGATCAGGCCGGAACCGCTTCTACCTCAACGGCACCCTCGCTCCGCTCCACGTCGTCCAGTCCCTCGCCGGCACGGTGATCGACATCCACGGGCAGCACGACCAGCAGTCCCTGCTGGCCCCGCAGGCGCAGCTCGACGCCCTGGACGCGTTCGGGCGGCTGAGGGCCCTGCGACGGGCCTACGGAGCGCAGTATCGCCGCTGGCGGGAGAGCGAGCGGACGTTGGAGGAGGCCGAACGGGCGGCGCGCGAACGGGCCCAGCGCGAGGAGTTCCTCCGCTTCCAATATCAGGAGCTCGCGGAGGCCGATCCGCGGCCCGGGGAGGAAGCGGCGCTCGAGGCCGAGCGAAGCCGGCTGGCCCATGCAGGCCGTCTGGGGGAGCTGCGGGCGGCGGCCTACGAGGCGATCTACGGGGACGAGGGGGCGGTGGTGACCAGGCTGGGCGCCGCCGCGGACCGCCTCGGCGAGATGGGCAGGCTCGACCCGCAGGCTGCGGAGCTGGCCGACCTGTGCGCCGGGGCGCTCGTGCAGGCCCGCGAGCTTGCGCAGCGGCTCAGGGACTACGAGCGGGCGATCGAGCCGGACCCCGAGCGGCTGGAGCGGATCGAAGCGCGGTTGCAACGGTTGGAGCGGCTGAAGAAGAAATACGGCGGCAGCCTCGAGGCGCTCCTGGCGAAGGCGGAGGAGGTCGGCCGGGAGCTGGAGCAGTTGCAGGAGGACGGGGACCGAGTCGCCGCGCTGCGCGCGGCGGCGGCGGACGAGCGGAGCAAGGTCGAGGCCATGGCCGCTCGTCTCACGGAGGGGCGGGTCAAGGCCGCGGGACGGATGCAGGCGCGGGTCCAGGAGGAGCTGGCCGGTCTCCGCATGGAGCACATCCGCTTTCGGGTCGAGGTGTCGCAGGAGCCGGAGGGCGCCGACCCCGGCCCGACCGGCCGCGATCGGGCCGCCTTCCTGTTCTCGGCCAATCCCGGCGAGCCGCTCCAGCCGCTCGCGCGTGTCGCGTCGGGCGGGGAGCTCTCCCGCGTCATGTTGGCGATCAAGACGGTCATGGCGGAGACGGACGGCGTCCCCGTGCTGATCTTCGACGAGGTGGACGCCGGCGTCGGCGGCGCGGTGGCGGCGGTGATGGGGCGGCGGCTTCGCGCCCTCGCCCAGTACCATCAGGTGTTCTGCGTCACCCACCTGCCGCAGATCGCCTCCCAGGCGGGCACACACCTGCTGGTGGAAAAGACGGTGTCCAGGAAGCGGGCCGTGACCCGCGTCCGTCGCCTCGACCGGGCCGCCCGCGAGGAGGAGCTGGCGAGAATGTTGGGAGGGCTGGCCGTGACCCGGCGGGTACGGGAGACGGCGGCCGAGATGCTGCGGGAGGCGGAAGGGACAGGCTGAGGCCGCAGTCAGGCGGGCGGGATGGCGGCCGGGCCGGAGAACGGTACTTCGGAGGGAAGGGCGCCACGGCATTCCGCGGACACGCGACCGAGCACCGCGATGAGCGCCGGGTCGAAGTGCCGGCCGGCCTGGTCCTGGAGGTGCCGCACCGCCTCTTCGACGGTCATGGCGCCGGGGCCGGCGATCAGATGGTCGAGCTCGTCCGCCAGTCCCACGATCCCGGCGACCAGGGGGATCTCATCGCCCTGGAGTCCCGCCGGATATCCCGAGCCGTCGAACCGTTCGTGGTGGCCGGCGATGATCGCCGACACCTCGGAGGGGAGGGCGAAGGGCAGCACCATGCGCGAGCCGGTTTCAGGATGGCGGGCGATGTCGCCGCCGAAGGGCTCCCGCTCGGCCGGCAGGGCGCGGTCCTTGGGCCAGGGCGAGACGGCCAGCAGCCCGATGTCGTGGAGAAAGGCTCCGAGCGCCAGGGCCTGCCGTTGGGCATGGGCCAACCGCAGGGCCTCCCCGAGAAGGGCGGCGTAGGCGCTCACGCGGCAGGCATGGTTGTACAGGTTGCGGCACCGGGCCAGCAGGAGATCCGACAGCAGCGGCACCGGGTCCTCCTCCGCCGTCGGCTCGCCGACGGCGGCCGGTGCGGCGTAGATGTCCCGCACGAGCCGCCACACCCCGGCCGGCTCTTGCGCGCTCTCCCACAGGGCGCCTCCCGTGAGAAGGAATTGCCGCAGGCGGTCCAGCCGGCGCTTCTTCGCCATCGTCTGATCGATCAGCCGGATCAACTCCGTGACGTTGAAGGGTTTCAGCAGGTACCCGGCCGCGCCATGCCGGAGCCCGTCCATGGCCGAGTGCAGGCTGCCGTAGCCGGTGATGATGATGACCTCCACGTCGTCGTGCTCGACCTTGATCTGGTGGAGGAGGTCGGTGCCCTGGCGGTCCGGCAGCTTCAGGTCCAGGGTCACGAGGTCGACGGGCTGCTCCCGCATCAGCCGCAGGGCGGCCTCCGCCGTCTCCACGGCCAGCAGGCTGTAGAAGGGACGCAGGATGATCCTGAGGGCGTCGCGGGGGCCCGGCTCATCCTCCACGATGAGGATGGTCGGCCGCTCGGTGTTCGGGTGAACTACGGGCATGATGCCGCTTCACTTACGCCTGACGGGGCGGTTTGTCAAGTCAATCCTGCGATCGCCGACGGGTTCGGCCGGGTCGCCCGGAGTCCGTCGGGCTCGGCCCTCGCCGCCTCAGAGTTCGCCGCGGAGGGGTTCGTCCTGCCCGCCGGGCCCTTCCCCTCGCTGCAGGCCGAGCAGGTCGATCCGATACTTGAGCATCCGTCGGCTGATCCCGAGCAGGGCCGCCGCGCGGGTCTGGACGTGCCGGGTCCGCTCCAGCGCGTCAAGGATGAGGTCCCGCTCGAACCGGGTCACGGCTTCCGCTAACGAGATCCGGCCCGAGAGCACCTCCTCCCGGAGCGAGGGGGCGCGGCCGTTCCCCCGACAGGAGGCCGGGAGGTGGTCGGGCAGGATCTCGGGGCCGCGCGACCAGACGAGGATCTGCTCGATGACGTTCTCCAGCTCGCGGACGTTGCCGGGCCAGTGGTGCCGGACGAGCAGGTCCATGGCTGCGGGCGAGAACCGCTGGGGCGGCCGCTTGTCCGCTTCGAGCCGCTTGTCCAGCAAGTGCCGGGCGAGCAGGGGGATGTCCTCGCGCCGCTCGCGCAGCGGCGGCAGCCTGAGCGAGACGACGTTGATCCGGTAGTACAGGTCCTCGCGAAAGGCCTTCTGGCGGACGAGGTCCTCGAGCGATTTGTTCGTGGCGGCGACGATCCGCACGTCCACGCGGATCGGCTGCGTGCCCCCGATCCGCACGAACTCGCGTTCCTGCAGGACCCGCAGCAGCTTGGCTTGGGTGGCCGGGCTCAGATCGCCGATCTCATCCAGGAACAGGGTGCCGCCGTGGGCGAGCTCGAACTGGCCGATGCGGCGCGTCACCGCGTCCGTGTAGGCGCCGCGCTCGTGTCCGAACAGCTCGCTCTCGATCAGGGTCTCCGGCAGGGCGGCACAGTTGAGGGCGACGAAGGGGCCGTGGCGGCGGATGCTGTTGTAATGGAGGGCGCGGGCGACCAGCTCCTTGCCCGTCCCGCTTTCTCCCGTGATCAGGACCGTCGTCCGGCCGTCGGCGAGCTGCGCGATCTTCGTGTAGACCTCCTGCATGGCGGGGCTCCGGCCGATCAGGTTGTGGAGCCCGTACCGGGACGACACCTGAGCGCGCAGGGTCCGCACTTCCTCTTCCAACTCGCGTGCGGCGAGGGCCTTGGCGACGATGAGGCGGAGCTCCTCCACGTCGAAGGGCTTGGTAACGTAGTCCACCGCGCCCAGCTTCATCGCGGCGACGGCCGTCCTGACCGTCTTCGTGGCCGTGAGCATGATGACGGGCAGCGGCGGGTCCTCGGTGTGCAGGGTGGCGAGCAGGCTCAAGCCGTCGGCTCCGGGAAGGGCCAGGTCGAGCAGGACGAGGTGGGGGGACTCGCGACGGAACAGCTCCAAGCCCTCCGGCGCGTCCGCGGCGCACAGCACCTCGTGCTCGGGCTCCAGCGCCATCTTGAGGGAAGACCGGACGCCCGGCTCGTCATCGATCAAGAGAACCCGTTTTTTCATGCGCCTCGCCACCCCTGACCTGGCCCGCCTGCAGGGGGTTGGTCGGCAGGTTCACGTAGAACGTCGTGCCGCGACCGACCGCGCTCTCCACCTCGATGTAGCCGCGATGCTCCTGCACGATCTGGTGCACGATAGTCAGGCCGAGGCCGGTCCCTTCTCGTTCGCCGCTTTCGTGCTTGGTGGTGTAAAAGGGGTCGAAGATGTGCTCGAGGTTCTCCGGCGCGATCCCCGAGCCGGTGTCGGCGACCTCCACCTGGACCCACTCGTCGCCGTTGCGCTTGGTCAGCCGGTGCGTCCGGACGGTGAGACGGCCGCCGCGGTCTCCCATCGCGTCCAGGGCGTTGAGGAAGAGGTTGAGCAGCACCTGCTTGATTTGCTGCCGGTCGAGCATGACCGGCGGCAGGTCCGCCGCGAGGTGGCGCTGGATGACGATGTCCTTCGTCGCGGCCTTCACCTCGATGAAATAGAGGCAGGAGGCAACGACCTCGTTGAGGTCCTGGACGTTCAGCTTCGGCTCCATGTACCGGGCGTAATCCAGGATTTCTTGGATCAGCCGTTCGATCCGGTCGACGTCCTCCGCCACCACGGCGCTGAAGTGCTCGATGAATTCCGGGTCGTTGCGTCGCTCCGGCGCGAGCTGCACGAAGGTCTTGATCGAGGTCAGCGGGTTGCGGATCTCGTGGGCGAACCCCCCGGCGATGGTCTCGAGGGACCGCAGGCGGTCGGTCCGCTGCATGATCGCTTTCTGGCGCCGGAGGTCTTCGTACAGCAGTGCGTTGTCGAGGGCGATGGCCGCGTTGTGGGCCAGCGTGGACAGGAGGTTCAAGTCCTCCTGCGAGTACATGCCCGACCGGGACTTGGGCCCGAGGTTCAGGAAGCCGATGAGCCGGTCCTTGTTGAGCAGCGGAATGCCGCTTTCGGCGCCGATCAGCCCGAGGGCGTCGGCGGCGTCGGACAGCATCGCGGCATCCTCCACGGGGCTGGCGAGGCCATGGGTCAGCTCCTCGCGGATGACGGGATGCCCGGCCAGCCGTAGCAACTGGGGAAGGGCGTGCCCGCTCTTGAACTGCTCCGGGGAGGGGCGCACGGCGCTCGCGCCGTACGTCGCCTTCAACTCGTAGACGTCCTTCTCCTTGTCCAGGAGGTAGATCGAGGCCGTCTCGATCCCCATGACCTTGGCGAGGGTCTGGACGATCTCTTGGTTGAGGGTCTTCAGGTCCAGGATGGTCACCATCGCCTTGCTGAACTCCGTGAGCGTTTCGTAGGCGTCGTAGCGTCGGGTGAACAGGGCCTTCTCGACGGCCCGCTCGACGCGGTGCTGAAGGTTGGCGAGGAACTCGGAGAAGATGGCGAAGGTGGCGACCAGCACACCCGCCAGCACGTAGTGGGCCGAGCCGGTGAAGGCTCGGATTAGCAGGAGGATGATCGCATAGATCGGAATGAGGACCAGCAACTGCTGGTAGGGAATCAGCCGGTCGTGCCGCGGCTCCGGAGCGGCGTCCATCAGGCGGTGCTTGACGAGGGTGTAGCTCACCATCGCGACCCACGAGCAGACGAAGGCATAGCCCAGGGGATAGATCCCGATGCCGTAGCTCGGCAGGAAGTCCAGCGAGGCGCAATATCCCAGCAGGAAGGCACGGAACAGCAGCGTGATGCGCTTCGCGTCGGCCTGCGCCTCCGATGCGATTCGCGCGCCTTCGAGGAACAGCAACCGCAGGGACAGCACGCTGACCGCGCCGAAGTAGAGGAGAAAGGCCGGGTGGGCAATCCCGGCCTTTGGGTAGAGGCCCCAGGGGTAGCTGTAGGAGCCATCGAGGAGGTAGGAGGTGGGCAGCAGGAGCGCGAACAACGCACCGAGGCCGTAGGCCGCCGGGACCGGCAGGAACGGAGCCGGTCGGCCCAGCAAACTCGCGCAAAAATGGTAGAAGAAGGACGGAATGAACGTGACGCCGACGGTGGCGACCTTGCCCCACAGCTCGACGTCTTGCGGCACGGCGGTCGAATACAGCATGAACATGGCGAACAGCCACAGGCAGGCCGATGCGCAGAGGGCCGCGAATGTGCGATGAGCGACCGACGTCGGTCGCTTCAATAGGATCCACAAGCCGCAGGCGAAGACCAAGGTGCCGGCCATGAGCGAGGGAAGGGAGAACGGCGTCGCCCGGTGGCTGATCAGGACGGCCAGGTAGGCCGGACCGAGGACGATCCCGAGCACGAGCCCGTAGGCCAGGCTCTTGTTGAGCACCAGCGACACGTCCATCAGGCGGTAGCGCAGGATGGCGTAGGTGATCACGCAGATGAGGAAGAAGATCGGGAGGTAGCCGAAGGGATAGACTTCGTACCCGAAGACCGGTAGGAAGTCGACGGAGCCGGTATAGGCCACCAGGAACGCGATCAGGACGATCGCGATCTGGTTGCGCCGGATGGGCGTCTGGACGTGCTTCAAGGCGAAGAAATAGGACGTGAATGCGGCGGCCATGTAGGCGATGAACACAAGGAAGAACGGGAGGGAGTATGGACCCCAGGCGGGCCAGAGACCCCACCAATAGCGGTGAACGCCCACGACGAAGTGGTCGCTGAGAAGCACGGTCGCGGCCAGGGTGGATGCCAGCGCGTAACCGAGGCGGATCGACCGGGACCGCCGCAGTTCGAGAAATTCCGCCGAAAAGGCGTAGAACGCGACAGAGATGAACATCACGCCGACGTTGTCCAGCCGAAACCACCAGAGCGCGAGATCGGGAGTCCTGGCCGACAGGCCGCCGGCGGTGGCGAGGAGCCAGACCGCGATGCTCGAGCACAGGACGAGAAAGTGGCGATGGGCGGCGGCGACCCGGCTGGAAAATTGGGTCAGGATCCCAAGGCAGAGTGACAGGACCCCGATGAAGGCGATCGGGACGGCGTGGGGATTGAAGGCATAGGCCGAGAGGTCAAACACAAACGCTGGCGGTCCTCCGTGCTTCGGTCACGCGCTGGAGGTCTTCCTCCGTGATGTAGCCGCGCGAGTTCCGAAAATAGGCCAGGCCGAATCCCAGCGCCCGGCCGATCTTGATGATCTCCGCCGCCTGCTGGGGAGTGGCTTTCCCGAGAGAGTAATGACCCTGCCAGCCGACGGCGGTGAGGATCATGGATTCCGACAGGCAGCCCAGGGCTTCCCCAGGCCCGAGGCCGAGGTCGAAGTGGCAATCGACGCCGGGGGTCCTGACGATGGCCGACTCGACTACGAGGACGTCATCACGTTGGATGGGGATGGACTCGGACACGTTCTTGGGCTGGGCAGCGTCCACGACGATCGCACCCGGCTTGAGGTGGGATGCCGTGATCAAGGCGCGGGGGCTGCTCGTCGCGGCGATGATGATGTCGGCTTCCTGTACGAGCTCGACCTGGGCGCCGCCGACGACCTCCGACCGTCCCTCCCGCAGGGCCGCGACCACGCGCATCAATTCGTCCTTCTTGATGTCCACGAGGATCAGCTTCCGCACGAGACCGCTCAGCAACCTGGCGCAGGCCGAGCCGACCGATCCGGCGCCTCCGACGACGGCGGCCGTGGCGCCGGGAATGTGCAGGTTGGTGAGCGCGGCCGCCATCAACACGTTCTGGACGGCGATGGCCGCCGAATGCGCATTCCCGGTCGTGATGCCGACCCGGACTTTTCCGTCCAAGTCCTGGCCGTCCCTGGTGACGATGGAGGTGAAGGCTCCCAGGCCGGCGATGCGCGCGCCGAGGCGCTCGGCGAGCCGCGCGGTCTGACAGACCCGTTTCCTCGCGAGGCGGGGGTCGCGGATCATCTGTTCGGTCGTGGGGGGGGAAATGAGCATGGCGCCCGTCAGCGGCTCGCCGGTGTGGCCGCGCAGTCCCGTGATGTAGGATGCGATGAACGGGCGCTGGTGCCGGAACCACAGCTCGGTCAGTCTGGGGGAAAAGAAGTGCGCGCAGGGGAACTTTCTCGGAATGTCGGTCAGGTCCCTGGGATGGGCGATGAAGGCGAACTGAATCGTCGGCGCGAGAAGTCGGACCACCGGCCGGGGCAGGAACGGGATCATGGCATCGCGGACCAACTGGAGCGTGAGGCAAACGGACTGCCAGAGAAGCCGCCAGGACAGGGGTGGGGGGGCGAGCCGACGGATACCCCCCGACCGGCGATCAGCGGCCATGGCTCTCTGAGCCGACACCTCTGGGAGCGACGGGGTTGAAGAGAGGGAGGTCCGCCTCCGATAGGTCAGCAGGTAGGGGTTATCGGTCACGAAGAGGGAGATGATGGCACGGGGGCTCGATTCCAGTCGGGAGCCCAGCCCCGTGAAGGCGCGGCGCTCTTCCGGGTCCGCCTCGACGCGGAATGCTTCGACGCAGGATTCCAGAATGCTCCGTTCCGGCTCGTTCAGGTTCACGAACCGAACATCGGCCAGTCGTTGATCCGGCTCCGATCCGCCGACCTCTCTGACACGAACGACCAGGCCAGACAGGCGCATGTAAGCGAAGTCATTGGCGAAGCAGAACTGAACAGAGAGACGACGGCCCTCTTCGAGGGGGAGGGTGGTGAAGAAGGAGAACCCCTCCGAGCTGACCCGAGCGGTCGTGCCGCGCGCCAGCGAGCCCTGCAGGTCTAAGGTCACCGGCAGGCTCGCTGAAATCGATACCCCGTGTTGACTTGCGATAGAGTCGTCCATTTCCCTTGCTCCCTTATCGAGACGAGTAAAGCTGTGGGCCTGTCGCCCTGCTGGTCTGATGGAGCGCGTGTTCCGTCTGATACGGGTTTGCCTGTACCGAGCGATCGGCACCATGATGGGGAAGATGGCCTGTTTTGTCAATGGGATCGTCAATTGTCCGCACGATGCCGTCCGCCTGGCCTCGTCTGAAACGTCGGGGGCGGCTGCGTGGATCACTCACAGGGGATTGTCAGATAGAGGGTCGTCCCACGGCCTTCCCGGGACTCGATGTCTAAGGTTCCATTCACCAACGCCGCCCGTTCCCTCATGCCATGCAGACCCAGTTGCCCTGCCGCCTCCGGGTGCCGGCGGAAATGCTCGACGTCGAAACCGCGGCCATTGTCCTCGACGATGGCGCGGACCAACCCCGCTCGTCGCTCGAGGAGGAGGCTGACGATCGTGGCCCGCGCATGTTTGGCGACGTTGGTGAGCGCTTCTTGAATGACCCGATACAGGGCCGTCTCGACGGTCGGGGACAGGCGGGTGCCCTCAAGCCCGGCCACATGGAGGTCGACGGAGATTCCGTGGGCCTTTTCGTACTCGGCGACGTGCCGCTCGATCGCGGCGACCAGGCCCAGGTCGTCCAGGACGCGCGGACGCAGGCCCATGGCCAGGCCCCTGATCTCGTCCAGCGTCCGGGCCGCGACCTGTCGGAACCGGCGGGCCCTGACCTTGGCGGCGTGAAGCGTCGTCGCCGCCTCGATCGTGTGCAGCCCGACCAGCAGCGACATGAGCGCCTGGCCCGTGTCGTCGTGAAGCTCGCGCGCGAGCCGGCGGCGTTCCTCCTCCTGGGCCGACATCACGTGTTCGAGAAAGCGGGCCCGGAGCTCGGCGATCTGTAGCTGATCGGAGATGTCGCGGATCAGGCCGCCGAAGTACCGGCGTCCCTGTTGGGTGTATTCCCAGAAGGCCAGCTCCAGCGGAATTGCCCGTCCGGATCGGTGTCGCCCGGTCAGCCGGAGCTGCTGCCAGGCCATGTGTCGGGTCCCTGTGGCGAGGTAGCGGTCGAAGGCCTGCCGATGCCGAGTGCGGAGCGGCTCCGGCATGAGCACCGTGAGCGGCCGCCCGCGCAGCTCCTCCGGGGTATAGCCGAAGATCCGCTCAGCGGCCCGGTTCGCGAACACGACGAGGCCGTCTTCGTCGATGGTGATGATGGCGTCGGCGGCGGTTTCAGCGACCATCCGGTAGCGCGTTTCGCTCTCCCGCAACGCCGCTTCCGCTCGCTGCCGCTCCGCAATCTCCCGTCGCAGCCTCGCGTTGGCCTCCGCGAGGGTCGCCGTGCGCTCCATGATCCGCCGCTCCATCTCGTCGTAGGCTTGCCGGAGCGCCGTCCGGTTGGCTTCCAGCGCCTCGGTGTGCCGCCGGAGGTGGTCGCTCAAGGCCTGAACCACGGCCGCCCCGGCCGCGTTCTCCAGGGCCACGCCGGCCAGGGTCGCCAGGTACTCGGCCAGGCGACGCTCCTCCTCGCCGAAGAGCCCTCCGATCTGCCCGTGGGCGACGTAGAGGCACGCGGCGGGCGCGTCGCGGACGAGAATCGGGACAGACAGGGCCGATCGTACCCCGGCGAACACGAGGCTGGCGTCGGCTTCCGGCGGCAGGCCTTCGGTGGCCAGGACCGGACGGCGGAGTACCAGGGCCTGCCGGACGAGCGTGCGGCTGTACGCCACGGCCCGATGGTCGGGCTGGAGCCGCGGAACGGCGTCCCGGCCGGTGTCCGGCTCCACCGTGAGGACCAGACAGCGATCGCCGCGCAAGAGCCGCAGCGCGCCCTCCCGGACCGCGGCGAAGACCGCGTCGGGCGAGAGCGCGGCGGCGATCGTGCGGCCGACGTCCTGCAGGGCCGTATAACGGTCGGCCAGGGACAGATCGCCCGCAGGGGGCGGAGCCGAGGTCTCCCCTTCGATCCCCGCCCGCATGTCGGCCAGGAGGCGCTCGGCCTCGGCGATATCCTCTGCCGCTCCGGGCCAGCTATGGGCCAGCCCCACCCGGCCCCGCGCGAGCAGGCTCTGGGCATATTCGTACCGCGCGCCTTGCCGGTCGGCCACAGCGAGGCTGTGCTGGAGGAATGTACGGGCACGGCGGCGGCGCCCGCGCATCGCAGCGAGCAGCCCGGCCTCGCGCAAGGTACGAGGCATCTCCGCCTGGAACCGCCGCGCGGCGTGCAGCGCAAACCGAGCAAGTTGCTCCGCATGCCGGAGCGGCCGTTTTCGTCCGGCAAGTGCCCATGGAGACGCTTCCTCAACCGCCATGCGGCCGGCGGTTAAGGCCCAGGAAAAGGCGGGGGCCACGTACGCGTTCATGAGACCTGCCCGCTTGACGATCCGCCCGGCCTGTTCCAGCACCGCCGCGGCCTCGGCCGGCCGTCCGGCGGCGAGCAGCCGAACCCCTTCCGCCTGCAACACCACACAGGCGCGCTCCACATCGCCTGTCGTCCGTTCCATCTGAGCGTGGATGGCATGGGCGGGCACCTGTCCCTCCGCGGCCTTGGCCCAGAGTTCGAGGCTGAACCCGAGCGCATGGTCTCCGAGCTGAGAGCCCAGCTCGTAGAGGTGTCTGGCGATCTGAACTGCAACGTCGAGGTCGCCCAGACGGTACCGGCAGAACCCGATGTGGTACTGGGCGACCATGACCTCCCACTGGTCGCCCGTCCGCTCAAAGAGCCGTAACGCTTGCTGACACGCGTCGAGGCACTCCTGGAATCGCGCCGCGGCATACAGCACGATGCCGCGGAAATGCAGCGATTGTCCCTGCCCCCACGGATCGTCGAGCTCTTGGCGGATGGAGAGCGACCGGGCTGCATAGGCCAGACCCCGGTCGAACCGGGACAGCAGGCTCATGACCGGCGCGTGCTCTGAGTAGGCCTGGGCCAGTTCCGGGGTCGGAGGATACCGTTCCGCCAGGTTCATCTCTCGAAGGTGGGTCCAGAGCGAAGGGAGGGTTCCCCGAGAAAACCAGTAGACGTAGGTCAGCCGGCTGTACAGCCGGATGGCGAGTCGCTCCGGTCCCGCCTGGTCGAGCGACCGCCGAGCCAGGAAAAGGCTTGGCAGCCAGGTATGCAGCGTCTGGACGAGCACCTCCCAGAGCAGCCATCCGAGATAGCCGAGCCTGCCGTGTGGGACCCGCTGGCCGAGTCGCCGCAGTGCGCCTTCGATGGCCTCGCCGGCTGTTTTGACGTCGCCCCGCTTGAAGGCCAGCTCGCCCAGTTTGCCCTCGATCTGGGCCTGCGCGAACGTCCTGTCCGCCAAGCTCCGCGCCCGCTCGAATTGCTCGCGGGCCTCGTCGTACCGGCCCCGGAGCATCAGGACGTCCCCCAAGCCCTCCGCGATCCGGTAACGGGTCGCCCGGTCGGCGTCCGCGGCGCCTCGCTCGGCGATCCGGTACTGCCGCTCGGCGATCTCCAAGGCGAAGCGGCGGCGGGCCTCGTCGGCCGCCCTCAGGGCGTAGGGAAGGGCTTGCTCCGAATCGCCCGCGGCATCGAAGTGGTAGGCGAGGTCGAAGACCCGGTTCGTGCCCCGGGCCTCCAGAAGGCGGGCGGTCCGGCGATGGAGGGCACGGCGCTCGGCCTCGGACAGGCGAAGGAGGCAGGCGTCGCGGATCTTGTCGTGGACGAAGCGGCAGCACCCGGTCCCTCTGTCCATCCAGACCAGATGGCGACATCCCGCCTCCTCGATCCCCCTGGCGACCCGGTCCGGCGTCAAGCCGGCCAGAGCGGCGGCAACCTGCGGATCGAACTCCTTTCCCATGACCGCGGCGACGCAGAGCAGGCGAAGGACATCGGCCGGCAATCGCTCCAAGCGCCGGGCGAGGAACACGGCGGCCCGGTCCGATGACCGGACCTGTGCCAGGGCGGTCGGCTCGACCCGCCACCCGGCTTCCTCCGCGATGAGCGCCCCGGCTTCGACCAGGCCCTGGAGAAGGGCGGCGGCCATGAAGGGGTTCCCGGAGGAGAGGCGGGTGACCGCTTCGATCGCTTCCTCGGGCAGGGGACCGGCCATGGACCTCATCAGGCAGCGGACCTCCGGCGCCCCGAAGGGGAGGAGGCGCAGAGGGGCGCAGCCGGCCAGGCGGCGCAGGGGATGGTCCGCGGACGCCTCCTCGGAGCGGAGGGCTGCGACCAGCAGGATGGGACGACCGGCCCGCGCCCCCGAAACCCGTTCAGCGTGCCAGCGCGGCAGGAGTTTGAGCGAGAGGTCGTCAGCCCACTGGCAATCGTCGAGCAAGAGCAGCACCGGCCCGTCCGCATCGCCCAACGCATCGAGGAGGGCGGCGAGGGCGGTGAGGCTCCGACGCTCGCCGAACTCCTCCGGCCCGAGGTTCGGGGAGGCGGCCAAGCCGAGCGGCGCCGCCACGGCCGGGAGCGCCACCGCGACCGCCTCGGCCTGTGCGCCGAGTCGCTGCCGCAGGGCGGCGGCCCATGCCGTGTCCGACCGCAGCCTGACGACCAGGGCATCCACGACGCCCTCCAGCATCTGAAAGGGCCGCTGCGCGGTCCGCTCCCGGCCCTGGCCCCGCAGCACCCATCCGCCGCCGGATTCGCAGCGGTGGGCCAACTCTTGAAGCAGCCGGGTCTTCCCGAGGCCCGCTTCGGCTTCCACGAGGACGAGCCCGCCCGCGCCGCGCCGCGCCTCCTGCCAGCGCGCCTCCAGCACGGCCAACTCTTCGCGCCGGCCAACGAAGGCCGGCTCCGTCACGGTGCGCCGCCGATCCCATGACCCGATGGCGATCGGAGGGTCCGTCTCGCCGCCGCCGACCGCGTCGGCGAGGTCCGCCCAATCGCCGAGCGCGCCGTCGGCGGACTGGTAGCGGGCCAGGGGTTCCTTCCGCAGCAGCCGCTGCAGGATCTCGTCCAGCGCCCGCGGCACCGGCAGGCCGAGCGTCCGCAGCCGCGGCACCGGCTCGGTCAGATGCTGCCGCAAGAGGTCGCTCGGCCACTCGGCCTGAAACGGCGGGCGTCCCGCCAGACACTCGAAGAGCAGGATGCCGGCCGAATACAGGTCCGACCAGGGGCCTGGCTCGACCTTCATCAGACCGGCCTGCTCGGGCGCGATGTATCGGACCGTTCCGACCGGCAGGTCCCGGATCGCCGGGCCCAAGCCGTGGCTGCGCGCGAGGCCGAAGTCGATGATCGTGGCCTGGGCGACCGGGCCATCGGCATTGACGATCAGGTTGGCGGGCTTGAGGTCGCGGTGGAGCACACCGTGGCGGTGGATGTCGCCGAGCGCCTGGAACAGGCAGCGGCCGAGGGTGAGGGTGTCCGCAAGCGAGAGGGGGCCGCCCCGCAGGCGTTCCTCCACCGTCACGCCCGGGATATAGGCCGTCACGAGCGACAGGCCATCGTCCTCCTGGGTCCATGCCAGCAGCGGCGCCACCCACCGGCTGTCGAGTCGGGCCAGCACCGTCGCTTCATGGGCCAGGCGCGGCTTGGCGTCGCTCGATAGGGCGGCTGCCGAGGTGGACTTGATCACGACGGGCCGGCCGGTTTCCAAGTCGGTGCCGAAGAAGGTCCGGACGCCGCCCGTCTCCTTGACCAGACGGTCGGGGCGAAAGCGCGCCCTCGTGCCCGCTCGGCTCGGCGCGGCGGGGATGGTCTGAAACGTCATGGTCTCCATGGAAAGGGCGCCGGAGCATCGTCGGCCGGCCTCATCGCGCTCGCCGGCCGTCTTGACGGGGGAACCCGGCCGGTTACGGCTGGCCCGTCGGCTCCGGGGCCGTCGCGCCCCTCTCTTAGGGGGTTGGCCGTCAGGCGTCAATCCGTGCGATGGGGTGGTTCCGTTGGGGGAAGGACCGGGCCCTGTCGGGATGGCGTGGAGCGCGACGGGGTGAGGGCGGTCCCGTGGGCGACCGGCGGGGGCTACAGCGGCTTCTCTGCGACCAGGGCGTAGGCCTGGCCGGCGTAGGTGGGGTAGAGCTGAGGACGCTCTGCGCCGCTCAGGGCGACCAGCGTCAGGAGGTCGGCCTGGGTGAAGGAGTGGAACAGGCCGTTGCGGCGCGCTTCGTTCACCAGGCCCCAGGCGGCCAATAACCGCCGGCCTTCTTCACGGTCGGCGGGCCGGTCGGCCAGGTGGAGCTTCGCCCGATAACCGGGCAGGGGGTCGGCGAGCGGATGGAGGTGGGTCAGGACCAGCCGACCGCCCGGCCTGAGCACGCGGACGAGTTCGCGGAGGAAGGCCAGTGGATCGTAGAGGGAATCCAGGACCAGGTTGCACACGACACGATCGAAGACGCCGTCGTGGCATGGCAGTCGAGTGTCCAGGTCCGCCAGGCAGAGGGTTGCCGCCAGCGGGGGTCTCGACAGCTCGGCCCGAAGGACCGGCTCACCCAGGCGACTCGTCAAGGCCTGACGGGCCCGCCGCAGGGCCTCCGGCGCCGGGTCGAGCCCCAGGTAGCGGAGGAAGGTTCGAGGCCGTGGATGGGACTGGTACGCCTGGTGTGTCCGGAGGAAGAGGCCGAGGTGGCCGTTCCCGCAGCCGGCCTCGAGGATGACCGACCCGTCGTCGAGCGGCTCAAGCAAGCGGGCGATATGGTCCAGCAGTTGCCAATACTCGGTGACGTGGGGCAGGCTGCGCTCCCGGTCGAGGCACGCCCGGTGGAGCGCGAGCAGGTGCTTGGGAGCCTTCAGGTGCCGCAGTCTGGCCCGCTGCGCCTCGACGGCCGCCTGGGCCGCGACGGCCGGCTCGGGCGGGAGGAGGATCGGCTCACCGCCCGAGAAGGGACGGATATGGTCCCGGCACAGGCGGACCAGTCGCTCGCAGAGGGATGAGGCCTGGTCGGATGACTCGGCCAGACGGCCCGGCGACCGCGGGAGGCGCATGGGGCGCGGCGACGAGGGCGGCAGCGCCGCTTCGACGGCGGCGAGGGCGGCCGTGGCGTCCCACGGCTCATCCTCGGCCAGCAGGAGCCCGACCGGCATCCGCAGGTGCGTCAGGTCCCTCACGGTCGTCTGGAGTCCCGTCAAGTCGGCGGCCACCGCGTCTTCCAGCCAGGCGTCGCCGTCCACGTTGAACCCGAAGAGGGTGAGCTCCCCCAGTCGGCGGCCTTCCAGATGGGCGCCGATCAGGTCCTCCCCCTGGGTGGCGATGAGGGCCGCCCGAAGGTCGAGGAGGGCCGCCGTGAGGACCAGGAGCCTGACCCGCTCGCGCCGCGCGCAGACCTTCAGGGCGAGCAGTCCGGTGAGGCCCGACGAGATCACGACGAGCGGGCTCGACGGCCAAGCGCGGGCGGCGTGGTCGAGCACCGTCGCCAGGTCGTCCCGCATGTCGCTCGGCCTGGTGTGCCGGATCTCCCCCTCGCTCTCGCCGACGTGGTTGCTGTGGTCGTAGCGGACGACGCGGAAGCCGTTCTGCACGAGCGAGCACGCGAGGCGGACATAGTCCCGCTTCGTCTCGCCGAAACCCGGCGCGATGATGGCCAGGGGCGCGCCGGTATCGGGCCCGTGGGGATGGTCGCACTGGACGGCCAGTCGGCGGCCCTGCCGATTGCGGCAGGCGAGCGGTTCGCTCCGAAGGAGGAGTGCCTCCAAGTCGGCGAGTCGGGAGGCGGGGAGGGCGAGGGCACGGTCGAGCAGCTTGGCCAGGGGGACCAGGCCCGCGCTGACGGTGGGGAGGATGCGGAGGCCGACGAGCTGGGAGCCGCCTCGGTCTGCCTGCGCCGTCCAGACCGCCTCCGCCACGAGGGCGATGGGTGCCGCCGGTTCCGCGCCCCTGTCCTCGGGCGGGGCCCGCAGGATGACCTGAGCCGCGTGCTCGGGGGCCTGGGCGTCGGCGTCGAGGCGGGCGAGCATGCCGCCCAGGCCCAGGTTGACCGTGGTCAGCCGCCGACGGGATTCGGTCGGGACCGCGTCCGGCCGAGCCCACTCGCCGCTCAGGGAGAGTCGCAGGCGGAGCGACCGGCGGCGCTCCGCGCGCCGTGCTCCGCCGGTGGGCCGCTCCCCCGCGAGCGGGGCGGACGGGCGGGAGGGGAGCGCCTGGATGCCGGCCTCGAACAACAGGGGTTCGCCCCCCGCATCGGGCAGCGCCACCGTCACCTTCAACGGGATGAACTCTTCCCGGATCCCCCGCAGGATGGAGGCCAGCACCTGGGCTTCCATCTCCGGCAGGGGATCGAACACGATTACCAGCCCCTGGACGGCCAAGTGGGCGGGGTCGCCCTCCGCCCGGCGGCGACGCAGGTCCCCAATGGCGCCCCCGAGTTCAAGGAAACCGACGTCGCTCAGCAGGCCGACCCGGAGGGGCTGGTGCTTGGCCAGGGGGACATCGCCTTCCGTGACGAGGAACAGGCCGTGGAGGCTGACGTCGTGCGCGCGTCCCTTCCAGCTCTGTCCGCCGATGGTGAGATGGACGTCGGCCGCGAGGGAGACGCGGGATGAGCGGCGGCGCTCGCGGCCGGGGACGGCCGGCGGCGGGCTCGCGGGCGATCCGACGGGGAGCGGAGGACGGCCCTGCGTCCGCTCCTCGGTCTGGACCGCCGATCGCGCCGGATCGAGGTCCGTCGCCGCAACGGCCGTCCCCGGCGCCGCCGCGTCGGCGCTTCGAAGGTAACCGATGGTGCCCAGGAATTCGCCGGTGGACGCGTAGCACCCGGCTGCGTTGAGCAGGAAGGTCCGAACACGGCGTTCCCCGCCCGGGCCGCCCCTGACGAGGAGGTGGATCGGCAGATCCTTCGCTCGTCGCGCCCCGGTGCGCCGCTCGCGAAGCAGGCGCTCTCCGACCGGCCGGTCGTCCGCGGGCACCAGCTCGCCCGCGGCCAGCCCGATCAGCTCATCCGGTGCATGCCCGAGGAGGCGGCGGATCTCCGCCCCGACCGAGACGAACCGACCTTCCCGGTCCAACTCGTAGGGCACGTCCGGAAGGGCTTGCAGGAGGGCGCGGTGGCGGGCCTCCAGTGCCCGGAGGCGACGGTGCAGGCCCTGTTTCTCCAGGGAGCCGCCGGTCGCCGCGAGAAGTTCCGCCAGGAAGGCCGGCGAGGGGCGGTACAGACAGGCGTCGGCGCCGGCCCTGATGATCCTCGCGCTGTCCTCCTCGCCGCACCGGTCCGAGTGCACGAGGATCGCGGCGGTCGGCGCCTTCTGTCTGATCGCCGGCAGCACCTCCCGCTCCGTGTCTTCGTCGAGCCGCTCGTCGAGGATGATGACCTGCCACTCCTGGAGGCCGGCCCACTCGACCGCCTCACCCGCGGAGTAGACCGCCTCGACGCGACAGCCGGGGAAACACCGCCGCAGGGCCAGCGTGAGCTGCTTGATGTCCTCGGCACGGTTGCCGGCCAGCAGGGCGTTGAGGGGCTCAGGCATGGAGGCGGTCCCCTCTGCATCGCGCCGAGGATTGCCGGGCGCCCCCCGCCGAAGGGAGGGGGCCGCGACTTGTGGCGCGGCCGCCGCAGCCGTCTCCCGCGCGCGCCGCGCCGCGGGGAGCAACGGTGCCCTCGTGATGTCGGCCTGGAGAAGGAGGCTGGTTGCGCATCCCAACTTGTGCGACCGTCGGCGCAGTCGAGAACCGCGACACTGCCGGCCTCATAGACATCGGAGGACCGAGGAATGTCTACTCTCAAATTGGGCTAGAAGGTTTGCCGGAAAGTCTACGATGCTGCCTTATGCCACAACTATATGTGGTAGTCAAGGCCCATGGTTATCTCGATTTACCGCAAAATGTAGTGGAGGTCGGAGAGGATCGGGCAGGCGGCGCCGCCCCGTCGAGGACCGGCGCCCGCCGCGAAGAGAGTCGGCGGCCTGGTCAGGGCAACGACAGGGCGGATTGGGGGGGGCAGGTGCCCGGGGTCATGTACAGGAGGTAATTCCCCATCCCATGGTGCACGTTTTGGGCGTGGAGCGGGTGGTGATAGACCATGGTTATTTCGTAGTCGTCTTCCTTCGAGATGGAGAACCCCCGGCCGTCCCGGTAGACTTGATGCGGCTGGAACGCGATGAAGGTGCCGTCCCGCTCGACGTCGGGGACGGTCCTCAACAGGGTCTGCTTCCTCGTCTTGTTCTCCAGCGCGATCAAGAGCAGCTCGTCGTGACCGTGCGGATAGGCGAACTTGACGCAACCGTCGGTCCGGAACTTCAACGGCGCCGACAGGACATGGACGCCGGGCTTGATCTCGATGCCCTCGTCGGTCTGGTCCGGGCCCCTGAGGTTGAACTTGCTGTAGCAGACGATGTTGACGCCGACCTGGTAGACCTCCATCGGCTGGACCGACGCCCCTTCGGGAGCCATGTACATCGTGAACCGCGCCATCACGTCCTTGGTCGGCGGCGCCTTGTGATAGAAGGCGACCACCGACATGATCTTCTCGCCCTTGCCCAGCTTGACGCCGTAGCCATCCGGAAACCGGGCTTCGGTCATCTCCAGGCCGGCGCCGCCGAAAAACAGCGGCTCCCCCGGGCAGGAGATGCTGTCGCGGCTCGTGTTGATCATCAGGATGTGGTGCAGGTAGTTCTTCGGCAGCACACGGCCGTCTTTGGTGAAGACCTCGGACTTGAAGCCGGTCAGGTACATGTCCTTCGGCAGGCTGAAGATGTGCTTCGGCATGCTGGCGGCCAGTTCGCCGTCGTGGGCCGAGGGGAGGTCGATCGGCCCGAAGGTCAGGACGACCCGGCCCTCCTCGATCGACACGGTGGTGGTCGTCTGGTTGGTCAGGGTCGGGACGGCGCCATGGTCATGTCCGCCGTCCGCCAGAGCGAGCCCGGCCTGACCGAACAGCAATAGGGCGGTGAACATCGCACGAAGCATGGGGCCTCCCGAAGTCATAGGGTTGTCGTCCATCGTTCGATCGTGAATGGCGCGGGGGCGGCCGGATGGATCAAGGCGCGCCCCTCGTCGGAGTCGCGGGAGCCAGCCGCTTCCAGACGTACGTGCCGCCCCATTGCCGGGGCGGGATGTTGGTCCGGTCGCCGACGCGGGTGTACCACCAGACGCCGCGCGCCTCGCGGCCGTCGGCGGACAGGAGGACGTCGAAGCCGCCTTCCCGGTCGTTCCCGGTCTGGTGCCATGAGCCTTGGATCCGCCCCTCGGCGACTTTCGTCGTCTGGATCCGCCCTCCTTGCCAGGAGTAGGTCCCGTTGCCGTCCCGATCCAGGGTGGCCACGTAGGACTTGTCCTCCTCCTGGATTTCCCACTGGCCGCTGAGGTCATGCCCGGCGCTCGCGGCCGCGCCGTTTCCGCTCGATTCGGTCGCGAGGCCCGCCTCGGCCTGGGCGAGCGGTCCGTCCGCCGTCCGCATGGACTCGTGCCAGGACACGAGGATCCAGACGCCGTCGCGCCGTTCCAGGACACCGGTTTCCCTCAGCGGGAGCAGGGTGCGCGTCTGCTTGGGGCCGGTGCCGACGTAGCGGATGTAATCGAGTTCCATCGCGAACCAGGCCACGTCGCCGTGCGTCCAGACCTTCAGGTCGGTGATCGGGATCTCGAGCCGTTCCACGGACCGGAATTCTTCCTCCATCTCCCTGGCGAAAGGCGGCCAGCCGAGGTACTTGCGCCCCGCGATGGAATAGCCGACGCTGTCGGCGTCCTTGGCCATGAACTTCGCCATCGTCGCCAGGTCCTTCTCGGCGTTGGCGCGAACCAGCGCCCGCAGGACCTCCTCGGGCCCCATCGGCTCCGCCGCGAGGACGGGGAACCCCGCCAGGAGCACGCCGAGCAGGATCGCGGGCAGGGGGCTGGAGCCCCGGCGACAGGCCTGTCGGTCGAAACGTCGCGCCCTCGGAGATTGGGTCACAAGGTGCTCGCTGGGAAGGTGTGCCGCGCAGCAGTCAAACTGCTGCCGAGGCTACGCGGGCGGGGCGTCTTTGTCAAGATCAATCTCCTGCGGGTCCGGTAGGACGGAGGCCGGTCGAGGGGGCCGTGGGGCAGGGGGCGCCGTCGGCGGGGTCGCGCGGCGCCTGGTCCAGCGGGATGGTGACGTAGACGGTGGTGCCGCGGCCGGGTGTCGATTCGATCGCCAGCGATCCATGGACGAGGGCGGCCCGCTCCCGCATGCTGTGCAGGCCGAACTGCTGGTTGCGTCCCGTCGCGTCCAGCGTGGCCTGGACCTCGAAGCCGCACCCGTCGTCCTCGATGATCGCCTGCACGCAGCGCGGCTGCCGCTCCAGGACGATGCTCACGAGCGTGGCCCCCGCATGCTTGGCCACGTTGGTGAGGGCTTCCTGGTGGATGCGGTAGAGGGCGAGCTCGATGGGCGCGGGCAGCCGGCCCTCGATGCCCCGCGCGTGCACGTCCACCTGGATGCCGTAGGACTTGGTGTATTCGGCGACGTACCGCTCGATGGCGGCGACGAGGCCCACGTCGTCGAGCACGTTGGGGCGAAGGCCGATCGCGAGCCGGCGGACCTCGTCGAGCGTCTGGGCGGCGATCTGCCGGACCCGCTCGGCCGCGGTCCGGGCCGCGGCCAGCGTGGAGGCCCGCTCGATCTCGTGCAGTTGGACGAGGAGGGCCATCAGCGCCTGCCCCGTCTCGTCGTGCAACTCCCGGGCGAGGCGGCGTCGCTCCTCTTCCTGGGCCGAGATGACCCGCTCCAGCAGCCGGGTCCGCAGCTCGGCGGCCTGCAGGCGGTCCGTGATGTCGCGGATCAGGCTGCTGAAGTACCGCCGTCCGTGCTGGGTGAATTCCCAGAAGGCCAACTCGAGCGGAATCTCCCGACCGCTCTTGTGGCGGCCGGGGAGATGGGCGCACTCCCAGGCCATGCGCCGTTGTCCCGTGCGCAGGTAGTGGGTCAGGCCGGTTTTATGGGCGGTGTGGTAGCGGTCCGGCATGAGCACAGTCAGCGGCCGGCCCAGCAGCTCGGCGGCCGTGTACCCGAAGATCTGCTCCGTGGCGCGGTTGACGAAGACGATCCGGCCGCGCTCGTCCATGGTGATGATCGCCTCCGCGGCGGTTTCGGCCACCGTCCGGTACCGCTCCTCGCTCTCGCGCAGGGCCTCCTCCACCCGCCGCCGCTCCTCGACCTCCTGCTGCAGCCTGGCGTTGGACTCGACCAGGTCGGCGGTCCGGGCGGCCACCCGCTGCTCCAGTTGGGCGTGCGCGAGCTGCAGGGCTTCCTCCGCGCGCTTGCGGGCGGTGATGTCGCGGAAGTGCCAGGCGCGGCCGTACCAGGTCCCGTCCGGATGGGCCACGGGGGCGGTGTAGCAATCCAGGGTCCGGCCGTCCGTCAACAGGACCTCCTCCTGCTGCGTGCCCTCTGGCCGGGCGGTCAACGCCGCGGCGGTGGCGGCCCAGCCCGGGGGCGCGGCGACCCGCCGCTCGATTTCCCCCCAGAGGTCTTCCACGGCTCCGGCGGTCAACGCCGTGTCTGGAAGCTCCCACAGCTCGACCAGCCGGCGGTTGCGGGAGAGAATCGCCCCCTGCGGGGAAAGGACGAGGATCCCGTCGATCGAGGCCTCTCCCTGGCATTCCAGTAGGGTCTTCTGGAAGCGCAGTTGCTCGTGCGCCGCGGTCAGCTCGGCGAACCCCGCGGCGTTTTCCAGGGCGGCTCCTGCGAGGGTGGTGATGAATTGAGCCAGCCGGCGTTCCTCGTCCCCGAACAGCCGGTCCAACTGCCGGTGGCTGACGTAGAGGCAGGCGGCGGGCCGTCCCCGGACGAAGACGGGGGCACAGAGCACGGAGCGAACGCCGGTCAACACCGTGCTTTCCGAGGGACAGTCGGGAAGCCCCTCCGTGACGATCAGGGGAAGGCCGGCGGCGAGGCTTCGCTCGACCAGGGTCCGGCTGTAGGGGCCCGCCGCCTCATGGGGACAGGTGATGATCGGGCCGTCTGCGGACGAGGAGAGAGTGACGTCCAGGAACAGGCAGGTCTCGCCCCGCAACAGCTTGAGCGCCGCGTCCCGCACCGCCGCGACGACGGCCGGGGCGGTCAGGGCGCCGGCGATGGCGCGGCCGGCCTCCAGCACGGTGTCGAAGCGATCCGCCAGGGACAGGCTGTGCGCGGAGGACGACGGGGCCCGGCGGTCCCCTTCGTGCAAGCCTTCGCGCAGGGCGAGGAGGCGCTGCTCGGCGTGAACCGTTTCCGCCGCCGCGCCGGGCCATCCCAACGCCAGGCCGATGCGGCCTTTGGCCAGCAGCGTGCGGGCCCATTCGTCCCGCGCGCCCTGGAGTTCGGCCGTCGCGAGGCTTTTGTCCAGGCAGCGGCGGGCCAGCTCGTTGCGTCCCCGAATCGCGGCGAGCAGGCCCGCCTCGCGCCAGGCATGGGGCAGGTCTCCGGGGAATTTGCGCGCGAGGCGGACGGCCCGGCGGGCGGTCCGCCTCGCACGATGGAGCAACGCCCGCCGCCGCCGGTGGTCCCAGAGGGGGGTCCGTTCCGTCGCTTCGCGCAGGGCCGTGACCAGCCACGCCAAGGCCGGCGCCACGTACGCGTTCATCATCCCGGTCTGGGTGAGGATGTCGAAGGCCCGCTCCATCGCCGCCACGGCGTCGTCCGGCCGGCCTTCCCCGAGCAGGCGAAGGCCCTCCGCCTGGAGGAGGTTGGAGGTGCGCTGGACGTCTTCCTTGAGGCGTCCCAACTCGTTCTGGATGGCGTCCGCGGGCACGCGCCCGCCCGTGGCCTTGGCCAGGATTTCCAGGCTGATGGCGGGAGCCTGGGCATCGCCGATGTCGAGCCCCGCCTGGTAGACGAGCCGGGCCTCCTTGACGGCGCCGGCCAGGTCCCCCTGCCGGTAGAGGCTGTAGGCGATGTGGTAGCGCGCCAGGTTCACCTCCCAGCGGTCGCCGGTCTGCTCCAGGAGCCGCAGGGCCTCACGGCACTTCTGGATGGCTTCCTCGAAGCGCGCGGAGGCGAACAGGATCACGCCGTAGAAGTGGAGCGACTGTCCCTGGCCCCAGAGGTCCCCCATGGCCTTGCGGATGGCGAGGGAACGCTCCACGTAGGCGATGCCCCGGCGATACAGCGGGATCAGGCTCAACGCCGGCGCGTGCTCCGAGTAGGCCTGGGCGAGCTCCAGCGTCGGCGGATAGCGCTCCGCCAGGTTCATCTCGCGCAGGTGGGCCCAGAGGCAGTGGAGGGTGCCCTTCTGGAACCAGTAGGCGTAGGCCAGGCGACTGTAGAGGCGGACGGCGAGCAGGTCGCGGTCGGCGCCCTGCAGGGGGCGGCGGCCGACGAACCAGCTCGGGACCAGGGTGTGCAAGGTCTGCGAGGCGAGCTCCTGGCAGAGCCGGAGGAAGACGAGCGGCCGCCGGCGCGGCACGGATTGCCCGAGCAACCGCAGCGCGTTTTCGAGTGCCTGGCTCGCGGCCTGGCAGTCGCCCCGCTTGAAGGCGAGCTCCCCGATCCGGCCTTCAACCTGCGCGCGGCTGATCTCCTCGGCCGCCAGGGTTCTGGCCAGCTCGAACTGCCGCTGCGCCTCGTCGTACCGGCCCCGGAGCATCAGGACATCGCCGAGCCCCTCCGCCAAGCGGAATCGGACCGCCGGCTCGCACATGCCGGCGCCCCGTTCGGCGATCCGGTACTGTTTTTCGGCGATCTCCAGCGCGTGCTGGCGTCGGGCCCGCTCGGCGGAGGCCAGGGCATAGGGAAAGGCCCGCTCGGGGTCGCCCGCCGCGTCGAAGTGGTAGGCCAGTTCGTAAATCCGTTCGGGCTGGAGAGCTTCCAGCGAGAGCGCCGCCTCGTGGTGCAACCGCCGGCGTTCCGAGTCCGGCAGGCGCGCCAGGAGCGCCTCGCGGATCTTGTCGTGGACGAAGGTGCATCGTCCGGAGGCCGCGTCGATCCAGACCAACTGGCGTTGCCGGGCTGCTTCCAGGCCCGTGGCGACCTGGCCGGCGACCTGGCCGGCCAGGCTCCGCGCGAACTTGAGGTCAAACTCCCGCCCCAGCACCGCTCCGACCGTGAGGAGCCGGATAACGTCGGAGGGGAGTTGCTCCAGGCGCCGGGCCAGGAAGACGGCGGCCCTGTAGGAGGAGCGTGCCTCGGCCAGGGCCTGGGGGTCGGTCGCCCAGCCGGAGGATTCCGGGACTAAGGCGCCGATCTCGACGAGGCCCCGCATGACGGCCGAGGCCATGAAGGGGCTGCCGGCGGACAGCCGGGTGGCGACCTCGACCGCCTCGGCCGGCAGCGGCCCCGCCATGGATTCCAGCAGCCGCTGGATGTCCTTGACGCCGAGCGGCTCGAGGAGCAGGCGCTGCTCCGGCGGAAGCGTGCGGAGGGGATGGTGGGCGGGCACTTCTTCGCCGCGGAAGGCGGCGACGACCAGGACGTACCGCGCAGGCTGCGAGGTGGCCGGGCGCCGGCGTTGCCAATGGATGAGCAGTCGAACGGTCAGCTCGTCGGCCCACTGGCAATCGTCGAGGAGGACGAGCGCCGGCCTCTCCTCCGTCCCCAGTTCGTCGAGGAGACGGCCCAGGGCGTCGATCGTGCGGGTTTCGCCGAAGGCTTCCGGCCCCAGTGAATGCGAGGGGTCTGGCCGCAGGATCGAGGCCACCTGCGGCAGCGCCGCCGCCACCGCACCGCCCTGGTCCCCCAGGCGCGCCCCGAACCCCTCCAACCACCGGGGATCCGCCCGCGCCCTGGCGACGAACTCCGTCACGACGCCGTCGAGGACCTGGAAGGGCCGCTGGGCCGCCTGATCCACCCCCTGGCCCATGAGCACCCAGAGCCGCTGGTGCTCGGCGATCCGTTTCAGCTCGCCGAGCAATCGGGTCTTGCCGCCCCCGGACTCCGCCTCGACCAGGACGAGGCCGCCCGCTCCGGAACAGGTCCGTTGCAAACGATCGCCCAGGGCGGCCAGCTCGTTCCCGCGCCCGATGAAGGCCGGCTCGGCGAGGGTCCGCCGCCGGTCGTGCGCGCCGACGACGATCAGGGGGTCGGCCACGCCCCGCGCGAGCGCGTCGGTCAGCTCCGCCAGGTCGGCCACGACCGCCGCCGCGGACTGGTAGCGGTCACGCGGGTCCTTGCGCAACAGTCGCTGCAGGATGTCGTTCACCACGGTGGGGACCGCCACGCCGAGTTGGCGGAGGTCGGGGACCGGCGCGGTGAGGTGCTGCCGCAGGACCTCGCCCACGTCGTTCCCCCGGAACGGGGGATGACCGGCCAGACACTCGAAGAGGACGAGTCCCGCGGCGTAGAGGTCCGAGTACTCCGCCACCTCGTCCTTGATGCCCCCGGCCAACTCCGGCGCCATGTACCGGATGGAACCGACGGGCTGGTCGCGGAGGGTGGGGGCGAGCCACAGGCTGCGGGCCAGGCCGAAATCGATGAGCATCGCCCCCTGCAGGGGGGACTCCTCCCGCACCATCACGTTGGCTGGCTTCACGTCCCGGTGCAGGACCCCCTGATCGTGGGCTTCCTGCAGTGCGGCGAAGAGGCAATAGCCGACGGTGAGGGCCTCGCGGAGGGGAAGGGGCCCGGAGCGCAGGCGATGCTCCAACGTCATGCCCGCCAGGTAGGGCATGACCAGGTACAGCACCCCGGCCTCCGCGCCCAGGTGGAGCAGGGGGACCAGCCAGGGACTGCGGACCTCCTTGAGCACGCGGGCTTCATGTTCGAGGCGCAGGCGTGCGCCGGGAGAGAGGCTGTCGGCCTCGGCCGTCTTGATCACGACCGCCTGACCTCGGGCCAGGTCGGTGCCGAGGTAGGTGTCGACGCCCTGGCCGGTCTTCAGAAGACGGTCCGCGCGGTAGCGCGTCCCGAATATGTGGGCCGTGTAGCTCACGTGGCGGCCTGGGCTGCCGGCGCCCGCATCGTCAGGATGGAAGGAGCGTCACGTCACCTCACCGATAGGGCCAGTGTAAGCGGGAGGGCGCAATGCCGATATCATCATTACTGTCCACCTTAAAAGTGTTAGGTGAAATAACTTGAATCGAGGGGGCGCTCACCGGATTGCCATCCCCGTCAGGAGGATGCCGAGGAGCGGCCAGCCGCGCACGCCGGTCGAGATGATTCGTTCCAGGGGCATGGGGGCTTCTCCCTCTCGTTCATACGCAGGGCGGTTCGATTCAACCGCTGCGCGGGAGCACGGCACGAGCTCGGCCGGGCCGATGCCTCCCCAACAGCCGTGAAGAACAACGTTGGGGAGGGGGCGAGGGCGCGCTTCGCCCCGGAGCGCCAAGCGCGGTAATCGCGACCAGAATGGGCGGGGGGCCGGTAGCCGTCGGGCGGCGGCGCGGACCTACGTGGAGGTGGAGGAGGTCTCCTCGCCGAGGAGGGTCGTGGCCGAGGCGGTCACGATGCGGATCGGGACCAGGTCGCCGGGCTTCGTCACGGAGCCGCCCTTTTCCCAGACAACGGTCACGTTGTTGTCGGCACGGCCCATCCACTGCCGGTCGGATTTCTTGGAGTCGCCCTCGACGAGCACGGACAGCGTCCGACCGACCATGGCGAGGTTATGACGGAGTGAGATGGCCTTCTGGAGCTCGACCAGGCGGGTCACCCGCTCGGACTTCACCGGCTCCGGCACGTCGTCGGGATACTTGCGGGCGGCGATCGTGTGCTTGCGCTCGGAGTATTTGAAGATGAAGGCGGCGTGGAAGGCCACCTCCTCGACGGTCCGGACCGTGTCCGCGAACTCCGCCTCCGTTTCGCCGCAGAACCCGCAGATGATGTCGGTGGTGAGGGCGATCTCCGGCGTGCGGCGTCTGATGTCCTCGACGAGCGCCAGGTACGTCTTGCGTGTGTAGGTCCGGTTCATCCGCTCCAGGATCCGGTCGTTGCCCGACTGGAGGGGGAGGTGGATGTGCTTGCCGACCTTCGGATGGCCCGCCACCGCGTCCAGGAGCGCGGGCGGGAAGTCTTTGGGGTGCGGCGAGGTGAAGCGGACCCGCTCCAGGCCCGGCACCTCCGCGACAGCCAGGAGCAACCGGGCGAAGTCCCACTCGCCGAACCGGTAGGAGTTGACGTTCTGGCCGAGGAGGGTCACCTGCCGGTAGCCCTGGGCTGCGAGCCGCTCGGCCTCGGCCAGGATACCCTGCGGGTCGCGGGAGCGCTCGCGCCCGCGGGTGTAAGGGACCACGCAGAAGGAGCAGAAGTTGTCGCAGCCGCGCATGACCGCGATCCAGGCGGTGACCCCCTCGGTTCGGTCGGGCACGATGTCGCCGTAGGTTTCATACTCGGACAGGTCGACGGCCAGGCCCTTCTCCCGCCCTTCGATCGCGCGCATCAGCAGGTCCGGCAGTTTCCGGTACCCGTCCGGGCCGACCATGACGTCGACGACCGATTCGGCGTCCATCAGATCCTGCTTGAGGTTCTGAGCCATGCAGCCCAGGACGCCGACGACGAGGCTCCGCCCGCGCTTGAGGGCCTTCAGCTCGGCCAGGTGGCCGTAGACGCGGTTGTGCGCGTTCTCGCGGATCGCGCAGGTGTTCATCAGCACCACGTCCGCCCGCGCCCGGTCCTCCGTGAACGAGAAACCGCGGGCTTTGAGCAGCGAGCGGACGAGCTCGCTGTCGTACTCGTTCATCTGGCAGCCGAAGGTCTCGATGTGGACGCGATAGTCCTGCATGCGGTTCCCGTCGTGGCGAAGCCGTGATCTTACCGCCCGGCCCCCTCGACCGCAAGCCGCCCGATCGCCAGGCCGTCCATGGCGCCCGTGACGACGATGTCCACGAACCGGTTGGTCAGGTCGTCGGGGGAGGCCAGACCGACGCGGAGGTAGTCGTCGGTCAAGCCGGTCCACAGGCCGTCGCCTTCCCGCCGCTCGACGAGGACCCGGACCCTACGGCCGATCCGGCGCTGGCAGAAGGCCAGCCGCTTGGCCCGGGACAGCTCCGCGAGCATCCGGCTCCGGGCCTTGACCGTCCGCTCCGGCACCCGGTCGGCCAGGCGGGCGGCGGCGGTGCCCGGCCGTTCCGCGTAGCTGAAGACGTGCAGGTACGAGAAGGGCAGGTCCTTGGCGAGGGCCACCGTATTGGCGAACTGCCGGTCGGTCTCGCCGGGAAAGCCGACCATGAGGTCGGTCCCCAGGCCGAGGTCCGGGACCAGGCGCAGCACCCGCTCGATCAGCGTCCGATAGTCGCCCGCCCGGTACCGTCGGTTCATGGCCGCCAGGACCTCGTCGTCCCCGCTCTGGAGGGGGATGTGCAGGTGGCGGCAGAGCCTGGGCGAGGTCGCCAGCCGTTCGAGCAGGGGCTCCGTGATCGTCGTCGGCTCGATGGAGGAGATGCGGATCCGGTCCACGCCGGCGATGGCCTCCAGGCGGCGGATCAGGCCGGCAAGGTCCAGGCCCTCGCTGGCGTAGTGCCCGATGTTGACGCCGGTCAAGACCAGCTCGCGGTGGCCCCGCGCGGCCAGCGCCTCCGCCTCGCGCAGCACGTCGCCGGCCCGCCGGCTGCGCTCGCGGCCCCGGGCGAAGGGGATCAGGCAGAACGAGCACATGAAATTGCACCCGTCCTGGACCTTGAGGTTCGCCCTCGTGGTCGCGTAGTCGCCGACGCCGGGCAGGTCGAATTCCTCTCGCGCGAGGGTCCGGGTGTGCAGCAGCTCGGGGCCCGGTCGCTTCCGGAGCCCCGCAGCGGGCGGGAGGTACTCCGGCAGGGCCATCTTGTACTGGGCGCCGAGGATCAGGTCCACGCCGGGCAGCCGCCGGATCGCCTCGGGGTTGGTCTGGGCGTAGCAGCCGGTGACGGCGATGAAAGCCCGCGGCGACCGCCGGAGCGTCCGCCGGATGAGGTAGCGGCAATCCGCCTCGGCCTGATCGGTCACGGCGCAGGTGTTGAGGACGAGGAGGTCCGTCGGCTGGCCGAAGGCGACCAGGCGGTAGCCTCGTTGCCGGAGGCGGTCCGCGAGCAGGGCCGTTTCCGCCTGGTTGAGCCGGCAACCGATCGTGGCGAGGGAGGCGCGGGGCGGCGTCATCGGAGCCATGGGCGCGCATTATAGAAGGCCGCGGCGCGGAGAGTAAAGGCGGGAACGGGCCGACCCGCGCGGATTGACAGGCCTCGCCGCGCTCATGCTAGAATTTGCGCGGCGGCCCGGTTTCGGTGGCCGGGCGGGGAGCGGACGGGCGGATGGCCTCTTTCCACCGCACCGGGGGTATGCTCATGACGAGACGGCACGTCGGAATCCTCTCGGCCCTGCTGGCGTCGTGCTTGATCGCCTTTCCCGCCGTTGCGACCGGTCCCCTGCCGCCCGAGCCGGACGAGGACACCCGCCTCGACGAGGTGTACGACCACGAAGCCCGCATGTTCCTCTTCCTCTATTCGCTGAAGGGGAACGGCGAGGTGGACTACGTGACGGGGCGGATGGTCGAGGAGCATGCCCGCAGCCACTACGGCAACCCCGTCTACTACACCGAGCCCTATCCGCTGTTCTACTGGTGGAACCACATCCTCTGGAACGACCCCGAGCGGGACGGCGTGAACGGCAACGAGCGGGTCTACCAGGAGAACGTCGAGTTCGACCGCAGCCGCTACAAGCCCTGTGTCTTCAACGGGCAGCCTTGCTGAGCGGCGGCCTCGGGGGGCGGCGACGGCCGCAGCCTCGGTGAGCGAGACTTCCGCCGCCCCGTTCCTTCCCCCGCGCCGGCTCACCCTCATGGTCCCCCTGGGCCTCGCCTCGGGGGTACCCCTCGCGCTGACCGGAGCCACGCTCCAGGCCTGGCTGACCGTGGAGGGCGTGGACCTCCGCACGATCGGGCTCCTCACGCTGGTCGGACTGCCCTACGCCGTCAAGTTTCTCTGGGCGCCCCTGATGGATCGCTTCGTCCCGCCGTGGCTGGGGCGCCGGCGCGGATGGATGGCCCTCACCCAGTGTGGGGTCGCGGCGGGGCTCGCGGCCATGGCGGGAACGGACCCGTCGGCCGCTCCCTGGCTGCTCGCGGGGGTAGCGCTCTCTGTCGCCTTCCTGTCCGCCTCCCAGGACATCGTCTTCGACGCCTACCGGGCCGACGTGCTGCGGCCGGCGGAGCGGGGCCTGGGCGCGGCGCTCTCGGTGACCGGGTACCGTCTGGGGATGCTCCTCTCCGGCGCCGTGGCCCTGATCCTGTCGGAGCAGATCGGCTGGGCCCGGACCTATGGGCTGATGGCGCTGATCATGGCGGTGGCCGTGGGAGCGACGTGGTTAAGCCCGGAGCCGGAGGCGGCGACCGACCCTCCGACGTCGCTGACCGAGGCGGTGGCGGGGCCGCTCAGGGAACTGCTCGCACGCCCGGCGGTCCCGATGCTGTTGGCGCTCATCGTCTGCTACAAGCTCGGCGACGCCTTCGCCGGCTCCCTGACCACGGCCTTTCTGATCCGTGGCGTGGACTTCACCCCGACGGACGTCGGGCTCGTGAACAAGGGCATGGGGCTCCTGGCGACGATCGCGGGGGCGCTGACGGGCGGTGCGCTGATGGCTCGCATCGGCCTGTTCGCCGCGCTGCTCTGGTTCGGGGTCGGGCAGGCCCTGTCCAACCTGACGTTCATGGCCCTGGCCTGGGTCGGGAAGAGCTACCCGGTCATGGTGGCTGCGGTGGCGGTCGAGAACCTGGCCGGCGGGATGGGCACGGCGGCCTTCGTCGCTCTGTTGATCGCGCTCTGCGACGCGCGCTACTCGGCCACGCAGTTCGCGCTGCTCTCGGCCCTGGGCGCGATGGGGCGCGTGCTCGTGGGACCGCCCGCGGCCTTCCTCGTGGAGGCGGTCGGCTGGGTCTGGTTTTTCCTGGTGACGGTCCTGGTCGCGCTGCCGGGGCTGGCGTTGCTCCTGTGGCTGCGGGGAGACCTCCTCCGTCTCGGCCGGAGCCCCGGCGAGGGGGGGGACGAAACGGGAGGACGCACGCGATGAAACCGGGGAGCCTGACCTGGATGATGAACCGCCCGCTCTTCGAGCGGTTGTTGGCCGTGCGCCTGCTGCCCGGCCAGGTCGTCGCCCTGGCCGGCGTGTCCGTCATCCTGGCCGGCGCCGCGCTGCTCATGCTGCCCTGGGCGACCGCCCCCGGGGTGGAGATCCGGTTCCTCGACGCGCTGTTCACCGCCACGTCGGCGGTCTGCGTGACCGGGCTCATCGTCCTGGACACGCCGAAGGACTTCACTGTCTTCGGCCAGGTCGTCGTCATGCTGCTCATCCAAGTCGGCGGCCTCGGCTACTCGACCATGGCCACGTTGCTGCTGCTCGCGCTGGGGCAACGGATCGGGCTCAAGGAGCGGATGATGATGGCCGAAGCGCTCAGCGCGCTGGACATGGAAGGGCTCGTCCGGCTCGTCAAGACGATCGTGGCCGTCACCCTGCTCATCGAGGGCGCCGCCGCGTCGGTGCTCGCCCTGCGGTTTTCCCTCGACATGGACCCGGGTGCGGCTCTCTACGTCGGCCTCTTCCACTCGGTCTCGGCCTTCAACAACGCGGGCTTCTCGCTCTTCTCCGACAATCTGATGCGCTACCGGAGCGATCTGGTCGTCAACTCGGTCATCACGACGGAGATCATCCTGGGGGGCATCGGGTTCCTGGTGTTCCAGGATGTGGTCGAGAACGTGCGCGGCCGTCGCTTCCGGTTCCAGACCCACACCAAGCTCGCGGTGCTGGTGTCCGTGCTCCTGCTCGTCTCGGGCACCCTCGGGATCTGGGCTCTGGAGTGGAACAACCCGAAGACGTTCGTGCCCCTGCCCACGTCCGATCAGGCCCTGGTGTCCTACTTCCATTCCGTCTCGGCGCGTACCGCGGGCTTCAACACGGTGGACCTGAGCCTGATGCGCGACGCCACGCTCTATTTCATCATCCTGCTGATGGCGGTCGGCGGGTCGCCCGGCAGCACCGCCGGCGGCATCAAGACGACCACCTTCGCGATCGTCTGGCTCTCCATCTGGTCGATCCTGCGGCAGCGAGCGGACGTGGAGGTCTTCCACCGGCGGATCGCCCCGGACCTCGTCGTGCGCGCCACGTGCCTGGCGGTGCTGGCGATGGCGGCCGTGACCGCCCTGACGCTGCTGCTGGCCTACACGGAGCAGCGCTCGTTCCTCTCGCTGATGTTCGAGGTGACCTCGGCGATCGGCACGGTGGGCCTCTCGGTCGGGGACGGCGGGGTCCGGAGCCTGTCGGCGCTCTTCACCGGCGTCGGCAAGGGCGTGATCATCCTGACGATGCTGATCGGGCGGTTCGGGCCCCTGATGATCGGGCTCTTCTCAGTCAAGACGCCGTCGCAGATGCTGCGTCGCTACCCCGAGTCCAAGGTGGTGATCGGGTAGGCGGGGCCGGTCACGGCTTGAGCCGGCGCTGGAGGAAGAGGACGAAGGCCATCAGGGCGGGCAGCGGCGCGAGGAGGAAGGGCAGGAGCCAGGGCCAGACGTTCTTCCCCCGGACGCGCGCCTGGTCGATCATCCAGACGAACAGCCAGACGAGCAGCCCGCTGTAATTGAGCAGGATCCATCTGGTCGTGTGGGGCTTGAGCCCGCTCGGGCCGGCCGCCGACCCTTCGACCAGGAAGAGCAGCCCGAGCAGGGTGAAGCCGGCGAGCAGTCCGATGACGAGGCGCTTGCTCCACACATACATGGCGAGACTCCTTTCTCCGCGCCGGCCAGGAAGGCGGCGAGGGGCCTGGGCGGCGACGATAGGCGAGCCGGCCGTGATTGTCAAACCGGGCCGGGGCCGCGGCGTTCCCCGGAAGACGGCACGATCATGAGCACGGGGGCCCTGGTGGGCCTGGTCCTGCTGTTGGTCCTGGGCATCGGGCTGGTCTCGACCAACCCGACCTTGGATGACTACACGGAGTTCGTCGCGGCGACGGCGCAGCGGGCGATCGGCGGGGCCGGGCAGGCCGGTCGCGGGACCGAGCGGGAACGGGTGGCGCAGATGCTCGAGGGCCAGGGGCATCGGCTCATCGGTTCCCTCATCCGCACGAATACGGTCCGGCGGGACTACGTCGCCTTCAGCCTGTTCGAGACGAGGCTGCTGGAGCAGCGGGTATTGGTGCTCGGCATCGCCCATCGGTTCCTTCCCCTGCCCGGGGCCGAAGAGGCTATTCGCAAGCTCGGCAGGTTCGGCGCCACCCTTCCGCAATAGGCCGCAACCCCCCCCGGCCCACTTCACGCCGATCCTGTGGATAAGTCAGCCCTGCGGGCTCGCCGCGCTTCCAGTGCCCCGAGCAGCCTCCCTCTCCCAGGTTATCCCCATCCTGTCCAGACTCCTACCATATGTTGGGGGAGCGCTCTTGACAAACACTAATCCTGGGTCTATAGTGCGCGCCATCTTCCGCCGGGGGCCGTGGATTTTCCCCTTTCTCCAGGCTGCCAGAGGTCGCTCGTGGGCAGGTCCGGCGCTCGCTCGATCCGGCGACAATCTCCAGACGACAGGCTCGTCACAGTTGACCGCTGCTCCTAAGGGGCGGGGCGTCGGCGCCCCGGTGCCGCCGGCGGCTGCAAGGGTAGGCAAGGGCTCGGGTCGCGGAGCCGGTTGGGGCCGCGGATTCCCATTATTGAAGAGGGAGGCACGACGTGAGAATCGAACGCCGGTTCACGAAAAAGGGCCAGGATCCCTACCAGGGCATCACCTTCGTGAAGCGTTCGTCGGAGATCAGGAACCCCGACGGCTCGACGGTCTTCAAGCTGGACAACATCAACGTTCCCGAGCAATGGTCCCAGCTCGCGGTGGACATCCTTGCGCAGAAGTATTTCCGCAAGGCCGGCGTGCCCCAGGTCGGCCCGGACGGCGCGCCGTTGACCGGACCGGACGGGCAGCCGTTGCTGGGCGGCGAGCGGGACGCCAAGCAGGTCTTCCACCGCCTGGCCGGCTGCTGGACCCACTGGGGGAAGACCCACGGCTACTTCAACACGGACGAGGACGCCGCGGCCTTCTACGACGAGCTCTGCTACATGCTCGCCCACCAGATGGCCGCTCCGAACTCGCCGCAGTGGTTCAACACCGGGTTGCACTGGGCCTACGGCCTGTCCGGCCCGGCCCAGGGCCACTACTACGTGGACCCAGTCACCCGCGAGACGATGAAGGCGACGAACGCCTTCGAGCACCCGCAGCCCCATGCGTGCCAGCCATACCACGCGCTCGTCTCCACGCCGCAGGGGCCCATACCGATCGGGGAGATCGTGACGAAGCGGCTGATCGGTCTTGAGGTCTTCGACGGGCTGAAGGGTGGCCGTGGAACGACCAGGATCGTCGCGGTCAGGGAGAACGGCGACAAGCCGGTCTTCCGCGTCCGGCTCAAGAACGGCGCCTGCGTCGAAGCCACGCCCGACCACCTGGTCTATGCGCTGGACGCGCGTCGGAAGACCGGCTCCTGGCGCCGGGTGGACGAGCTCGCGCCGGGCATGAGACTGCGGCTGTCGACGGCCACGACCGTGGCGCGACAGAGCGACGCGCGGGAAATCGCGGAGGCGGCGCTCGCCGGTTGGCTGCAGGGTGACGGGTTCGTCGGCCAGTGCCGGGAAGGTACGAACCGCAGCCCGACGATCGAGTTCATGACCCTCGACAAGGAGGAATACACGTTTGTCCTCGAGCGGATCGAACGGGTATTTCCGGGCCACCGTTACCATGTTCGACCGGTGGACACCCAGGCTGAAGGCCTGGACCTCCGCCGTATCCGCCTGGACGGAGAGGCGCTCAGGCCGTTCGTCGACGCCTACGGGCTGCTGCCGGGGGAGGAAGACCTGGCCGTGCCGTCCACCATCAGGACGGCCGGGGTGGACGCCCAGGCAGCCTACCTGAAGGCGTTGTTCCAGGCCGATGGGACGGTCCGACTCCGCTCGCGCGGGAGCCGCGCCGCCGCCATCGTGCTCACGACCACGTCGCACCCCTTGGCGCTCGGCGTCCAGGCGCTGCTGCTGAACCTGGGCATCTACGCGCGGGTGCAGCGCGGCGTCGAGACCCGGGAGAACCGGCGGGTGCCCTACGTCGTGTCGATCGGGTATGCCGAGGCCAGGCGGCGGTTCCGCGACCTCGTCGGCTTCGTCTCCGAGGCGAAGCGACGCAAGCTGCAGGAGGCCTGCTCCAGCCGGTTTGCGGGCAGGGCACTGCCGGGGCTGAGGGAGGAGGCCATCGTCCGCATCGAAGCGGCGGGTATCCAGCCGGTCTTCGACATCCAGACGGAGAGCGGCCAGTACCTCTCAAACAACGTGGTCGTCCACAATTGCTTCATCCAGTCCATCGAGGACGACCTCGTCAACGAGGGCGGGATCATGGACCTCTGGGTGCGCGAGGCGAGGCTGTTCAAGTACGGCTCGGGCACCGGCACGAATTTCTCCAAGCTGCGCGCCGACGGCGAGCGGCTTTCGGGCGGCGGCCGGTCCTCCGGCCTCATGTCCTTCCTCAAGATCGGGGATCGCGCGGCCGGGGCGATCAAGTCCGGCGGCACCACCAGGCGTGCGGCCAAGATGGTCTGCCTCGACCTGGATCACCCCGACGTCGAGGAGTTCATCGACTGGAAGGTCATCGAGGAGCAGAAGGTGGCCGCGATGGTCACCGGCTCCAAGATCTGCGCGCAGCGGCTGAACGACGTGCTGAAGGCCTGCTACCTGGCCGACGGGAGCGGGGGCGCGAGGGTCGAGACCGATCCCGAGCGCAACCCCGGCCTCAAGGCGGCGATCCGGGCCGCCCGCCGGTCCGCCGTGCCGGAGGCCTACATCCAGCGCATGTTCGCCTACGCCAAGCAGGGCTACACCCACTTCGTCTTCCACGAGTACGACACGAACTGGGATGGGAGGGGGTACCAGACCGTCTCGGGCCAGAATTCGAACAACAGCGTGCGCATCCCGAACGGCTTCTTCGAGGTGCTGGAGCGGGACGGAGACTGGCCGCTCACGCGCCGGACCGACGGCAAGGTCGCCAAGACGGTCAAGGCCCGTGAGCTGTGGGACAAGATCGCCTGGGCCGCCTGGCTCTGCGCGGACCCCGGCGTCCAGTACGACACCACGATCAACGAGTGGCACACCTGCCCGGAGGACGGCCGGATCAACGCGTCGAACCCGTGCTCCGAGTACATGTTCCTCGACGATACCGCGTGTCTAGCTGGAGATATGCGGGTCGCGACGCGCGAGGGGCTCGTGCCCGTCGCCGAACTGTACCGCCGCCAGCAGGAGGGCCGGTCGGTCTTGATCAAGACGGAACTGGCGACCGAGGCGGCCGACCATCGGCAGTTGGCGTACCGGCCGGCCGTCGTCGTCAAGACGGGCCGCAAGCCGGTGTACCGCGTCAAGCTCTCGACCGGCCAGGAACTGCGGCTGACGGACGACCATCGAGTGCTCACGCAGGACGGATGGAAGGAAGTCCGCCACCTCGTGATCAACGAGGATGCCGTGGAGATGCAGCGCGAGTCGGCTCCGATCGATTTTGGGGGCTGTAGTGAGGCGGAGGTCGAGCGCGCGCTGTTCCTCGGTTGGCTGCTCGGGGGCGGGGTCTTCACCGAGGAGTCCGGCGCGCAGTTGGTCTTCGGCCCGGAGGACATCCACGCGCGCGAGCGGCTCGGCGCCTACTTCCAGCGGCTCCACCGCGAACAGGGCGGACAGGAGCGTGGGATACTCGTGCATGAGCAGAAGAACGGAGTCTGCCAGATCGGCACGAGCGCCAGGGGAGTCGTGGAATTCCTGAGGTCCCTCGGGATGAAGCCGGCCCCGGCGACCGAGAAGCGGATGCCCGAGCCCCTCTTCACGGCGCCCAAGGTCGCGCAGGCGGCCTTCATCGGCGCCCTGTTCAGCGCCGACGGCTCGGTGGAAGTCAAGGAGACGTCGGACGCATCGTTCTTCTCCGTCCACCTCGCGTCGAGCTCGCGCGAGTTGCTCCGCGACGTGCAGGTCCTGCTGGCCGATTTCGGCATCCGTTCCTCCATCGGGTGGTACCATCCGGCGAGCCGGAAGAACACCCAGGGCCAGCTTCGCATCTACGGGTACCAGGCGTACAAGTTCTGCCACCTCATCGGGTTCCCGCTGTCGCCAGGGAAGGCCAAGGAGGCGATGACCGTCGCCGAGCAGCCCTGGCGCGGGAACGTGAATGAGGGGCGGCGGGCCCGCGTCGTGGACATCGTGCAGGAGGGGATCGAGGACGTCTACGACGTCTCCGAGCCGGTGACCCATTCGCTGATCGTCGAGGGGCTGATCGTCCACAACTGTAACCTGGCCTCGCTCAACCTCGGCGAGTTCTACACGGAGGACGGGCGGTTCAACCTGGAGGACTTCCGGCACGCGGTCCGGCTCTGGACGATCGTGCTGGAGATCAGCGTGCTCATGGCCTCCTTCCCGAGCCGCTCGATCGCGGAGAAGAGCTTCGTGTTCCGCACGCTCGGGCTCGGCTACGCGAACCTGGGCACGATCCTCATGCGGCTCGGCATCCCCTACGACTCGCCCAGGGCGCGGGCCATCTGCGGGGCGCTCACCGCGATCCTGACCGGGGAAGCCTACGCGACCTCGGCGGAGATGGCGGCGGAGCTCGGCCCCTTCGAGGGGTACGCCAGGAACCGCGAAGCCATGCTGCGGGTCATCCGCAACCACCGGCGGGCGGCCTACCACGCGCCGGACGAGGAGTACGAGGGGCTCACCGTCAAGCCCGTGGGCATCCAGGCGGAGCACTGTCCGCCCGACCTCCTGCTCGGGGCGCGGCGGGCCTGGGATCGGGCGCTGGAGCTCGGCACGGCCTACGGGTTCCGCAACGCCCAGGTCACCTGCATCGCCCCGACCGGCACGATCGGGTTGGTCATGGACTGCGACACGACGGGGATCGAGCCGGACTTCGCGCTCGTCAAGTTCAAGAAACTGGCCGGCGGCGGGTACTTCAAGATCATCAACCAGAGCCTCCCGCCCGCGCTCAAGACCCTGGGCTACAGCGAGGCCCAGATCAACGACATCGTGCTCGCCTGCACGGGGCGCCGCACGCTCAAGGGCGCGCCCTTCATCAACCACGAGACGCTCCAGGCCAAGGGCTTCGACGCGGCCGCGATCGAGCGGCTGGAGGCGTCGCTCGGCCAGGCCTTCGAGATCCAGTTCGCGTTCAACAAGTTCACCCTCGGCGAGGAGTTCTGCCGGGAGAAGCTCGGCCTCACCGACCAGCAGCTCAACGACCCGGCGTTCAACATGCTCCGGGTCCTGGGGTTCACGCAGGAGGAGATCCTCGCGGCGAACGACTATTGCTGCGGGACGATGACCGTGGAGGGCGCGCCGCACCTCAAGCCGGAGCATCTCGCGGTGTTCGACTGCGCGAACCGCTGCGGCCGGACGGGCCGGCGGTTCATCCCCGTGGAGGCGCACATCCGTATGATGGCCGCCGCCCAGCCCTTCATCAGCGGCGCCATCAGCAAGACGATCAACATGCCGGCCGACGCCACGCTCGACGACGTCAAGGCGGCCTACCTCCTGTCCTGGCAGAGCATGCTCAAGGCCGTGGCCCTGTACCGGGACGGGTCCAAGCTCAGCCAGCCGCTGAACGCCTCCAGCGACTCCGGCGCGGCGGTCGAGGCGGCGGGCGTCGAGGTGCTGGGCGCGGCCGAGAAGGCGGCGGAGCGCGTCATGGTCCGGTACCTGGCCAAGCGCCGGCCGCTTCCGGCGCGGCGGAAGGGTTACACGCAGAAGGCCGTCGTCGGCGGCCACAAGATCTACCTGCGGACCGGCGAATACCAGGACGGCACGCTGGGGGAGATCTTCCTGGACATGCACAAGGAGGGGGCGGCGTTCCGGAGCCTCATGAACTGCTTCGCGATCGCCATCTCGCTCGGCCTCCAGCACGGCGTGCCGCTGGAAGAGTTCGTCGAGGCCTTCGTCTTCACCCGGTTCGAGCCCAACGGCCCGGTGAAGCTGAACGATCACATCAAGATGTCCACCTCGATCATCGACTACATCTTCCGCGAGCTCGCCATCACCTACCTCGGCCGGGACGACCTGGCCCAGGTCCTGGCCGACGACCTGCGCGGCGACACGGTGAAGCAGGACCCCGAGTGCACGGACGAGGAGCCGACCGACGCCCAGGCGCTGGCCACGGCCAAGCTGAGCCCGATCTTCCCGAAGCGCCAGGATCACGGCAACGGCTCCAACGGCCACGAGACGGTGGCGCACACGCTGGAGTTGCAGCGCGAGACCCTGACCTACACGGCGGTCACCAGCGCCAAGCTCAAGGGCTACGAGGGCGACCCCTGCCCGGAGTGCAAGGAGTTCAAGCTGGTGCGCAACGGCACCTGCCTGAAGTGCATGGGCTGCGGCGCGACGAGCGGGTGCTCCTGAAGCGTGGAGAAAGGGTTGATGGGCGCCGAAGCCCCTTGCGGGCTTCGGCGTCATCTCTCTGAGCACGGAAGGGAAAGCCGGAATCCCTGGTCACGGACGGGAGGCGCGCCCATGAACGTCCTCGCCGGCGAGATCGGCATCGAGTCGCTGCACGACAGGGTGGTGAGCCTGGTCGCGGAGCGGTGGGCCAGGACCGTCCAGTGGACGATCACGATCACGACGGATGCGGAGCGGGGTCGGCTGCCGGCCGAGGCGGGAGCCGAGCCCGACGTCGTCGTCTGGCGAGCGGATTCCGGCAGACGGATAGTCGAATGGATCGCGGAGGTGGAGAGTGAGGAATCGTTGTCGGCCTCGCGTGCGAATCGCCGATGGCAGGATGGTGCTGTCCTGGGCGTCCCCTTCTATCTGTTCGTGCCGAAGGGGCGTCGAGCCGCCGCCCGGCGGCTGGCCCTGGGGGCGGGCGTGACCTTCAACGGCATCTACGAGTACGTCCTGGACGGGAACGACCTCCGCATCTGGTGAGGGGCCGCGTGCCCGCGGCCGCGACGGCCCTTCGGTCCGACGCGCCATGGTTGTTCGAGGAGGGAGCCATGATCGAGACGACGACCGACCGCGCGCGGGTGCAGCGCGACTGGAACGCCCGCGGTTTCAGTTGCGGACTCTGGACGGACCCGCCGGGGCGGACGTGGGAGGACTATGTCCATGAGATGGACGAGCTGCTCCTGGTCCTGGAGGGCGAGCTAGAGCTGCAGATTCAGGGGCGGACGTTCCGGGCTCGGCCGGGCGAGGAAGTGTTCATTCCCGCCCATGCCCGCCATTCGGTCAGGAACGTCGGCGGAACGACCGCCCGCTGGCTGTACGGGTACCGGCAGTAGTCACAGGCCGAGGCCGCGCTTGAGGCGGTCCCAAAATCCCCCACCGTGCAGGGGGCAGTAGTCCTCCGGCTCCGTCCCCTCGATGAACACCTCCTCGACGGACTCGGGGCAGTCCGCCGTCGCGAGGAGCCCGCTCGCCGGGTCCACCATCCGGACGGCGATTCCGCTCGGCTGCGGGAAGTCCGGGGAGTCGGCCGGGATGACCTGCCGTGCGAAGTCCACCCAGATCGGCAGGGCCGCCTGGGCGCCGGTCAGGCGCAGCGGCGTTCCGTCGTCGAACCCCACCCAGACGCCGATGACGAGGTCCGGCGTGTAGCCGATGAACCAGGCGTCGCGCTCCTCGTCCGTCGTGCCGGTCTTGCCCGCGAGGACGGCCGTGAGGCCCAGGGCCCTTGTCTGCGCCCCCGTGCCCCGGTCCACGACGCCCCGGAGGAGCGAGGTGGTCAGGTAAGCCGCCTGGGGCGAGACCGCCTGACGTCGCTCCTGGGGGGCGGGCAGCAGCCGCTCGCCCGTCGGCAGGCCGACCGCGCGCAGGCCGGTCGGCGACAGGTAGAGGCCGCCCTGCGCGAGCGCGCCGTAGGCGGCGGTCATCTCCAGCAGCGACACGCCGGCCGAGCCCAGGGCGAGCGAGAGGTCTTCGCCGAAGGGGCCGGCGAGCCCGAGCCGCTCCAGAAGGGCGATGAGGGGCCTGACGCCCAGCGCCTGGGCGAGGCGGACGGCCGGGACGTTGAGCGACTGTTCGAGCGCGGCCCTGGCGCTGACCGGCCCGCGGTACTGCCGATCATAGTTCTGCGGGGACCAGGCGGCGGCGCCCGCGTCGAAGGTCAAGGGCTCGTCCTTGATGAGGGTCGCGGGGGTGAGGGGCCGGCCCTCGACCTCCGCGCCCGCCTCGAGGGCGGCCAGATAGACGAAGGGCTTGAGCAGCGAGCCGGCCTGGCGCCTGGCCTGGACCGCCCGGTTGAACTGACTCGCCCGGTAGTCGCGTCCGCCGACCATGGCCAGGATCGCGCCGCTCCGTACGTCGAGGGCGACGAGCGCGCCCTGTAGGGGCTGGCTCCTGGTCCGCGCCTCGGGCACGCGGGACTCCAGGCGGGCGAGCCCCTTCGCCATCGCTCCTTCCGCCAGCCGCTGGAGCCGGGGATCGAGCGTCGTGTCGATGCGGGCGCCGGGGGGCAGTCCCGGCGTCTGTGAGCGTTCCACCTCCTGGAGCACGTAGTCGAGGAAATAGGGGCCGAGGGTCAGGCCCTCGATCCGGGGCGAGAGCGTGAGCGGGCTGTTGATCGCCGTCCGGTACTCCTCCTCGGACAGCCGGCCGAGGTCCCTGAGCTGCCGGAGGACCTCGTTGCGGCGCTTGCGGGCGAGGTGTCGGTCCCTGAGCGGGGAGTAGGTGTTCGGCCCCTTGATCATGCCGGCGAGCAGGGCCCCTTCGGCCGGGGTCAGCCGGCCGACCGGCTTGCCGAAGTACCGGTAGGCCGCCTCGCCGATCCCGTGGATGGCCACCGGGCCGATCTGTCCGAGATAGACCTCGTTCAGGTAGGTTTCGAGGATCTGGTCCTTGTCGTACATCCGCTCGATGACGAGGGCGGCGAGCGCGTCCTGGACCTTGCGCGTGATCGTCCGCTGCCGGCCGTAGTAGAGGTTCTTGGCCAGTTGCTGGGTGATCGTGCTCCCGCCCTGGCGGACCTCCCCGTGGCGGAGGTTGGTCCAGAGCGCGCGGCCGATCGCGAGCGGATCGACGCCGGGATGGTCGTAGAACCGGTGGTCTTCCGCCGCGAGGACGGCCGACACGACCGGCGCCGGCACGTCGCGCAGGGGGACCCAGCGACGGACCAGCCTCGTCCCATCCGCCAGGCTGCTGAGTAGTTGGCCCGAGGCGGCGTAGACCAGGAGGGTGCGGCGGTCCAAAGGGCCCGGCAGGGTGATCGTCAGCCAAAGGTAGCCGACGTAACAGGAGAGGAGGAGGGCAAGGGCGAGGCCCGACCACAGCGCCGCGCGCCGCGCACGCCCGGGTTTGGGCCCTGTGCTCGGTGTCTCCATCTGCTCTTCCGGCGGCCGCCGGCCGGCCTGCGCCGAACCCCGTCAGAAGCGGACCGCGAGGCCTCCGGTCAGGCCGTAGTTCGGGGCGCCGCTGGAGAGGCCCACTTCGAAGGAGGACTGGACCCTCACCCGCGGCGCCGGCGTCCAGTTGGCGGCGAACAGCAGGTCGCGGGGGTTCGCGAGGCCGGACACGAGCGCCGTCCGCTCGGCGGTCAGGACAGGGGCCCGGCTGGCGCGGTCGAGGGCGACGGCCCGGCGGCCAGCGCCGCCGCTTCCACCGGCAGCATCCCCATCAGCCGGCAGTCCCGATCCACGATCTGGACCGTGCCGGCCGGGCCGACCTCCGCCGACAGCAGCGCGTCGCCGCCCGCGTCCGTCAGGCTGATCCGTCCGTTCTCCGTCCGGAGACTGGCGCGGGCGAAGACCCGCCCGTCCCGCCTGTAGGTCACCAGCACCAGGCCGTCCGCGTCCGGGGCGCTCATCGTGATCGTCATGTCGCCGGCGGTGATGATCCGGCCGTCCCCGTCGGGCGCCTCGCTCACCTTGATCGGGTTCTCGCCGGTCCAGAACTGGACGGAGTTGAAGAACAGCGCGTCGATGATCAGGGCGAAGGGATAGACGGGGATGAGCACGAGGGCCACGAAGACCGCCTCCTGCATCCACTTCGCCGGGATGTCCTGGAAGCTTTGCACCTTGCCGTTCCAGTTGTAGATCGTGCGGGTCAGGTTGAAGGGGCCGTAGCAGGCGCTGGTCGTGAGCAGGGCGCCGATCGCCAGGGCCGCAAGTCCGGCCCGGTACGCGCGAAGTCGCAGCATGGTCTCCTCCTCATCGCCGCCGGTCCGACCGCGGACGACGGTCCGCGCCCGTGCCCGGCCCGGCGGCCGGGCTTCGCCGACGTCTCGTTGTCTCGTCGTGGTCGAGGCTGATCAGTCGGTTCGGTCAGAACCGGACGCCGAAGGTCAGTCCCGGCATCACGCTGGACCCGGTCCCTCGACCGGTGTCCAGGTCGGTGAAGTTGAGCAAGAACGTGGAGGTGAGCGTGACCGTGTCGTCCACCTTGTAGTCCAGCCCCACGCCGATCGGGATCAGCCAGGAGGTGTCGCCGTCCCGGTAGTCCGAGTGAACGAACCCGATCCCCGCCTGTATGACCAGCTTCAACCGGTTGGACATGCCGGGCAGGTCCATCCAGTATTTGCCCTGGCCCGAGACCCCCGTCTGCACCATGTCGCCCGTGAAGCCCATCTGCAGGAGGGGACCGACGGACCAGTGCTGAGTCAGGAACCGGTCCACGTTCAGGTTGAAGGCAAAGGCCGTGTCGTCCGGCGTATTGGCCAGGAAGCCGATCCCGCCGCCGACGGTCCAGGTGCCGGGCGCGGGCTCGGCGGCCCGCGCCGCGCCCTCCCAGCCTCCGATGAAGAGCCCCGCCAGCAGGAGCAGGCGCGGCAGGGCTCCGCCCGATGCCCGTCCTCGTGTCGTCGCGGTGTTCATGGCTGTCTGCGCCTTTCCTCGCTTTCCTCGGCGCCCGGTCAGCGGCCGGGCCGCTCCGGCCGCTCCGGCTTGGCCGGCCGCTCCGGGCGTTCGGGCCTGGCGGGGCGATCCGGTCGGTCGAGCCGGCCCTCCGCGTGCAGGTCGGCCCGGCCGCGATCCCGCTCCTTTTCGACCCGCGCGTCGCCCCGGGCCTCGGCCCTCAGCTCCCGGCGGGCCTGCTGGACGTCGCTGACGACGGGCCCCAGCTTGAAGCCCAGTTCCTTGGCGATGTTCCCCCAGCCGCGTCCCTCGGCGCGGAGCGTTTCGACCTTCTTCAGGGCGTCGGCCATCGTCGGGTAGGTCGTCGGGTCCAGCTTGACGAGATGGGCCGCCATCGCCAGTTGGATGGTGATGCTGCCCCAGCCCTGCTTCTTGTCCCGCATCTCCTCGACCGTCGAGACGGAGACGGTGAATTGCCTGGCCAGGGCCTCCGCGCGGGCCCGGTCTTGCCCCAAGCCGCCGCTGCGGTTGATCTCCTGCTCCTGGGTCTGAAGTTGCGCCTCCTCCGTCGCGATCTGCGCCGGCGCCGGCCCGGTCTGGAGCAGGAGAAAAGAGAGTCCGGCTGCGATGAAGGGGCTCGTGAGTCTGGTCATGGTGCACCTCCTCGCAATTGGGCCCGCGCCGTCGCCGGTGAGACAGGCAGGGGCCGTTGTCGCACCGGAGGCACAGCAAGGACCGGACCAGGCGGGTTCCGCGGACGAAATGAGGAAAAATGTCGAAATCCGGCAATGACTTCGGCGCCCTCGTGGCAGGTGGTCGGCCGACCGGCCGGTGGTGTAGGGGGCTGCAAACAGAAAAATTTTACGGCTCTTCAGGCTTTCGTGTGGGTCGGATAGAGATCCAGTCCTCCACAATGGA
>NZ_CEFZDU010000005.1:0-114919 GCF_979578155.1 Candidatus Nitrospira neuquenensis | reverse complement strand
CTTCGCCCCTTCCGCTGCGGGCGACGGGGGACCCGCTCGCCACGCCACCCGCTCCACCTTAGGCAGTTCCATGTATTTTCGGATGAGGGTCAACTTGCGCTTTTTATACGGATAGCCGCAGATCGCTCATGCAATTGGCCCTCATCCGAAGCACGGCAGCCTCTGCGGGATCGAAGCCCGGGTCGGCGAAGGTGTTGTCGCTGAGCTTGGATGACGTTCCCCCGGACGGCTGACTTCTGGAGTGGCCATCTCTCGTCGACGCATCAGGTCGCAGGTGTATCCGCCACCCCTTCGCCGGCCCGGGACCCTCACCCCAGCCCCGCCTCCCGCAGCACCTGGCCCGTGTACGACCGCGCGACCCGCGCCACCGCCGCCGGCGGCCCCTCCGCCACGATCTCGCCGCCCCGGTCCCCGCCCTCCGGGCCGAGGTCGATGATCCAGTCCGCGTTCTTGATCACGTCCAGATTGTGCTCGATCACCAGGACCGTGTTCCCCGCCTCGACCAGCCGGTTCAGCACGTCCAGCAGCCGCTGGATGTCCGCGAAGTGCAGCCCGGTCGTCGGCTCGTCCAGGATGTAGAGCGTCCGGCCCGTCGCGCGTTTGGACAGCTCCCGCGAGAGCTTCACCCGCTGCGCCTCCCCGCCCGAGAGCGTCGTCGCCGACTGGCCGAGCTTCACGTAGTGCAGGCCCACGTCGTGCAGCGTCTGGAGCTTGCTCTTGATGTGCGGGATGTGCTGGAAGAACTCCAGCGCCTCGTCCACCGTCATGTTCAGGACGTCGGCGATGCTCTTGTCCTTGTGCCGGATGTCCAACGTCTCGCGGTTGTAGCGCTGCCCCTTGCAGACCTCGCAGGTCACGTAGACGTCCGGCAGGAAGTGCATCTCGATCTTGATGAGCCCGTCGCCCTCGCAGGCCTCGCAGCGCCCGCCCTTCACGTTGAAACTGTAGCGCCCCGGCTTGTAGCCGCGCACCCGCGACTCGGGCAGGTTCGCGTAGAGGTCGCGGATGAACGTGAACAGGCCCGTGTAGGTGGCGGGGTTGGAGCGCGGCGTCCGGCCGATCGGCGACTGGTCGATGTCGATGACCTTGTCCAGCGCCTCGACGCCCTTCAGCTCCTTGCAGCCGTCGATGCGGGGCTTCTTCTCGTAGAGCAGTTGGGACAGCGAGTGGAACAGCACTTCCAGCACCAGCGTGCTCTTGCCCGAGCCGGACACGCCGGTCACGCAGGTGAAGAGCCCCAGCGGAATCTGCGCCGTGATCTGCTTGAGGTTGTGCTTGCGCGCGCCGACCACGGTCAGCATCCCCCTGGGCTTCCGCGCGCGCGTCGGGAGCGAGACGACCAGGTCGCCCCGCAGGTACCGGCCGGTCAGCGAGGCGGGATGGGCCATGATCTCCGCCGGCGTGCCCTGGGCGACGACCTCCCCGCCGTGCGCGCCCGCGCCCGGCCCCAGGTCCAGGATGTGGTCCGCGGCCGTCATCGTCTCCGCGTCGTGCTCGACGACGACCACCGTGTTCCCCATGTCCCGCAGCCGCAGCAGCGTCTGGAGGAGCCGCCGGTTGTCCCGCTGGTGCAGGCCGATGGACGGCTCATCCAGGATGTAGAGGACGCCCACCAGCCCTGAGCCGATCTGCGTCGCCAGCCGGATGCGCTGGCCCTCGCCGCCCGAGAGCGTCGAGGCCGCCCGGTCCAGCGTGAGGTAGTCCAGCCCGACGTTGACGAGGAACCCCAGCCGCTCGCGCACCTCCTTGAGGATCCGCTGCGCGATCAGCCGCTCCCGCTCCGTCAGCTCCAGCGCGGCGAAGAACTCCGCGGCGGCGCGCACGGAGAGCTGCGTCACCTCGGCGATGGACTGCCCCGCGATCTTCACCGCCAGGCTCTCCGGCCGCAGGCGCGCCCCCTTGCACGCCGGGCAGCGCTCCAGGAGCGTCAAGTCCTCCTCCTCGTCCATCGGGCAGCCGGACACGGCGTAGCCGATCCCGTCGCAGGCCTCGCAGGCCCCGTGCGGGCTGTTGAAGGAGAAGACGCGCGGGGTGATCTCCGGATAGCTCACGCCGCAGCGGATGCAGGCGAGCTTCTCGCTGTAGAGCCGCGTCGTCCCGTCGTCGGTCAGCACGCCGACGAGCCCGTCCGCCAGCTTGAGCGCGGTCTCGACCGACTCGGCCAGCCGCCGCGCGAGCGCCTCGCCGGGCTTCCTGACCAGCCGGTCCACGACGATCTCGATCGTGTGCTTCTTCTGCTTGTCGAGGCCGAGGTCCTCGCCGAGGTCCACCATCCGGCCGTCCACTCGGGCCCGGACGTAGCCGGCCCGCCGCATGTCGAGCAGCTCTTTGCGGTACTCGCCCTTCCGCCCGCGGACGATCGGGGCCAGCACCTGAAACCGCGCGCCCTCCGGCAGCGCCAGGATCGCGTCCACCATCTGTTGCACCGTCTGGGCCGCGATCTCCTCGCCGCAGCGGTGGCAGAAGGGCCGGCCGATGCGGGCGTACAGCAGACGCAGGTAGTCGTAGATCTCCGTGACGGTGCCGACCGTGGAGCGGGGGTTGTGGCTGGTGCTCTTCTGCTCGATGGAGATGGCCGGCGAGAGGCCCTCGATCGAGTCCACGTCCGGCTTGCCCATCTGTTCCAGGAACTGCCGGGCGTAGGCGCTCAGGGACTCCACGTACCGGCGCTGGCCCTCGGCGTAGATCGTGTCGAAGGCGAGGGAGGACTTGCCGGAGCCGCTCAGGCCGGTGATGACGACGAGCCGATCGCGCGGGATGGCGACGTCGAGGTTCTTGAGGTTGTGCTCGCGCGCGCCCTTGATGACGATCGAGCCGGACGACATGGCGCGGGATTATAGCACGGGGGCCGCGCGACGCCGGGGGCGGCGCGGTCAGGCCGGCGCCGCCCCCGGCGGGCGGAGCGGCAGGCGGATGTGGAAGGCCGTGCCGGCGCCCTCCCGGCTCTCGACCGTGATCGTGCCGCCGTGGGCGTCCACCGCGTCCTTGACGATCCTCGTGCCGAGCCCGGTGCCCCCCTCCTTGCGACTGATCGCCCGGCCGGAGAAGAGGCTGTCGCGGATCTCCGGCGGCATGCCCCGGCCCGTGTCGCGCACGGTCAGGCACAGGGGCCCCTCGGCGGATTCCAGCCGGCCTTCGATCGTCACCGAGCCGCCCGGCGACACTTCGGGGATGGCGTTGTTCACGATGTTGTAGAGGGCGTTGTAGAGCCGCTGCTCGTCGGCGACGATCTCCGGCAGGCGCTCCAGCCCGTCGAGGCGCACGGCAACCTCCCGCTGCCGCGCGAGCAGCCCGAGCGTCCGCACGACGCTGCCCGCGACCTCCGCCAGCCGACAGGGCGCGAACTGCGGCGGGCTGCTGATGCCCTTGACGCAGTCCGTCACCTCCTTCATCCGGTCGCGGATGCGCCGCACCGCGTCCCGCTGCGTGTCGAGCGCCTCCAGGCAGAGCCCGCGGCCGGACCGGGCCAGGTCCGCGTCGTGGGCGGCCAGGCGCTCGGCCAGGCGCTCGACCTCTTCCTGCAGGATCGTCGCGCTGAGCGAGAGGGGCAGGAGGAGGTTGCTCACGTCGTGGCCGATGTCCGCGAGGCGGTGGACGAGCTCGGCCAGCTTGGCCTCCTCGTACAGCCGCGCCTGCTCGATGGCGGTCGTCGCCAGCGCCGAGACGATGGTCAGCAGGTCCACGTCGGCCTCGTCGAGCGACCCGCGCCGCTTGTTCATGACCTCCAGGACCCCGATGGGCGGGCGGCCCCACTGCCGGAGGGGCAGCACGATCATGTCGCGGGTGCGGAAGCCGGTCAGCTTGTCGATGTCGGGATAGTGGCGCCGGTCCTTCTTGGCGTCGCCGATGATCTCGGGACGGCCGGAGAGGAAGACCGCCCCCGCCAGGCCCTTGTCCCAGGGAATGGCCAGGCCGCGGATGAGCTCGGCCTTTTCCCCCACGACGTGGCGGAACGCGAGCCGGCGGGCCTTCGGGTCGGCGAGCAGGATCGAGCCGGCCTCGGCCTCCACCACGTCGAGGGCGACGAGCAGGGCCTGCTCGATGAGCTTGTCGCTGTGGCGCTCGCGGGAGATGGCCTCGCAGATGCGGCGGACCGCCTCCAGCTCCCGCTCGCGCTGGAGCAGGCGCTCGTCCTCCCGGCGCCGCGGCTGCTGGCGCCGGTCCGGGTCCTGCGGCGGGATCATCGAGGGCGGCTGGCTCACGCGGGCGTCACCCCCATGCCCCGGTCGCGCCGCGCCCCGCTCGTGCCGATCGTCTTGCCGCCATCATTCCCCCTAGGGCAAGGTCCGTGCAGGCCGTCGTAGTATAGCAAGCCGCGCGGCGCGAGGATAGTCCGGCGGGGCGCCGGCCCGCGCCTGGCCGGACGATTCCGGCTTGACAGGGCTTCGAAGCGGGTGCTACCACCGACGCATGTTGCGGCTCGACGAGAAGCCCGCCCCAGCGGCGCCGGCCCGCGAGGTGTCCGTCTGGTCCGGCAAGGCGCGCGAGGACGCGGTGCAGGGCATGTTCACCGCGATCGCCCGCCGCTACGACCTGAACAACTCCCTGCTCAGCTTCGGGCTGCACCACCGCTGGAAGCGCCGCGCCGCCTCGCTGGTGCCGGCGGCCGACGACGGCCGCGCGCTCGACCTCGGCGCGGGCACGGGCGACCTGGCGATCCTGCTGGGGGCGCGCATGGGCGGCGGCGGGCGCGTCGCGGCGCTCGACCTGAACGCCGCCATGCTCCGCGAGGGCCGGCGCAAGATCGCACGCCGGGGCCTGGCCGGCCGGATCGGCTGCTTTCGGGGCAACGCGGAGCGCCTCGGCTTCCGCGACGGCAGCCTGGACGCGGTGACCGCCGGCTTCTGCATCCGGAACGTCGGCGACGTCCCGGCGGCCTTCGCGGAGATCCGCCGGGTGCTCAAGCCCGGCGGCCGGTTTGTCTGCCTGGAGTTCTCGCGGCCGGCGCCGGCCTGGCTCCGGGGGCTCTACGACTGGTACTCCTTCCGCCTGCTGCCCGCGATCGGCACGCTGGTCGCGCGCGACCGCACGGGGGTGTACGAGTACCTGCCGGCCTCGATCCGGACCTTTCCCGACCAGGAGGGCCTCTGCCGCCTCCTGCGCGAGGCCGGCTTCCGGGAGGTGACCTACCGCAACCTGAGCGGCGGCATCGTGGCGATCCACGTGGCCGTCAAATGAGCTGGGCCGGCATCAGTCTTCAGCCGTGTCGTCACCCAGACGGAAGGGGGTTGCCCCGGACATTTGACGATCCGGGGTCGCCGCCCCGGCGGAAGTGCCCTCCGGACATTATCCGGGACCGGGGCCCAGTCACGTCGCCCCGGCGGAAGCCGGGGCCCAGTCTGAATTCTGGACCCCGGCTTCGCCGGGATGACGGATTGCGGCTTGGAGCTTGCCGGGCCCGGCCTCGCGGAACGACGAGGCTGGCGACTGCGCACTGATAGCTTACCGATGAAGTCGATCCTCTACGTCTTCCTCCCGTGCAAGCAGGTGTACCCCCTCGGGATCACCTACCTGGCGGATTTCATCCACCGCCGGCATCCGGAGGTGCGGCAGCGCATCCTGGACCTCTCGCTCTATCCGCAGGCCGAGCGGCCGCGGGCCCTGCGGGACGCGGCGGCGGCCTTCGCGCCCGACCTCGTCTGCTTCTCCTGGCGGGACATCCAGATCTTCTCGCCCCACGAGGGCGACGCCTCGCTGGAGCACGCCTTCAACTTCTACTTCGCGAGCAACCCGCTCAAGCGCGTGGCGGCGTCCTTCCAGGGGCTCGCGCACCTCTACCGCTACTACCGCGACATCCGGGCGAACCTGTCCTATCCCTGGCTGATCCGGAAGGAGCGGCCCCGGGCGACCATCATGATCGGGGGCGGGGCCTTCACCGCCTTCGCCGACCAGCTCATCGAGAAGCTGCCCGAGGGCGTGATCGGCATCCTGGGCGAGGGGGAGGACGCGATCCTGAAGGTGGTCGAGGGCCGGCCGCTGGACGGCGAGCGGTTCATCGTCCGCGAGGGCGGCCGCGTCCACAAGGGCGAGCAGCGGGCCCCCGCCCTCCTCGACGCCCTGACCGTGGACCTGCCCTACCTGACGGAGATCTTCCCGCAGTACCGCGCCTACGTCGGCGAGAGCATCGGCGTGCAGACCAAGCGCGGCTGCCCCTACGACTGCGCCTTCTGCCTCTACCCCTACATCGAGGGCAAGCGCGTCCGCTACCGGCCGCCGGAGATGGTCGTGCGCGACCTCGCCCAGCACTACCGCCAGTGGGGCGCCCGCCGGTTCTGGTTCACCGACGCGCAGTTCATCACGGGGAAGGAGGCCTACCCCCAGTGCACGGAGATCCTGGAACGGATCATCCGCGAGGGCCTGGAGATCGAGTGGTCCGGCTACATCCGGACCTCGCTGATCACCCCGGAGCTGGCGCGGCTGATGGTCCGCTCCGGCGTGGGCGACCTGGAGGTGGCCATCACCTCCGGCTCGCAGGAGGTCCTGAACAACCTGCACATGGGGTTCAAGCTGGAGCGGCTCTACGACGGCTGCCGCTACCTGGCCGAGGCGGGGTTCCGGGGCAAGGTCATCCTGAACTACTCGCTGAATTCGCCCAAGGAGACCGAGGAGACGCTCCTGCAGAGCGTCGAGTCCTACAAGGCGGTCGCGTCGATCCTCGGGGAGGAGCGGGTGTTTCCCCTCATGTTCTTCCTGGGCATCCAGCCGAACACGGACCTGGAGCACCGCCTGCTGGAGGAGGGCTACCTGTCGGCCGGCTACAACCCCCTCATGCTCACGCCGACGAGCATCCGCAAGCTGCTCTATAACCCGGCCCCCCTCAACAAGCTGATCGCCAAGGCCTGCCTCGCCGCCTGGCACAAGAAACACGGCAGCCACGACCCCCGCGCCTGGTCCGGCTCCTTGAGCCGGCAGGCCCAGGACGGCGCCGCCTCCGCCGCCTATGCCGATGCCAACCTCATCAGGGGGATCGAGCAAAATTCCGGGCGCGACGCCCTGCTCACGCTGGAGGAAATCCTCCGGTCCCGCCGCCGTGAGGGCACGCCGACCGCGCCGTAACCCCTCGCGCGCAACCCGCTGAAAAACCGCCGTCGCCCGCGCGCGACGCGCGGTCGGACCACCCGACATCTTGCTTGCAATCGCGCGCAGGCCGGTGCTAAGATGCCTGGTCTTTTCAGCCCGGGACGCTCGCAAATCGTTTTAATTTCCTTACGGTTTTCCGAGTTCCTCGGGCCGCTCGCGGGTCCTGAAGGAGGCGTCTCCGATGTACAAGACGATCTATATCCCGGTCGACAACTCGGACCATTCCAACATGGCTGTTGACCTCGGGGTACGGCTGGCCAGGACGTTCGGGGCCAAGATCGTGGGCAGCCACGTCTACGCGGCCAAGATGCACGACAAGCGCTTCAAGCAGATGGAGGCGGGGCTGCCGGAGGAGTACCACGACGAGAAGGAGCTGGAGCGGCAGCGGCAGATCCACGACTCGCTGATCACCCGCGGCCTGCAGATCATCACGGATTCCTACCTGGACTACGTGGACAAGAAGTGCAGCGAGGCCAACCTGCCCCTGGAGCGCAAGTCCCTGGAGGGCCGCAACTGGAAGGTGCTCGTCGAGGACATCAACACCAGCGGCTACGACCTCGTCATCATGGGCGCCTTGGGCGTCGGCGCCGTCAAGGACAGCGTGATCGGCAGCAACACCGAGCGGGTGGTCCGCCGCGTGCGCACCTCCGACATGCTCGTCATCAAGCACACCCAGCCCTTCAACGGCGGCAAGATCGTCGTCGCCGTGGACGGCTCGCCCTATTCCTTCGGCGGCCTGATGACCGGGCTGGCCCTCGGCAAGGCGCTGGACAAGCCCGTGGAGGCCATCTCGGCCTTCGACCCCTACTTCCACTACGCGGCGTTCCACAGCATCTCCGGCGTCCTCAACGAGGAGGCCGGCAAGGTCTTCCGCTTCAAGGAGCAGGAGAAGCTGCACGAGGAGGTGATCGACAGCGGGCTGGCCAAGATCTACCAGTCCCACCTCGACATCTCGCGCGAGATCGCCCAGGCCGAGAAGACGGACATCAAGACCACCCTGCTCGACGGCAAGGCCTTCGAGAAGATCATCCAGTACGTCCGCAAGGAGAACCCCTGGCTCCTGATCGTCGGCCGCATCGGCGTGCACAGCGACGAGGACATGGACATCGGGAGCAACACCGAGAACCTGCTCCGCAGCGCCCCCTGCCACGTCCTGGTGTCCAACCGCAAGTACGTGCCGCCGATCGACACGCAGGCGGAGTACACCATCGCCTGGACGGAGGAGGCCCTCGCCCGCATGGAGCGCATCCCCGTCTTCGCACGCGGGGTGGCCAAGACGGCCATCCACCGCTACGCGATCGAGAAGGGCCACACGATCATCAGCAACTCGGTCGTGGACGCGGCGGTCGGGCACATCCTGCCCAAGGGCGCGATGGAGGCCATGAAGGCCCTCGGCGGCAGCCTGGACGCGGCCGGCATCGACCGGAACAAGATGCAGGCGGCCGACGAGGTCGCCAAGGACCTCATGGGCAACACGCTCAGCGGCATGGTGGCGGGGATCGTCGAGGAGAAGAAGCCGGCCCTGAGCGCGAGCAACCAGGCCTACCTCGACCGGATGAGCCAGACCTACTTCGTCTGCGAGGGGTGCGGCTACATCGGCAAGGGCGACACCCCGGTCAAGTGCCCGGTCTGCGGCGCGGAGGGTTCCCGGTTCCGCGAGGTGGACAAGAGCCTCTTCGAGGCGGCGGCCAAGGCCGAGGGCGGCGTCGAGACCGACGTGGCCTACGACGACATCCCCATGCAGTGGACCAAGGACGCCAAGGAGGCGATCCGGGCGGTGCCCGCGGGTTTCCAGCGGCGGCGCGCGAAAGCCAAGATCGAGAAGAGCGCGCGCAAGCTCGGCATGACCACGATCACCCTGGAGTTCGCCGGCCCGATGATCCGCGAGGCCGCCGCCGAGGACTACACCCCGATCTTCGCCAACAAGGGCGCCGGCGTCGCGCCCGAGGCCCAGGCCAAGCTGGCGGCGGTGGCCGCCGCGACGGGACCCGGCGGCGCGGAGGCGCCGCCCCCGGCCAAGGACGCCGGCTACGCCTGGACGCCCGAGGCCCGGCAGCGGCTCGACCGCGTGCCGGAGGGCTTCATGCGGGACTGCACGCGCGCCCTCATCCAGAAGCACGCGGACAAGCTCGGCACCACCACGATCACCATCGAGGTGGCGAACGCGGGCATCGCCGAGGCCAAGACCACGATGGAAGAGGCGATGAAATCCGGCAACCTCAAGGACATCGTCGCCCGCCTCACCGGCGCCGGCGCCTCCTGAGCGGGCGCTGAACGATGGGCAAATCCCTTCCGGTCTTCAACTTCGAGCACCTCGCCGGACGGTTCGGGCAGCTCGAGGGGCAGATCAAGCGGTTCATCGCCGCGCCGGGGTCCGCTCCCGCCGACGGCCGGACGGTGGACGACTTCAAGCCCTTCCTGATCGCGCTCAACCTCACCAAGCGCTGCAACCTCAAGTGCGACCACTGCTACCTGGACGCCACCACCAAGGCCGGCGGCGGGGCCGATGAGCTGACCACGGAGGAGTGCCTCCGGCTCATCGACCAGATCGCCGAGGTCAACAAGGGCTGCCTGCTCGTCATCACGGGCGGCGAGCCGCTCGTCCGCCCGGACATCCTCGACCTCGCCCGCCACGCGGTGCGGCTGGGCTTCATGGTCGTCTTCGGCACGAACGGCATGCTGATCAACGACCGGATGGCCACGGCGCTGGTCGAGATCGGCGTCATGGGCGTCGGCATCAGCATCGACTCGCTCGATCCCGAGAAGCACGACCGGTTCCGGGGGCTCCCGGGCGCCTGGCAGGGCGCCGTGGCGGGCATCGAGGCCTGCAAGCGCAACGGCCTGCAGTTCCAGGTCCACTTCAGCGCGCAACCGATGAACTACCGGGAGCTGCCCGCCGTCGTGACCTGGGCGCACGAGATGGGCGCCAGGGTGCTGAACGTCTTCTTCATGGTCTGCACCGGCCGCGGCGAGGAGCTGACCGACATCACCCCGGCCCAGTACGAGGAGGTCCTCGGCTATCTCGTCGAGTGCCAAGACCGGTACAAGGACATGCTCGTCCGGGCCCGCTGCGCACCCCACTTCAAGCGGCTCGCCTACGAGCGGGACCCCAACAGCCCGATCACCAAGGCCACGGGCTACATGGGCGGCGGCTGTCTGGCCGGCACCAACTACGCGCGGGTGACCCCGAACGGCGAGGTCACGCCCTGCCCCTACATGCCCCTGTCCGCGGGGAACATCCGGGAGAAGTCCTTCGTCGAGCTGTGGGAGCATTCCGACATCTTCGACTCGTTCCGCTATCCCCACCTCAAGGGCAAGTGCGGCGACTGCGAGTACAGCGAGATCTGCGGCGGCTGCCGCGCCCGCCCCTACGTGGACCACGGGGACTGGCTGGACGAGGACCAGTGGTGCCTCTACACGCCCAAGGGCGGCGAAAAGGTCCGCGTCGCCTTCAACACGGCGGAGGAGTACGCGGGCGAGTGGGACGAGGCGGCGCAGGCGAGGCTGTCGCGCATCCCCTACTTCCTCCGCGCCATGGTCAAGAAGGGCGTCGAGCGCCACGCGCGGGAGCAGGGCATCCCGGTGATCACGGTCGAGCTGATGGAAGAGCTGCGCAAGAAGCGCTTCGGCAACGACGCCCCCGTCTTCAAGTTCGAGCGATGAGCGCGCTGCAGGAACTCCTCACCGACGTCAATCAGCTCCTCCCGATCATCAACCACTGGCTGCACCTCCTCTCGGCCGTGGTCTGGATCGGCGGGTTGGCCTTCTTCGTCATGGCCGTGACCCCCGGCCTGCGGACCGCCGTACCGCGGGAGCTGGTCAAGCCGATCAGCGACACCTTCTACAAGTCCTTCAAGCGCGTCGTGGGCGTCCTGCTCGCGGTCATCCTGTTCACCGGCGGGGTCAACCTCCACTACGTCAGCCAGCTCATGCTCTCCCAGACCGGCCTGGGGATCTCGAACAACCCCAAGTACCTCACCATCTTCTTCATCAAGCTGGGGCTCGTCCTCGGCGTCGCGACGATCTACCTCTACACGGTCATCTTCCGGACCGAGGCGACCGGCCAGGAGACCGACGAGGAGCGCGAAGAACAGCTCCACGAGCCGATCCCCTTCCAGCGCGTCGCCCTCTGGATGGGCGTCCTCATCATTCTCTGCGCGGCCGCCCTCAAGCACCTCCACTCATAGCCCTCCTCCGCCTCCTCCCGCTTCGCCCCGTTCAATTCGGCGGGGCCATGAACGGGAATGCCGTCCGCCGCCGGGAGGGGGTAGGCTGCGGTCCGTCCATGGACGAGCTGCTGCCCCAGGACCGCTCGATCCTCGAGAAGGGCTTCATGGAGTTCCGGCCCTTCGGTCTGGACGAGGACGGGCGGAGCATCGTGGACGTGAGCGGCATCACGATCCGCGCCAACGTGGACTACCTGGAGGAGGTGGTCGCGGCCGGTCGCGGGCCGGAGGAGGCCGCCCGCGCCGTGGCCGAGCTCTGCCGGCTGCTCAACGAGCGGATCCGCGACCCGGCCTACCACGTCACGCCGGAGTTCCTCCGGAGCCCCTGGAACAGCTACGCCTACGAGTTCGCGGCCTTCCTGACCGAGTTCTGCCTGATGCTCTCCGGCGACCAGGATTTCGCCCTGCACGTCGGGCAGGAGAAGCGCATCACGCCGCAGGTGCGGACCTTGGGCCGGCCCTTCACCGTCCCGCAGATCTACCGCATGTTCCCCCACTTCGGCGAGAAGTTCGCGAAGGGGTCCATCCACTTCGGCGTCGGGCTCGTCACCGACCGCTCCGCCGTCCTCCGCATGAAGTTCGCCGACCACGTCTACGTCCAGTTCGGCCGCTACCGCAAGCGCTGCACCTCGCTGATCTGCCAATCGGCGAAGGGGGGGCTCATGGCGGTGCCCAAGCTGGTCCACGGCCTGGCCCCGGCCGCGGTCAGAGACCTCCGGTGCATCGCCGCGGGGGATGAATACTGCGAATGGGAGTTCACCTGGGCGCCGGAGCCCCGGCCGGGGTTGCTGGGACCGATGGCGGCGGGCCTCACCGGCGCGGCGGCCTTCGCCTACCTGCGCCTGCTCCATCCCCAGATCGCCCCCCTGGAAAGCCTCGTCGTCTCCCTCCTGCCGGCGGCCGCCGTGTGGCTCGCACACCGCTCGCGCCGGCTCCGGGGGGATGTCAGGAGCCGGGAAGCCCTCATCCGTGAGCAACTGGAGTCCGTGGAGGCCCGCCATGAGGAGCTGCGCCGGGCCTACCTGGAGCAGGGCCACGCGACGGTCCAATTGCGGCGCACGGTCAGCCGGCTCGCGACCCTGCACCGGACGGGGCTCATCTTCAACTCGACCCTGGACCGCGACACCCTCATCCGCTCCGTGCTGGAAACGCTGCTCCGCGAGCTGCGGTACGACCGCGCGATGCTCTCCTTCTCGGACCAAGCGGAGGGCGTCATCCGCGACGCCTGGATCATGGGCGTCCCCGCGGAGGTCGCGGCGCTCATCGGTCGGTTGCCGATCCGGATCGAGGACCCCGACGGCATCGAGCACCGCGTGCACGTCCAGGGCCGGCCGGTCCTGGTCGGCGACATCCGGGAGGAGCGGCTCCGCCTCCACCCCCTCCATCGCGAGCTGGCCGACGCCACGGACGCCCGCTCGATCATCTCGGTACCCCTGCTCGTCCGTGACCGGGTCATCGGGGCGCTCACCGTGGACCGCATCCAGCGGCACAGCCTGACCGCGGACGACCTCGAGCTGATGGCGACGGTCGCGGCCCAGGTCGCCGTCGCGCTCGACAAGACGGACGCCTACCGGCAGATCGAGGAGCTGAACGTGGGGTTGGAGGCCAAGGTCCGGGCGCGCACGGCCGACCTGGAATCGGCCAACCGGCGGCTCCAGGAGCTCGACCGGCTCAAGTCGGTCTTCGTGTCCATCGTCTCGCACGAGCTGCGGACGCCCATGACCTCGATCAAGGGGTACGTGGACAACCTGCTGGACGGCTTGGCCGGGCCCCTCGCCGAGAAGCAGGCCGCCTGCCTCGAGCGGGTGGCCCACAACGTCGGACGCCTCACCCGGCTGATCAACGACCTGCTGGATCTCTCCCGGATCGAAGCCGGCCAGGTCGAGCTCAGGCCCGCGCCCCTGTCCCTGGCCGACCTCGTGCACGAGGTGGTCGAAGGCCTGCTGCCGCTGGCGAGGGACAAGGGGCTGGCCATCGAAGCGCGCCCATGCCCCGGCCTGCCGCTCCTCCGTGGGGACCGGGACAAGCTGCACCAGGTCCTGACGAACCTCCTCCAGAACGCGGTCAAGTTCACGCCGCCCGGCGGGATGATCGCGGTGGACGCGCGCCTGGACAGCGGAGCGCTCCTGACCAGCGTGACGGACACGGGGTGCGGGATTGCGCCGGAGGAGGCCGAACGGATCTTCGAGAAGTTCTACCGGGGGAGCGGAGCGCCGGCCGAGGCTCGCGGGGCGGGGCTCGGCCTCGCCATCGCCCGGAGCTTGGTGGAGCTGCACGGCGGGCGCATCTGGGCGGAGCCCCTGCCCGCCGGGGGCAGCCGGTTCACCTTCGCCCTGCCCCTCGCGGGCGGGCCGGGAGGTCCGACAGACGGACGGCTCAGCGGGTTCGCCTGAAGACGGCGCGGAGCCCGAAGTAGGCGAAGGCGTCCTTCAGGTTCGAGTAGAGCCGCTTGAACGGCCCCATCTCCTGGCTCGTCACGTATTCCATCGTGAGCACCGCCCGCTCCTCGCCCTCGCCCAGCGGCGTCACCGCGTGCCAGAGCTTGTCCCCGTTGAAGATGACCAGGTCGCCCGGCGCGGTGATCAGCGACAGCTCCTTCGTCTCGCGGGAGGGGTCGTCCTTGTAGAGCTGGCAGACCAGGCGGCAGTGCGCCGAGCGGTCCACGAGCCCCATCAGGATCGTGTAGCGCGCGCCCCTGTAATAGGAGGTGTCGTAGTGGAACCCGATATGATCGCCCGGCTCCGTGTAGTAGTAAAGGGCGCAGGCGTGGGGATCGTCGTCCGGACAGAGCATGAGCGTCGTCCCGACGAGCCGCTCCAGGAAGCTCCGGAAGGCCGCCGAGCGGTAGAACTCCAGGAAGGGCCTCCCCTTCTCCCTCACGGTGAAGTAGCTGACGCTCCCGCCCTTCTTGTGTTTGGGGATGTAGTTGCGATTCAGCTCCGGCTTGAGCCGCTCGACGACGGGCACGAGCGCGGCCTCCACCGTCTCCCTCGGAAGAAACCGGGGCAGGACGATGAACTCGTTCTGCTCCCAATACTCCTTGCGGACCCGCTCAAAATCCAGGGCGGCGACGGCCTGCTCGACCGCCTCCCCGACGGATACTGCCGCGGCACTCACCATCTGTCCGTCCTTTCTCCGGCCCCCCGACAGGCCGCCTATCCTACCCGCGGCGGCCCGCCGCGTTCAACCATCCCGCCGGGGCCGGCCCGATCAGGGCGGTGTGAGCATCGGCGCCTTGACGACCTCGACGCCGGGCGGCGGCGTGAACTCGAACAGCTCGTTCTTGAGCCCCCCGTTCGGCTTGAGGCCGGAGAACTCGAAGGTCGCGACGTTCCCGCTCACCTCGTGGATGGCCAGGCTCTTGATGAAGTAGGTCTTGGGCTGCAGCTCCAGGACGATCCGCGCGACGGTCCGCACCGTGTCCGGCACGTCCGCCTTGGGCGTGAGCACCAGCAGCGGCAGGCCGCCCGCCCCCTTCGCGCCGCCCTCGGCGGGCTGGACGTCGAACTGCTCCTCCAAGCGACCCACGCCCTGCAGCAGTTGGAGCGGCGCCTGGGACGCCGCCATCTGCGTCAGCTTGCCCACGAGCACCTGCTTGTGCTCCGGCACGTACATCTGGACGTCGTTCTGCTTGACGTAGATCTCCTCGACGTTCGGCTGCAGGTAGTCCCAGCGCAGGCGGCCCGGCTTCTTGATGTAGAGCCGCCCGCTCGACTCGATCGGCGAGGCGAACCCCTCGATCCGCGTCTTCTGGACGAAGTCGGCCTTGAGGTCCTTCGTCTGCTCGTACCGGGCCTGGAGCTTCCTGACCGCATCCTTGACCTCGTCCGCCGAAGCGGACGAGGCCGACCCGACGCACGCGACCAGGGACACGAGGCCCGTGAAGAGACAGAACGAGATGACTCGCTTCCTCGTCGCTTTTCTTTGTTCGCTCGGCGTCACGCCTGATCCCCTCCCGCGGGCCCGCGCCGCACCAGCACCTCGCGACGCCCGTCCCGTCCGGCCGCGCCCACGATCCCCTCCTCCTGCATCCGCTCGACCATGCGCGCCGCCCGCGGATAGCCCACGCGCAGGCGCCGCTGGATCAGCGAGGCGGAGGCCTGCCCGGTCGAGATGACGAGGTCCTTCGCCTGCTCGTAGACCTCGTCCTTCTCCCCCTCCTCCGCCGCATCCTCCTGCTTGAGCGAGGCGCTCAGCTCCTCGCTGTAGCTGGGCGAGGCCTGCCGCTTGACGAATTCCACCACCCGGTGCACGTCCTCGTCGGCCACGAAGGAGCCGTGGACGCGCGTCAGGCGGCCCGTCCCGGAGGCCAGGTACAGCATGTCCCCTCGCCCCAGCAGGGCCTCCGCGCCGTTCGCGTCGAGGATCGTCCGCGAGTCGGTCTTGGAGGACACCTGGAAGGCGATCCGGGCGGGGAAGTTGGCCTTGATCAGCCCGGTCAGCACGTCCACCGAGGGGCGCTGCGTCGCGAGCACGAGGTGGATGCCCGAGGCCCGGGCCATCTGCGCCAGCCGCGCGATCTTCTCCTCGACCTCCTTGGGCGCGACCATCATCAGGTCGGCCAGCTCGTCGATCATCACGACGATGTAGGGGAGCGGCGCGGGCGGCGTCTCCGGCCGGTCGGCGGGGCCCGACGGCTCCGGCGCCACGCTCTCGCCCGCCGACAGCCGCTCCTCTTCGGAGAGGAACTCCATCGGCGGGTCCTCCGGCCTCGCGGTCCCGCCGGCCGGCCGGGGCTCGGCCAGGCCCTGCGCCTCGTGCACCCGGCGGTTGTAGGCGTCGATGTTGCGCACGCCCGCCTCCGCCAGGAGCTTGTAGCGCCGCTCCATCTCCTGCACGACCCAGGTCAGCCCGCGCGCCGCGGACTTGGGGTCCGTGATCACCGGACGGAGCAGGTGGGGGATGCCGTCGTAGGTCTTTAGCTCCAGCATCTTGGGGTCCACGAGCAGCAGCTTCACCTCGTCCGGCCTGGCGTTGAAGAGCAGGCTCAGGAGCATCGCGTTCAGGCAGACGCTCTTGCCCGTCCCCGTCGCCCCGGCGACGAGCAGATGCGGCATGGCCTTGAGGTCGGCGCAGAGCGGGGCGCCGAAGATGTCCTTGCCGAGCGCCAGCATCAGCTTGGACCGCGCGCGGCCGAAGGGCTCGCTCGTGATGACCTCCTTGAAGGCCACGATCTCGCGGTAGGGGTTGGGCACCTCGATGCCCACGACCGATTTCCCCGGCAGCGGCGCGACGATCCGCAGGCTGGCGGCCTTCATCGCGAGCGCGAGGTCGTCGGCCAGGTTGACGATCCGCGCCACCTTCACCCCCGGCGCGGGCTCGAACTCGAACATCGTCACGACCGGCCCGGGCCGCACCTCCGTCACCTTCCCCTCGATCCCGAAGTTCTGGAGCGCGCGGGTGAGCACCTCGGACTGGGCCTTGAGCTGCTCGTCGGTCAGGCGCTGCGACGGCTGGGCCGGGTCGTCGAGCAGCTCGCGCGGGTCCGGCAGCAGGTAGCCGGTCGAGACGGCCGGGCTCATGACGGTCGCCGGCTCGGGCTCGTCCTTCTCCTCGACGGGCGCCGGCCGCGCGGTCGCCGCCGCGATCACCGGCGGAGCGGGCGGCGGCTCTTCGACGAACGGAAGGACCTCGGCGGCTGCCTCGTCCTCGACGGACCGCGTGATCGTGACGGGCTTACCCTTGTCCTTCCGTTTCTTCTTCCCCTCGGCCTTCGCCTCCCGTTCGTCCCGCCCGGGCAGCAGGGCGGCCGCCCCCTCGCGCAGGGCGTCCCACCGCTCGCCGAGCCGGCCCATCAGGTCGAGCAGGGAGACGGGCGTGGTCACCAGCAGGGAGACGACCAGGCCCGCCAAGAGCACGATGTGGGCGCCCGTGCTCGCGAAGTAGCCCCGCAGGAGGTCCGCGAGGAACGCGCCGCCGACCCCGCCGGCCCGCCCCCGGTACACGAGCCCGCTGAACAGGGTCGGGACGGCCGTCACCTCCAGGTGCAGCAGGCCGCTCAGGAACAGCAGCGCGACGACCGCGCCGGCCACGCTCCGCGGCGTGAGCCGCAGCTCCCCCTCGAAGAAGCAGCGGGTCCCCAGGGACACGAGGAGGAAGGGCAGGAGATAGGCGCCGGCGCCGGCGAACCAGAACAGGAGAGCCGAGAGCGTGGCCCCGACCAGGCCGATCATGTTCTGGGTCCGCACCGGCCCGGTCGCGTCGGCCGGCGGCGCGCCGAACAGGGGCACGTCGGTCGGGGCGAAGGAGATCAGGCTGAGGAGAATCAACAGGCTCAGGGTGATCAGCAGGACCCCGATCACCTCGTGTTTCCGATGGGTCGTCGGGCGGGACGCGCCGCGGGCCTCGCCGCGTTTCGCCTGGGTGGAACCCCCCATGCGGCGCATGCTAGCACAAACGCCGGGACAGTGTCAGCCGACGGGCGCGCGCGGCGGCCGCGTCGCATCCCCTCCATCCACGGCCGTCTCCAGCGCGTCCGCCAGCGCCGCGAACTCTTCCAGGCCCAGGGTCTCGGCCCGCCGCGCGGCCGCGATGCCGGCCCCGGCCAGCGCCGCGGCGATCCGCTCCGAGGGGTAGCCCTCGTCGCGGAGCGAGTTGGCGAGCGTCTTGCGCCGGTGCGCGAAGGCCGCGCGGACCGTCCGGACGAACCCGGCCTCGCTCCGGACCGCCGCGCGCCGGCGCCGGATGGTCAGCGTGACCACGGCGGACTCGACCTCCGGCCGCGGCCGGAAACACCGGCGCGAGACGGTGAACGCCAGCCGGGTCGCGGCGTAGAACTGCGCGAGGACCGAGAGCACGCCGTAGTCGGGCGAGCCCGGCCCGGCCGCCAGCCGGCGCGCGACCTCCACCTGGAGCATCAGCACCAGGCGATCGAGCCGGTCCGCCGCCTCGAAGAAGCGGAACAGGAGCGGCGTCGAGACGTTGTAGGGCAGGTTGGCGACCACGACTGTCCCGGTGGGGAGGCCGCCGTAGTCGAAGACGAGGGCGTCGCCCGCCCGGAGGTCGAGGTTCCCGCAGTCGGCCAGGGACTCGGCCAGCCAGGCGGCCAGCTTCGGGTCCAGCTCGACGGCGATGACCCGCCGGGCCGCCGCGCAGAGGTCCCGCGTCAGGATGCCTCGGCCCGGCCCGACCTCCAGGACGGTGTCCTCCGGACGCAGCGCCGCCGCCGCGACGATCTTGCGGACGATGTTCCGGTCGATGAGGAAGTGCTGGCCGAGGCGTTTGAGGGGCGGCGGGAGGGGGGCGCTCATGTCGCTCAGGCCGGCGGCGGAGTCGCCCGCCGACCCAGTTCCTCGATCAGCGCCAGCAGGAAGGTCCGGCAGTCCTCCGCCTTGTCCTGCATTTCTTCCTGCAGGTCGTTGGCGAAGGCCGGCCCCGTGCCCTGCTTGGCGAAGCGCAGCGCCTCGTCCTCGCCGACCTGCGCGCGGAGCAGGGCCGCCGTCCGGGCCTTCCACTTCTCGATGTTCTCCATGCCGCGGACCGCGTTCAGGTCCTTGAGCGCCAGGGCCACGACCTGGTCCAGCTCCTTGAGCTGCCGCCGGATCGTCTCGGCCGCCGCCGTCGCGTCGGTCATGTCGTCCCCCTTCCCCGCCGGGCCGCGGCGAGCCGCGCCGCGAGGCGGGCCGCCTCGATCAGGCTCCCGCAGTCGGCCAGGCCCTTGCCCGCGATGTCGTAGGCGGTCCCGTGGTCCACGGAAGTCCGGATGATCGGGAGGCCGACCGTGAGGTTCACGCAGGTGCCGAAGGCCAGGAGCTTGAGCGGGATGAGCCCCTGGTCGTGGTACATCGCGACCACCGCGTCGAAGTCGCCCCGCGCCGCCTTGACGAACAGCGTGTCGGCCGGCAACGGGTCGCTCGCGTCGAGGCCCGCCGCGCGCGCCCGGCGCGCCGCCGGCAGGATGATCCGGCGCTCCTCCCGGCCGAAGAGCCCGCCCTCGCCCGCGTGGGGGTTCAGGGCCGCGACCCCGAGCCTCGGCCGCGCGACGCCGAACAGCTCGCGCATCGCCCGGTGGGCCAGCCGGATCGCCCGCCCCACGCAGGCCGGTGTGAGCGCCGCCGGCAGCCGCGCGAGCGCCACGTGAGTCGTGGCGAAGAGGATCTTGAGCGGGCCGCCGACGATCATCATCCCCACCTCCTTGCTGCGGGTCAGGTCGGCCAGCAGCTCGGTATGGCCCGGGTAGGCGTGGCCCGCCAGGTTCATCGCTTCCTTGTTGATCGGCGCCGTGACGATCGCGTCGAGGCAGCCGTTCTCCGCCAGCCGCACCGCCGCCTCGATGAAGGCGACCGAGGCCGCGCCCGTGGCCCTGGCCGGCGCGCCCATGCGGATGCGACCCAGCGGCCGCTTGAGCGGGTCCACCACCGGCACCTCGCCGCGCCGGCCCAGCCGGTGCTCGTGCCCGCGCACCCGCGCGACCCGCAGCGGCAGCCGCAGGGCCCGGACCGTCGCCTCCATGACGGGCAGCGAGCCGATGACGACCGGCCGGCCCAGCCGGAAGAGGTCCCGGCCGGCGAAGGCCTTGGCGACGACCTCGGGGCCGATCCCCGCCGGATCGCCCATCGTGATCCCTAGGATCGGCTTGTCGTGAAGGGGGCGTTTCATGGTCGAAGACTCATCATCCCGCGTCATCCCGGCGCAGGGCATCCCGGCGAACGCCGGGATCCAGGACAGCTCCCACGAACCCGGACGGGGCCACGGCTTCCGCCGGGGCGACGCCCGTTCTCCGGGGTAACGGCCCTCCGCCGGCCTACTCTTTCCCCTCATCCCGCCAGGTACACCGTGTAGCCCGCGTACAGCGCCGCGCCGGCGCCGAGCAACCAGGGCCGCCAGTGGCCGGCCCATAGGACCTGCCCCAGGCCGGCCAGGGCCGCGACCAGGGACAGGGCCATCGTGACCGTGGCGGAGGGCGCGAGGGTCCAGGACGTGCCGATCAGTCCCACCGATACGGGAAAGGTCCCCTGGAACACCATCGCGCCGGTGACGTTGCCCACGGCCAGCGCGTCCTTCCGCCGGTAGAGCCACAGGAAGCTGTTGGACATCTCCGGCAGCTCCGTGGCGAGCGGCGCGATCAGGAGCGCGAGCAGCAGGGGCGACACGGCCAGCTCGGCCGAGATGGACTTGACCGCCGTGACGAACAGGTGCGCGCCAGCGACCAGCGCCCCGAGGCCGACCGCCGCCTGCAGCCCGATCATCGCGTAGGCCGGGCGAGCGGCGCGCCGCGCGAACAGCAGCGGGTCGAGGCCCACCGGCGCCGCATCCGGCTCGGCCGAGAACTTCAGGTACGCGTAGCGCAGGTAGAGCAGGACCAGCGTCGCCGCGACCGCGTAGTGGACGGCCTTCACGGGCACGAACACGCAGGCGAGGGCCAGCCCGTAGGCCGTGACGAAAAACGCGAGATCCGTCCGGACCTCTTGGTAGTCCAGCGAGAACCGCGCGGCGCGCTTCCCCAGCCTGGCGTAGAGCACCAGGAGTCCCGCCAGGATCGGCAGCACCAGGGTGCTCAGCATGAAGGGCGCCCCGAGGATGGCGCCGAGGCCGACCTCCGTCCGCTCCGCACCCTCGCCGAAAAAGATCGCGATGACCGGGATGGAGGTCTCCGGCAGCGTGGTCCCGACGGCGGCGAAGATGCTCCCCACCGCGCCCTCCGGCACCTTGAGCCGCTTGCCCAGCCACTCGATCGCGTTCGTGAACAGCGCGCAGCCGGCCAGCGTCACCACGACGGAGGCCAGGAAGAGGCCCACGTAGAGCAGGACGGTCATGGAAACCCCTGAAGGAGTGGCAAGCGGCAAGCGGCAAGCGAGCAGTAAGGATTCATCGGTTCCCTGTTCCCTGTTCCCTGTTCCCTGTTCCCGCTGCCTTGCCGACTTGCTTACTTGCTGCGTGTCTTCGAAAACGCGAGCATGGCGGCTTCCATCACGTCCCGCAGCGGCCGCCCCGTCCGTTCCGCCAGCCGCCTGCAGTCCTGGTATTCCGGCGCCGCCTTGACCCGCCCGTCGCCGAGGTCGGCCACCTTGAGCCGGACTGGCCCGAGCTTCGTCCGCAGGGACACCGACCGTCGGGGCAGCACCAGCCGATCCACCTCCCGCACCCGCACACCGAGGCTGGTCGTCTCCTTGAGGATCACGTCCGCCACCGCCTCGGTCCGCGCCGGCGGGGCCAGGGCCGCGAGCACGATCCCCGGCCGCCCCTGTTTCATGATCACGGGCGTGAGCGTCACGTCCAGCGCGCCGGCCGCGAACAGCCGGTCCATGACCAGGTCGTAGGCCTGGGGGCTCAGGTCGTCCAGGTTCGTCTCGACCTCGACCACGCGATCGGACCGCCCGGCCGACGCCGCCTCGCCGATGAAGACACGGAGTACGTTGGGCCAGCCTTCCGGGTCCGCGTCGCCCGCGCCGTGGCCGACGGCCGACGGCGTCATGACGGGCAGCGGGCCGAACCCGCCGGCCAGGACGCGCAGCAGCGCGAGGCCCGTCGGCGTCGTCAGCTCGCGGCTCGGGCCTCCGCTATAGACGGGCAGCCCGCGCGCGAGCGCGGCCACGGCCGGCCCGGGGACCGGCAGCGTGCCGTGGGACGACTCCATGAGCCCGCCGCCCAGGTTCACGGCCGAGGCGGTGATCCGCCCGACTCCGAGGAGGTGGCAGCCGAGGATGCCCCCGACCACGTCCACGAGCGAATCAATGACGCCGACCTCGTGGAACCGCACGTCCTCCGCCGCCACCCGATGGGCGAGGCCCTCGGCGCGGGCCAACCGCTCGAAGGTCTCGCGGGCCCGGTCCTTCACCGGCGCGGGCAGCCGGCTGGTCCCGATGAGCCGGAGAATCCGCCGCAGGCTCAGGGGCTCGCGATAGCCGCGCGCGACGACGACGTCCACCTTGGTCGCGTGCAGGCCCGCGCGACGGACGGGGCGCGCCCGCAGCCGGTAACCGTCCGCCGGCAGGGCCTTGAGGCCGCGCGCCAGGTCCGTGAGCGGCAGCCCGGCGTCCACCAAGGCGCCGAGCACCATGTCGCCGCTGATCCCCGAGAAGCAGTCAAAGTGCAGATGGGTCATCGCCGCCGATCCGCCCCCGCCGAGGCCCCCCTACGCAAAAACCTGCGGCCATCTTACACGCATCCGGAGCGGGGCGGCAACGCGCCCCCCGCCCGCACCGAAGTTGACACGGTGGGCGCCCTGTGGTATCCACGTGGCGGCATCGGCCCCGGACCACCGACACCCCGACGTCCCACACCCCCATGTCCCGATCTAACGACCTCCGCCTCGCGCCCGCCGAGCGCGCGCCCACCCGATCCCTCGCGGCGGCGCTCTGCGCGCTCGCGCTCCTGCTGGTCGGCGCCGAGGACCAGGCCCTGGCCAAACGCAAGCGGGGTCCGGTCAAGGAGCCCGACCTCAAGATCCTCTCGGTCACGCTCTCGCCCCTCCCCTACAGCCCGAAGGACGGCAGCCTCGACCTCGCCGTCCGAGTCCAGTTGCCGCGCGATCTCGCCGGTGCGCCCGTCCTGGAGGTGTCCTCGCTGATCAGCTCGCCCTCGATGCGCTCGATGCGCTTCCTGTCCCGTCGCCAGCCCGTGGGACCGGCGGCCCCGACGGACCGGCAGGCCGCTCCCCAGTCCGCCGACCCGCGGCCCGACGGCGACGCGACCGCCGGCCTCATCGAGGTGACGTTGACCTGGGATGGGACCGACCAGACGAAGCAGGTCGTCGGACGGGGCCACTATCACTACGAGGTACGCGCCAAGCTCCTGGCCTCCGACGACAACGGCGTCCGCACGCAGATGGTCGCCTGGCCGAAGCGGGGGCTGCTCGAAGTGAAATAGTCGGGAGTGCTGAGTGTTCGGTTGAAAGCAGGCTTTCAACTCAACACTCGCCACTCAACACCGCTCCCCCTACTCCGATCCCAGCACGTTGATCTTGTGCGCCAGGCAGCCGGCGCCGAAGCCGTTGTCGATGTTCACCACGCCCACGCCGGCCGCGCAGGAGTTCAGCATCGTCAGCAGCGCGGCCAGGCCGCCGAAGCTCGCCCCGTAGCCCCGGCTCGTCGGCACGGCGATCACGGGGCGCTCCACCAGCCCGCCGACCACGCTCGGCAGCACGCCGTCCATGCCCGCGACCACGACCAGCACGCGCGCCTTCAGCAGGCGGTCGTGCCGCCCCAGGAGCCGGTGCAGGCCGGCCACCCCCACGTCGTAGAGGACCGCGACCCGGCTGCCCATCGTCTCGGCCGTCACGCGGGCCTCCTCCGCGACCGGCAGGTCGGCGGTGCCGGCCGAGACGATCAGGACATGGCCGCGCGGCCGCGGCCGGCCCGTCCGCACGACGACGGTCCTGGCCAGCTCGTGATAGACGGCCCGGCGGTCGAGCGTCGCGAGGGCGCGCGCGACCTCCGGCGTCGCCCGCGTGGCGAGGAGCGGCACGCCGGACTTCAGGAGCCCCCGCGCGATCGCCACGGTCTGCGCCGGCGTCTTGCCCTCGCAGAAGATGACCTCGGGGAAGCCCTGACGGATCGCGCGATGGTGGTCCACCGAGGCGAAGCCGAGGTCCTCGTACGGCAGCGATCGAAGGCGCTCGATCACCCCGGCGGCGTCGATCCGCCCTTGCTTGAAGTCCTTGAGGAGCCGCGTCAGTCTCGCCCGGTCCATCGCCCATCACCCTCCGCCCGACTCCGCCTTGGCGGACCGCTCCATGAGGTCGGCGGCGGCCCGCCGCGGCGCCTTCCCCTCGAACAGGAGGGCGCAGACCTCCCGCACGATGGGCATCTCCACCCCCAGGCGGGCGGCCAGCCCCAGCGCGGCGCGGGAGGTCCTCACCCCCTCGGCCACGGCCTTGCCGTCCCGGAGCACCAGCTCGAGCGGCTCGCCCCGCCCCAGCCGCAGGCCCACCGCATGGTTGCGGCTCAGGGGGCCCGTACAGGTCAGGACCAAGTCGCCCAGCCCCGAGAGGCCCTGGAAGGTCCGGGGGTCCGCCCCCATCGCCGTCCCCAGCCGGACCATCTCGGCCAGGCCGCGCGTGATCAGCGCGGCGCGGGCATTGTGGCCGAGTCCCAACCCGTCCACGACGCCGGCCGCGACCGCCATGACGTTCTTGAGCGCGCCGCCGAGCTGGACGCCGATCACATCCGCGCCCGCGTAGACCCGGAAGGCCGGGGTCATGAGTCGTCCCTGGAGCCGCCGGACCAGCGCGGCGTCCGCGCCGGCCAGGACGACCGCCGTCGGCCGTCCTTCGGCCACCTCCGCGGCGAAGCTCGGACCGGACAGCACGGTCAGCAGCCCGTGCATCGAGCCCGGCAATTCCTCGGCCATGACCTGCGTCATGAGCGCGAAGCTGCCCTCTTCGATGCCCTTGGTCGCGCTGATCAGGGGAAGGGGCCGTGCGAGCGCCGGCGCCAGGCGTCGCAGGACCGATCGGGCCGCGTGGGAGGGGACGGCAAAGACCAGCAGCTCCGCGTCGCCGGCCGCCTCGTCCAGCGAGCCGGTCGCCTCGACCGAGGAAGGGAGGGGCACGCCCGGGAGAAACAGGCTGTTCTCGCCCTTGCCCCGGATCGCTGCGACGACCTCCGGCTCGTAGGCCCAGAGCCGGACGCGGCAGCCGACGCCGGCCAGGTGCCGGCTCAGCGTGGTGCCCCAGGCCCCCGCGCCGATCACCGCGGCCCGCCGCCATCCGTCCTCGCGATTCCCGACGTCGGCCATGAACGCTCCTTCGCCGCGCGGCGCGGGGCCGGGCGGCGGGGCGGATTATACCTGCCTTCCGGGGAAATTAGCGAGGCGGGGCGGGAGCGCCGGATGACGCGCGGTCGCAGTGGGCCTGCTCGCAGACGATGGCCTCGGCCAGCGCGGCCAGCATCTCGTCCACCCCGCGGTCGAGCGCCTGCTGGACGCCGGGATCGTACCCGCCCTCGTGCGAGAGGTGCCGGCCCGCCGAGCGGACCGGCTCCGTCACCTCATGGGTCCAGAGGATGAGGCCGGTCTCGACGCCCACGACCTTGGCCAGCACGGTCACGGGCGAGAGCGAGTCGCCCGCCTCGGCGAAGAGCCGCTCCGCGAGGTCCGGGGTGACGATGCGGTAGAGCACGAGCGCGTCGGCCCCGACCAGCTTGCCCACCGACACCACGCTCTGCTCGGCCGCGGCATGGCTGTACTGCCAGGCCTGTTCCGCCTGGACGGAGGAAAGGTCGCCGCGCTCGACGACCTGGCTGCCGAGGACGGCCTGGAAGAGGGTGGCGGTTCGGGACTCCAGCTTGGCGTAGGCCCCGGCCAACATGTGGTCCGGCGGACGGGGCACCAGGATCGCCACCCGCGCGGGCTGTCCGCCGAGCGGCGCGGCCGGGACGTGGGGGAGGGCCGCCGGCCGCCGATCCCCCGCGCAGGCCCCCGGGCCCACGAGGAGGCACAGCAGGAGACCGAGGCCGAGCCGCCGTTCGATCATGCCCATCGTCTCCGTTCCCGACCCATGCTAGCCGACCCTAGGGGACCTCGCCAGTCCCCGCTTTGGGCGGGAACCGTCTCGATCGGGTCGGGCTGGATTCCCGTCGCGATTCCGGGTAGGCTTCTTCCGCCGGACAGTCCGCCCCCTGCGAGGTCACCGGATGCCGCGTTGCGCCGACTGCGACCAGGAGCTGCCGCCCGACAGTCGCTTCTGCATCGGGTGCGGCCGTCCCCTCTTCGCCTCCGCCGGCCCGTCGCCCGACGAGCGCCAGCCGGAGGAGATGAACATGACGGCGCTCTACGTCATGGTCGCCTGCTTGGGGCTGGCGGGGTTGGTCCCGCCCTGGGAGACGCCGCCCGGCGCGTCGCCGGAGTTCCTGGGCTTCCACTTTTTCCTGAGCCCGCCCGAGGTGCCGGGAGCCGGAACGGGCATCATCAGCCGCGGGCTCCTCACGATCGAGCTCATGACGATCGCGACCGCTGGCTTCTATATCTCCTGGCTGCTCCGCAGCCGTCCGAAGGCCGAGCCGCACGGCCGATCCGGGCCGCAGGACCCCGATCCCCGGCCGCCCCGTCCTGAATCATGAGGAGGGTCCCCATGCCGAGCGACACGCCCACGACCCGCCCCGGCCGCTTGCCGCGCACTCTCGCGGTGGACATCGGCGGGAGCGGCATTAAGATGATGGTGCTGGACGCGGAGGGGCGCCCCCTCACCGAGCGGGCCCGCGTCGCGACGCCGCGCCCCGCCACGCCGGCCGCGGTGCTCGCCGCCATCGTCGCCCTCGCGAAGGGGCGGGGCGAGTTCGAGCGCGTCTCGGTCGGCTTTCCGGGCGTCGTCCGGCACGGGGTGACCGAGACCGCGCCGAACCTCCACCACGCCTGGAAGGGCTATCGGCTCGCCGACAGCCTCGCCAAGCGGCTCGGCACGCCGGTCCGCGTCGCCAACGACGGCGACGTCCAGGGCTATGGCGCGATCGAGGGCCGGGACGTCGAGATGGTCATCACGCTGGGCACCGGCCTCGGCTCGGCCCTCTTCGTGGACGGGAGGCTGGTGCCGAACCTGGAGGTCGCCCACCATCCCTTCGAGAACGGCAAGACCTACGAGCAGCGGCTGGGCAACGCGGCGCTCAAGAAGGCCGGGCCGAAGAAATGGAACAAGCGCTTGCTCCGCGCCATCGCCCAGCTCGAAGGGCTCTTCAACTACGACCGCCTGTTCATCGGCGGCGGCAACGCGGAGAAGATCACGGTCACGCTCCCGGCCAACGCCAGGATCGTCTCGAACCGGGCCGGGCTGCTCGGCGGCATCGCGCTCTGGCGGGAGGCGGCAAAGACGACCGAGCCGCGCACCAAGTCGGGCTAAGTCTGTTGCGATGCTCTCCGTTCACCCTTCGACTGGCTCAGGGCGAACGGTCGGTACCCCATCCATTCACCCTTGGCCGCTCGTGCCGAGCCTGTCGAAGCACGACGCGGATTTCCAACAGCCTCACTCCAGCGCCAGAGTCAGACACTTGGCCGACCCGCCCGCCTTCATGAACTCGTCCAGCTCGACCGGCCGCGGCCGGTAGCCGCGCGCCGCCAGCCATCGCACCGTCTCGGGACAGCCGGTCGGCAACACCACGTCCCGCCCCACGCAGACCGCGTTGCAGGCGAACCGCAGCGCCTCCGCCTCCGGCACGACGAGCCGACGGTCGGCGGGCACGCGGTCGGCGATCACCGTCCGCGCATACTCGTCGAAGGCCGGGGGATAGTAGAGCAGCTCCCCGCCGCTCAGGGGGCAGAAGCAGGTGTCCAGGTGATAGAAGCGCGGGTCCACCAGCTCGACGGGGATGATCTCCCGGCCGAAGATCTCGCTCAACCGCACGTAGGACCGGATGTCCGAGCGCTGGCGGTAGCCGCCGCACCAGAGCTCGGGCAGACCCAGGAGGTCCCCCGCGCCCTCGAAGTACAGCCCCGCCTCCAAACGGTGGACCTCGTAGCCGTGGTCCCGGAACCAGGCCTCGAAGTGCCGCTCCTCGCCCTGCCGCTCCGGATGCCGGAACCGGCTCGGCACGGCCCGCCGCCCCAGGACCGATCCCGCGTTGGCCGTGAAGACCAGATCCGGCTGATCCGGCACCGGCGTCATCCGCTCGAGGGTGACGCCGACTTCCTTCTCCAGCGTCGCCATGAGGGCCTCCCACTGGCGGCGCGCGCGGGTCGGGTCCACGCGGTTGGCGCGGCGCATCCAGGGGTTGATCTCGTAGGCGATGCGGAAGTAGTCGGGCGGGCAGACGAGCAGGCGGGCCATCGGACCTCCGCGGGCGTTACCCCTTCCAGCCCAGCTCCCGGGCCACCTCCCGCAGAAAAGAGGCGGCGTCCATCACGAGCCCGACCGCCTGGAAGCTCCCGCGGTCGGCCAGCTTGGTCGGCACGGCGGGGTTCACGTCCACGCAGACGGTCGCCACCGTCGCCGGGAGGAGGTTGCCGACGGCGACGGCATGGAGGGTCGAGGCGACGAGCAGCGCGAGGCTGACCCCCGGCAGCGCCGCCCGCATGGCGGCCTGCGCCGCCATCGTGTCCGTGATGACGCCGGGGAGCGGTCCGTCGTCGCGGATGGACCCGGCCAGAACGAAGGGGACGCGGCGGCGGACGCAGGCGGCCATGATGCCGGTCGTGATCACCCCCGTCTCGACGGCCTGCGTGATGCCGCCGATCGCGCGGATACGGTTGATGGTCCGCAGGTGGTGCTCGTGCCCGTGCGGGACGACGCGGCCGGCCGAGAGCGCGTAGCCGAGCGACGTGCCGAACAGGTGCGCCTCCATGTCGTGGGCCGCGAGGGCGTTGCCGCAGAACAGGAGATGGATGAAGCCGGCCTCGATCAGCCAGGCCGCGGCCTCCCGCCCGCCCGCGTGGATGATCGCCGGCCCGCCGACCAGCAGCACGCGCCCGCCCGCGCCCTCGCCGAGCCGTTCGCGCGCCTCGCGGATCGCCCGCATGCGCTTGGCGATGTCGGCGATGATGTGGCCGTGCGGGCGTTCGGCCGACACCTGCGCCTGCATGAAGCTGAAGACGTCCCGCTCCTTCGGCCGCTCGAGCGGGAGCACGCGGATCCCCTGCCGGCCCGTCACGATGAGGTCGCCCCGCCTCACCCCGCCCATGGGCAGGGCACGCGCCGCCGTCAGTCCCGGCTCCACGCGGACCGCCAGGTCCATCTCAATGCCCTCCACCTCGACCCATCGGCCCTGGAGACAGACCTGGGTGGGGAAGTGGCTCGTCGCGTAGAACTCCTCCGGCAGGACGCCGTCCGCCGGGGCGGGCTCCAGCACGCAGTCGGCCTCCCGCTCCACCGCCGCGCCGTGCGGCTGGATCGCCCGGAGGATCTCGGCCAGCAGCTCCGCCGAGGGAGCACGGACGATGATCCTGGCGCGGGAAGGCTCCTCGCGGGTCTTGCCGATCCGCACCTCGGCGAAGTCGAAGGCGCCGCCCATCATCAGGATGGTGTCCAGCACCTTCGCGAGGATCAGCGAGTCGATGATGTGCCCGTGGAGGACGACGGTCTCTTGGAAGGCGGCCATAGGCTCCTCACGGCGACCACGCCGAAATTCTACCACGCCCGCGCACGAGTGTTGCGTCCCACGAGTTCGCAGCCGCGTCATGCCGGCGGAGGCCGGCATCCAGGATGCTCTCGGGTCGCAGGAGCCCGGATTCGCGGCTCCACGCGCCCGTCTCGCGACGCGACTCCACGGTTTCGCGACGAACCGTCATGAATCATGCGGGCTAGGGTCGCGTCCCGTCAGTTCCTTTCGTCATTGCGGACAAGGCACTGAGCGGCCGCGAGCCGGAATCCAGCGACGTGGCAAGATCCTGGATGCCGGCCCCGGATTGAACAGGTCCGGGGTAAACTTCCGCCGGCATGACGCGGCTGCGAACTCGTGGGACGCAACACTAGCCGGTTTTCATCAATTCGCGGAGGAGGCTCGTCGCGTAGGCGCCCGGCGGCAGCATGAACGACACCGTGAGAGCGGTTCCCTCCAGCGACCAGGTGAGGTCCCGGAGCGGCACGCGGAAGGGACGGCGCTCGCCGCGGAACCCGCAGGCGGTCGCCGCCTGCTTCAGCGACTCCTCCGTCGCCCCGAACTCGCGCACGACCTCCCGCTCGATCCGCCCCGGCTCGCCGGTCGCCCAGGGCGCGCGCGAGCCGAAGAGGGGGCCGGTGGGGCTGATCTCGAAGGCCGCCGCGCGGGGCTGCTCCCGCTCCGCGTCCTCGACGGGAAAGCAGGCGCCGTTCTCGTGCTTCATCGCCCAGTCGCCGGCCATCACGCGGTCGAACGAGTCGAGCCGCCGGGCGAGCACCCGGTTGAAGATCTCCGACTGGTAGGCGTTCACGTACCACATCCGTTTGGACCGCGACATCCCGGCCCGACGCCCCGCGTCGTGCAGCAACGCCTCCCCGAGACGGTAGTTCAGCCCCCCGCGGCCCTGCCGCTGCGGGCCGAAGAAGTTCGGCAGGCCCCGGCGGGCGAGGACCTCCAGAACCAGGGGCACGGAGGCCGCCGCGCGTGGGTCCACCTGCCGGACGACGAGCCGGAAGACGTTGCCCGCGTGGTGGCCGGGCCGCAGCCGGTTGCGGTGGCGGCCCAGGACCTCGACGGCCAGCACCTCGCCGTCCGGCCGGAGCCGTGCCACCGTGTCGGACGCGAGCCCGTGCACCGAGACCATCTGGGTCGTGACGGCCTGGGCGTCCTTGAGGCCGGCGACGCCGATGCCCACGGCCTTGACGCCGAAGGTCGAGGAGAGGCGCTTGACGAGTTCCGGCGTGGAGAGGCCGCGCTTGGTGATCCGCAGGTAGAGATGCTCCCCCTCCCCGCAGGGCAGGTACAGGGGCCGCTCCTCCACCCGAAAGTCCTCCGGAATCGCGCGGATGACCCCGCCGATGCCGGGAATGTCCCCCGTCAGGTAGGGCAGGGGCGCGCGGAGGTCGCCGGCCTCGGCCCTCATGGCCGCCCCGGCCCTACAGGCGGCGCCGGCGCCATGGTATACTCAGGCCGCACGCCGATATCCATCCGATCCATGCGCCAGAAGACCGCCTCAGCCATCCTGCCGTTCACCCTTGCGCTCGCCGCCTGGGCCGCCCCCCTCCCGGCCCTGCCCCTGACGGTCGGCGACGAGCCCGGCGACCTGTTCGGCGACTTCACCGCCCACATCGGCCGGCAGATCCAGGCGGACAAGCGCACCTTTCTCGACGCCCAGCTCTGCACGGAATGGTTTTACCAAAAACGCTTTCAGAAGCCGCCGCGCCCGCAGGCCCAGGGGGTGTCGGCGACGCGGCGGGCTCCCGGCGTACGAACCCTGGAGGCCCGGGAGTGCGACCAGCGCTATCCGGGCGGCCTCGAGTCCGCGCGCGACGACTTCAGCCGCCGGCAGTCCACGCTCTCCATCAGCCTGACCTTCTACGAGCTGGCGCTCGTCGGGGACCGGAACGACGACCTGGCCTACAGCGCCGGGGAGATCCGGGACCTCCTCGAATCCTTCGGCCTTCCCTACGACGCGCGGCTCGCCCCTTCGGCCCACCTCGCCGTGCTGAGCGACAAGTTCGACACGTTGCGCGGGGACGGCGACATGGAGGCGGTCATGGCGAGCCTCAGCGCCCTGTTCGATCGCGGCTACCGCTTCACGGAGCAGGACATGGCGACGCTGAACCGGGTGTCCGGATGATCCCGGCCCCGATCCCCTGGTACCGCCGGGCTTGGTTCGCGGCTTCCGAGGTGGTGGAGCGCGGCCTGCACGCGACGCTGGCCTGCCTGCCGCACTTCGAGGTGGGCCTCTTCCCCCCTCATGTGACGAAGCTCGATCCCCGCCACGGGCCCCTCGCCGGACGCCGGGCCGTGCAGGTCACCGACCTGCACGTCCACCAATACCGGCCGCGCCACGACGACACGCTGCGCGAGATCGAGCGGCTGGAGCCCGACTGGATCTTCGTCACCGGCGACCTGATCAACCGATCGGCCGGGCTGCCGCACGCCTTCCGATTCCTGGCCGGGCTGCGCCGGATCGCGCCGGTCTTCATGACGCTGGGCAACCACGACCACTTCAGCCGCGTCGGCGTGGACCGTTTCAAGGAGCTGGCGGACCGGCATAAGCTGACGCTGCTCGTCAACGAGGCGACGTTCATCCCCCTCCCCGGCGGCGAGCTGTCCATCGTCGGGCTCGACGATCCCTCGACGAACCGGGCGGACCTGCGCTGCATTCCCCCGCCCGCGCCGGACCGTTTCACGGTGCTGCTGGCCCACGCTCCGATGGTGCTGGACCTGCTGCACGACTCCCACGCCGTGGACCTCATCCTCAGCGGCCACAGCCACGGCGGCCAGTGGCGGATTCCCGGCATCCGGCCCTTCTGGACGCCCTACGGCTGCCGCGGCCGCATCGCCGGCCTGCACGAGCGCAACGGCCACCGGCTCTACGTGAACCGCGGGCTCGGCTGGTCGGGGCTCCCCATCCGGCTCAACTGCCCGCCGGAGATCCTCCTGATCGAATGGGCGGAATAGTCCTCGTTACTTGATTCGTTCTAACGCCTCTCGCGCACGGCTCCGCACCGTCTGATCCCAGTCGTCCTTCGCGACTTCCTCCAGCCGCGCCTTCGCGACCGCGGCGCGCATGCGCCCGAGCGCCAGGGCGGCGCAGCCCCGGACATAGGCGTGGTCGTCCTCCAAAGCCTTCAGCAGGAGGGGAATCACCGAGGCGTCCTGCAGCACGCCCAGGTGGCTGGCGGCCATGCCGCGCACGCGGTGCTGCTTGTCGCCGAGCGCGGTCTTGAGGGTCCGGGTGAACAGCTCCAGGAGGGCCGGCGCGACCCCCTCCAGTCCCTCGCGCCGGTAGTCGTTCAACTCGATCAGCTCGAAGGCCAGGTCCAGGCGCTTCTCGGGCGACGGCTCGCGCTGGAACCGCGCGATGAGCTGCGCCAGGCGGCGGCGCACCTGCCGGCGGCGGCGGACCTTCCGGACCACGGCCAGGACCGCCACGCCCGCCGCGAGCGTCGCCAGCGCGATCGGCACGCCGCGCTCGACGATCTCGTCCCGCAGGTCCAGGGGAAGGCGCTTCCAGACCCAGACCGCCGCGACGATCAGGCCGACCACGGCCAGGATGAGGATGAGGTTGGGCTGGCCCTGCCGCGCGTCCGTCGCCATGGCGGCCGCATCATAACGGATGGTCCGGAAATCCGCCACCTTGACTGTGCTCCTAGCTAGTCCTACCATGGACCCGCCATGGAGCAGCTCCCGGACTTTAAGGACGATCCCCACCTCAAGGTGCTGCGCCCGCTCGTCGAGGCCTACCTGGCCTTCGCGCGGCTGGACAACCGGCACATCCGCGCCATGCGCCTGACGCCCTCGCAGTTCGACGTGATCGCCACGCTGGGGGACACGGAGGGGATGACCTGCTCGGAGCTCTCCGAGGCCACGCTCGTCACCAAGGGCACGCTGACCGGCGTGCTCGACCGGCTGGAGCGCAAGGGCCTGATCCGGCGCGACACGGTCGCCGAGGACCGCCGCCGCAGCAGGATCAGCCTGACCGAGAAGGGCGAGGCCCTCTTCCGCAAGACCTTCAAGGCCCACGCCGACTTCCTGCGGCCATTTTTCCAACGTGCCCTCACGCCGCGCGAAGCCGACCAGGCACGGGCGCTGCTGGTGCGGATTCGGGATAGTTTTCAGGGGGACAGGGCGGCGAGGAACGGGCGGTAGGCTCTCATGCGCCTGACCATCCTCGGCTCCGGGACCAACGTCCATCCGACCAGGGCGGCGGCGGGCTATTTGGTCCAGACGGACCAGACGCTCCTGCTGGACCTCGGCCCGCGGACCCTGATGAACCTGATCCGGACCGGCGTGGACCGGCACCGGCTCACCCACCTCCTCTTCTCGCACTTCCACGCGGACCACTTCTCGGACTTCATCACCTTCTTCTTCGACGAGGTCTCCTACGCCCGCCACGTCGCCCCGCGGCCGGACCTGACGATCATCGGCTCGCGCGGGACCAGGCGGCTGTTCCACGCGATCCTGTCCTCCTTCCCCGGCTTCCGCCAGGCGCGGTTCCGCGTGCGCCTGCGCGAGGTCGCGGACCGCAGCTTTCAGATCGGCGAGACGCGCGTCACGCCGCGGACGGTCGTCCACAGCCCCCGGTTGCACTGCCTGGGCTACCGGATCGAGCGGGGCGGGCACAGCCTGGCCTACTCCGGCGACGCGGTGGACTGCCCGGCGCTCGTGCGCCTGTGCGCAGGCGCGGACCTAGCGGTGCTGGACTGCTCCTTCCCCGCCGGCCATCCGGGGACCGGCCACCTGCGGGCGGATGAGTGCGGGCGCGTGGCCGCCGAGGCCGGCGTCGGCCGCCTGGTGCTCTCTCATTTTTATCCGGTCGCGGAGCGGGCGGACGTGCGCCGCCAGGCGGGGCGCGCGTTCAAGGGGAAGATCGTGCTGGGGAAGGACCTGCTGTCGCTGAAGGTCTGACTACGAGTCGGACTCGCACTCGTCCTGCTTCGGCCCGTCCAGGATGGACATAAACCGCGCGAGCCGGGTCTCCTTCACGCATTCATCCAGCTTGTGGTAGATGGCGATCAGGTTCTTGAGGGTCCGGACGAGGATCGCGCGCGACGTGCTGCGCTGCAGGTACTTCTGGTCGAAGCCGTAGCCGGCCTGGATGAGGAACCGGGCGCAGTCCTTCTCGGTCAACAGCGCCCCGGCGTTGAAGCAGTCCACGAAGACCTTGTAGCGGTCGGACTCGAACTTGACGAGGAAATGGCCGGGCATGCCGATCCCGTGGACGGGCAGCCCCAGCCGCCGCGCCACGAGCAGGTAGAGGGTCGAGAGGCTGATGGGGATGCCGGTGCGGCGGTCGAGCACGCGGTTCAGGTAGCTGTTCTCCGCCTCGTAGTAGTTCTTGCTGTTCCCGCGGAAGCCCTGCTCCGTGAAGAGGTAGCGGCTCACGGTCTTGACCGCCTCCTCGCCGGACACCCGCCGGCCCAGCCGGTCGCGGATCTCGGCGGCCATGTCGTCGAGCTGACGGCGGTACCGCTCGACGTCCAGGCCGGGGTAGGCGTAGCGCGCGATGAGGAAGGCGCCGGCCTCCAGGTCGGGCTGCTCGTCGGGCGCACGCACGAGCTGGCGCAGCTCTTCCTCCAGGCGGTTGCCCCTGATCTCGTCGAGGACCTGCTCGATCCGGCAGGCCATCGCGGGCTGCTCGATCTCGGCCTCGAGCAGCAGCGGCACCGCCTCCTCGCCGGCCTCGACGAGCTTGGTCCTGATGGTCCGAAGGACGCGCTCGTTGTCGTCCGACAACAGCCGGATGAGCGCCTTGATCTGGTTGCCTCCGATGGTGGCCATGGTCACGTGCGCCGGCGAGCCCGCCCGATCACCCCAGCGCGCGCCGGAAGGCCCGCGAGCTGCCGTACAGGCACAGGGCGTCGAACACCGCCATGACGAGCACCACCATGCCCAGCTTCGGGAGCGCCTCCGCCCAGCCGGAGAGGATCAGCGGCCGGACGGCGTCGATCGCCCAGGTCATCGGGTTGAATCGGGCCAGGAACGCCATCCAGTCCGGCATGGCCGAGAGCGGCACGAGCGCGGAGCTCAAGAAGATCATCGGCAGCGAAAGGAACCCCAGGACGGAGAAGAAATCGCCGTGGCTCTTGACCGAAAAGGCCATCGCCATGGAGATGGCGGTCAGCCCCACGCCGAACAGCATGGCGATGACCAGGATCACCGCGACCCCCGCGAGGCCGGTGGCCGGCTGGACGCCGAACAGAAAGGCGACGCCCAGGATCACGAGCACCTGCAGGCAGGTAATGGTGGTGACGAACAGGAATCGGCTGAGCACGACGGACGTGCGGCGGATGGGCGTGGCCATCAACCGCTCCAGGAAGCCGTTCTCCTTGTCGAAGAGGAGGTCCACCCCGCCGGCCAGCCCGTTGTTGAGCACGGTCATGACCACGACGCCCGCCGCGAGGAAGCTGATGTAGTTCGGCGCCTGCATGACCTGCCGGTCCGCCGCCCGCTGGAACAGGTTGCCGAAGAAGATCAGCCAGAACAGCATGGGCTGGACGAGCGTGAACAGCATGCTGAACTTCTCCCGGCTCAGCCGCCGCACCCACCGCATCGTCAGGGCGCCGATCTCTTGGAGATATTCGCTCATCAATGTGCTCGATGGAGTTGATTCATCGACGCCTGGAGGCATTGATTGGTTCGGCCTCGTTGATTGCGTCATGGGGGCAATCCTTCAAGGATTCGATCCCGCGTCCTTTCAATTCGTCACGTCTTCCGGCGGAAACTCCTCCCGAATCGCGTGCCCCGTGTGCGCGACGAAGACGTCGTCGAGGCGCGGCCGGTGGTACTCGATGAACTCCAGCCGGCAGCCGAGCCGGTTGGCCGCTTCCAGGACCGGCGGCAGCGCCTTCTCCGGCGACTCGACCCGAATGTCCAGCCCGGAGGGCTTCGTGCTGACGGACTTGATGGCGGGCCCGCTCTTGACCGCGGCGGCGAGCGCCTCGACCCGGTCCAGGTCCGCCGCGGCGACGGTCAGCGACACGATGTCGCCGCCGAGCCCGGCCTTGAGCTCGGCCGGCGAGCCCAGGGCCTTGATCTTCCCCCCGTCGATGATCGCCAGGCGGTCGCAGAGCTGGTCCGCCTCGTCCAGGTAGTTGGTGGTCATCACGACCGTGATGCCGCGCTCCTTGAGCCGGCGGACATAGTCCCAGATGCGCAGGCGGCTCTGCACGTCCAGCCCGAGCGTCGGCTCGTCGAGGAAGACGATCTTGGGGTCGGGCAGCAGCCCGCAGGCGATGTCCAGCTTGCGCTTCATGCCGCCGGAATAGGTCTTGGCGGGTCGGTCGGCCTGCGCCTCGAGGTCGACGAGCTTGAGCAGCTCGGGAATCCGCCGCTGGGTCTCGTCCTTCGACAGATGGTAGAGGGCGGCGAGGAGCTCCAGGTGCTCGCGGCCGGTGAGGAAGCGGTCGATCGCGCGCTCTTGGGGGACGTAGCCGATCAGGCGGCGGACCCGGTCCGCCTCGTGGAGGACGTCGTGCCCCAGCACGGTCGCCCGCCCGGCGGTGGGCCGCAGGAGCGTGACGAGGATGCGCAGCGTCGTGCTCTTGCCGGCGCCGTTCGGGCCCAGGAGCCCGAAGACCTCGCCGGCGTCCACCCGGAAGGACAGTCCCTCGATCGCCGTGACGGCGCCATACCGCTTGCCCAGCCCGGAGGCTTCGATCGCGGCGCCCATCGGGTTCCTCAGCGCTCCCGGCCCGGGGCCGGGTGGCCTTCGCAGAGTCTGAACTGGATCAGGTCGATGGCGCGGCGGGCCCGCTGCAGGAGGCTCTCCGCCTCGAGCAGGAACTGCTTCTCCAGTGGCGTGAAGTCCAGGAAGGTCGAGATCGAGTTGACGAGCACCTCGTCGGGCGCCTCCAGCCGGCCGTGCTCCCCCCACCGCGGGTCCTGCTTGCGCGCGCGCAGGTACTCGCCGAGCAGGCCGAGCAGCTCGGCCCGCACGGCCGGGGCCAGCGGCCCCGGATCGTCGGGCAGGAGCGCGACCCTGGCCTCGCGGTAGGGCTTCTCGTGCAGCTCCTCCCGGATCTCGTAGCGAGAGAGGCCCTGCAGGATGATGTTGGAGCGGCCGTCGGACAGCGGCTCGACGGCGACCAGCCGCCCGACGCAGCCGACCGCGTGGATCGGCGGCGCGCCGTAGTAGTCCGCCTCCCAGCCCTCCTTGAGCAGGGCCATGCCGATGCACCGGCCCCCCGCCGCGGCGTCGGCCACCATCGCGCGATAGCGCGGCTCGAAGATGTGGAGCGGGAGATACGTCCGGGGAAAGAAGACGACGTTGGGCAGCGGGAACAGGGGAAGGCGCTCGGGGATGCGCCCTCCCTCCGTCACGCCCGGCCGCGGACAGTCCGACTCCCTTGGCATGCCCCACGATAGCCGATGGTCTCGAACCTTGTCAACCGGCCGCAGCCTCGTTCCACGCAGGAACGACGCGGCTGATCGCGGCCTCAGTCCTGCGGATTGGCGCGCGTCGAGGGCGCGTGCTATAACCCCCGCCGTGACGAGGAACGACGGCGAACCAGGAACCCGGCGGGACTCGACGGGGGCGAGGTCGCGGCGGCTCGCCTGCCTCCTGCTCGGCGCGCTGCTCGCCCTCGCCGCGATGCCGGCACGGCCGGACGACGAGGCCCTGCGGTTCCGGCCGGCGTCGCCCGGCTACGTCTATCAGTTCCCACGGGACCACGGCTCGCACGAGGACTTCCGGACCGAGTGGTGGTACTACACCGGCCACCTCACCGCGGCGGACGGCCGGCGGTTCGGCTACCAGCTCACCTTCTTCCGCCGCGGCGTCGCACGCCGATCGATCCGGGACAATCCCTCCCGCTGGGCCGTCCGGCACCTATACCTCGCCCACTTCGCCCTCGCCGACCTCGCGGAGGAGCGCTTCCGCTGGGCCGAGAAGATCAGCCGCGCGGGCATCGGGAAGGCCGGCGCCGAGCCCGGCCGGCTCCACGTGTGGACCGACCGCTGGCTCGCGGAGGAGACGGGCGGCCGCCACCATCTGACGGCCGCGGCCGACGGCTTCGCGATCGACCTGACCTTGACGCCGACCAAGCCCCCCGTGATCCACGGCGCGGAGGGGGTGAGCCGCAAGGGCGCCCAGCCCGGCCAAGCCTCCCACTACTATTCGCTCACGAGGCTGGAAACCGCCGGCACGGTGACGGTGGAGGGCCGGGCGCTGCCGGTCACGGGAGCGAGCTGGATGGACCACGAGTTCGGCTCGGCGGACCTGGGCGAGGAGTTGGTGGGGTGGGATTGGTACAGCGTGCAGCTCGACGACCGAACCGAGCTGATGTTCTACCGGCTGCGCCGCAAGGACGGGAGCGCCGATCCCGTGTCCAGCGGGACGATCGTCCGGCCCGACGGCCGATCGCAGCCCTTGACCGCCGGCGACATCCGGGTGGAGGTCCTCGACACCTGGACCAGCCCCAGGAGCGGCGCCCGGTATCCGAGCCGTTGGCGTCTTACCGTGCCGAGCCTCGACCTCTCGCTCGACGTGACGCCCCTGCTCGCCGACCAGGAGCTGGTGACCAGCGGGAGCACCCAGGTGACCTACTGGGAGGGAGCGGTCGGCGTCTCCGGCCGGGCCGGCGGCGGACCGGCGACGGGACAGGGCTACGTCGAGCTGACCGGCTACGCGGAGCGGTTCCGCGAGCGGCTGTGAAGCCGGCGCACGCGGCGCGCGCGTCCTTGACTCCCGGGGAGCCCTGTGGTTAGGTTGGCCGGCCGCCGCCGGGAAACCGATGCGCACGATTCCGCTCCTCCTCGCCCTCTGCTCCCTGTGGCTCACCGCCTGCGGCGGGCAGAGCGACACGGTGGCTTCGATCGCCATCCACCCGACGAACCCCCGCATCTGGTACGTGGCGACCAACGACGCGGTCTATAAGACGCGCGACGGCGGCGCGACCTGGGAGCGGTTTCCGAACTTCAGCGCCAGGCGCGTGACGACGCTGGCGATCGATCCGCGATTCCCCGCGACGATCTACGCCGGCACGATGGGCGACGCCGTCTACAAGAGCCCCGACGGCGGCCAGCACTGGCTCCCCCACAACGTCGGGCTGAAGGAGCACGTCTCATACGTCAACCAGTTCGTCTTCCATCCCACCCAGCCCGATACGCTCTACGCCGCCACGACGGTCGGCGTCTTCGGGACCACCGACGGCGGCCGCACCTGGGAGGAGATGATGAGCGGGATGAAGGAGGTGCACATCGTCGTGACCCTCGCGATCAACCCCGCGAACCCGCGTATCCTCTACGCGGGCACGACGGGCGGCGCCTACCGCTCGACCGACGGGGCCGCCTCCTGGCAGAAGATCAACAACGGCCTGATCCCCGCGGAGGTCCTGGAAGCCTCCCTGTCCCTCGGCATCAACACGCTCGCCGTGGACCCGGCGGACCCGCGCACGGTCTACGCGGGCACGACCAAGGGCCTGTTCAAGACGACCAACCAGGGCGAAGTCTGGACGAGGATCGGCGCATCGCTCGGCGACCAGTTCGTGAGCGTCCTGGTGATCGACCCCGCCGATGCCCGCATCCTCTACGCGGGCGGGCGGGCCGGCGTGCAGAAGAGCACCGACGGCGGGCGGACCTGGCAGCCGATGAACGAGGGGCTGGAGACGCTGAACATCCGGACCCTCGTCATGAGCCCGGCGGACCGGAACCTCCTCTACTGCGGCACGAACGGCAGCGGGCTCTACGTGAGCCGGGACGGGGGGAAGGCCTGGACGCGCGTCCCGATCGCCGGAACGGCCGCGGAGGCGAAGTAGATCCCATGCCGATCTTGTACCTCGCCAGACACGGGGAGACGGACTGGAACGTCAGCGGGCAAATCATGGGCGAGCGGCCCGTGCCCTTGAACGAGCGGGGTCGCGAGCAGGCGCGGCGGCTCGCCTACGACGTCGAGGGCCTGGGCGTCCGCCTGCTCCTCTCCAGCCCGGTGGCCCGGGCGCGTGAGACGGCGGAGCTCCTGGCCGAACGGCTTCGGCTGCCGGTGGAGCAGGACGGCGGGCTCACGGAGATCGGGGTGGGCGAGTGGGAGGGCCTGTTCTGGCGGGACCTCGCGGATGAGATCGCGCGGCGCGACCTGTACCTGGCGCCGGAGCGGACGAGGCCGCCGGGGGGCGAGACGTTGGGCGAGGTGCAGGCGCGGGCGGTGGCGGCGGTGGAGCGGGCCCTGGCCCGCCAGCCGGACGGCCCGCTCCTCTGCGTCTCCCACGCGGACGTCGTGCGCGCCGTCGTCGCCCACTATCTGTCGCTCAGCCTGCGGACCAGCCGACAACTGCGGATCGACCACGCCTCGCTGACCGCCCTGCGCCTGCACGAGAGCGAGGCGGAACTGCTCTTCCTGAACCGCGTGCCGGACGCGGACGCGCGCCGGCCCGGTCAGTAGCCGCCCCGCGCGTCCCCTCCCGCCTCCTTCCGCTGATAGTTCCCGCGATACTCGTTCATTCCGTCGTTGACCGCCTTCCACTCCTCGGCCGTCATCAGCTCCTTCATCTTGAAACGGAGCCCGAGGATCTTCGTGGCGGACCGCATGCGGCTGTTGCTCAGCTCGTCCAGGACCTTGGTGAAGTCCTCGGGCGGGGCGTTGTAGTCGGCGTTCAGCTCGTAGAGCCGCCCGTGCAGCTTCCTGTTCTCCTCACGCACCGCCTTCACCTCCGCGACGATCTCGTCGAGGAGGGCTTGGGCCTTCGCCGCCTTGTCCTGATCCTTCACGTTCTTGGCGATGATCGCCTTGACCTCGCCCAGCCCCTTTTCCATGGACATGCCGTGGCCGGCGCCGTGGTAGGGCGCGCTGCAGCCGACTGGAATCAGCAGCGCGAGGGCGAGGATGGAACCGGTGGGGAATCGCATAGCCTCCTCCTTGGTCGTAAGCATGATGCTTGTTCGAGCGCTCACTTTACCACAGGCGATTGGGGGTGGCCAGGAGAACCCGCCCACCTGAGGCGGTGCGGGCCTCTGCGAAGGCGGACATACGGGACGATCAAGCCTTGACATATCGGTGAATCAATGTATTCGATGGCTTGTTCCTTTCGCTCAAAAAATATCATGGCGGTTTGTAAAAAATTTTGTTGACAGGATTCTGAAGCTCTGCTACAAAGCAAGCATGCTGTCAAGAGGACTTGCTTGTGGAAGAGCTGAAAGACATCATCGTCGGCCTTGAGCAGCGCATCAGTGTCTACAAAAACCGCCTGCAGGAACTGGAAAAAAAGCGCGGCCGACTCGAAGAGGAAATTGCCACCATTAAGAAATACCTGGAGCTCGCCGAAACCCTCTACCGGGTCGAGGCCGACAAGGCCAAGCTCGCCAGCCTGTCGAGCCAGATCATCACCGACGAAAAGGGGGCGCGCCCCCTTCCCGTCACCGACGTCACGGACCAATCCCGCGAAATCCTGCTCGGTCGAAGCAAGTACGTGGGGATGAGCGTGCCCGAAGCCGCCTACCAGATCCTCCGGGAGGCCCGCCGCGCCATGCACGCCAAGGAGCTGTTCCAGCGCCTAGTCGAGGGCGGCATGCAGATCAAGGGGAAAACCCCCCTGACCTCTGTGGCCACCTCGCTGAAGCGGGACCGGCGGTTCAAGAAAGTCGGGCCGAATACGTTCGAGGTGTTGGAGGCTCCGTTCTCGGAAGCGGTCTGACGTCGGAGCCACGCTGAGGCAGTGGACGCCGTTTAGCCCACGAAAGGAGGTGAGGGTCTTGGCGACGAAGAAGGCTGCGAAGAAGAAGAAGAAGTAAGCCTCCCCTACAGCGACGCCGGGAGTGGGGCCACCCGCTCCCGGCGTTTCTTTTTGCCCGCGCGCTGAAAGGGTCAGACCGAGGTCTGAACGTCTTCGGTGGGGAAAGTCGGTCAGCAGGGGGTCGAGGCGTGGAGGGTCGCGCCGGCCGCGCCGATGAAGGCGGGGCGCCTGGGCTTCGCGACCGCCGCCTGCGCCTCCTCGGCGGTGTTCACGAGCACCCACGCGTCCTCCCGCTTGAGGATCTGTTCCACCAATCGCGTGTGCATCGCGTGGCCCGAGCGGTCGGCGGTGAGATGGCCGATGAAGGGCATGCCCAGCAAGGCCAGGTCGCCGATCAGATCGAGCACCTTGTGCCGGACGAACTCGTCCGCGAAGCGCAGCCCCGAGGCATTCAGGATGCCGTCCTCGGACAGGACGATCGTGTTGTCCAGCGAGCCGCCCAGCCCCAACCCCTTGGACCAGAGCCACTGCACCTCCCGCAGGAAGCCGAAGGTCCGCGCCGAGGCGATCTGCTCCGCGAACGACGCGGCCGACAACTCGAACGCGCAGGTCTGGGTCTGGATGAGCGGATGGGGATAGCTGATCGTATAGGTGATGCGCGGGCTCGCGGCCGGCTCGATGACCACCCGGCGCGCCCCGTCGCTCACCTCGATCGGTTCGAGAATCTTGAGGTAGGGCTGCGGCCGGCCCTGGCGGGCGATGCCCGCCGCGCGCACCAACTGGACGAAGGCCGCCGCGCTCCCATCCATCGCCGGCACTTCGCCGGCATCCACTTCGACATAGACGTTGTCGATCTCCAGCCCCGCCAACGCGGCGAGCACATGCTCGATCGTCTTGATCTCGCTGCCGTTGACCTGGATCGCCGTGCAGAGCTCCGTCGGCACCAGGTTGGAAACCGCCGCCCGGACCGCCACCGGCCGGCCGTTATGGAGTCGAATGAACATGATGCCCGTCTCGACGGGCGCAGGACGAAGGGTGAGCGTCGCCGGCTTGCCGGAATGGAGCCCGATCCCCGAGCACGTCACCGTCCGAGCCACAGTCTGTTGCTGACGCATACCCCCTCCCTCCAATGGTGCGTCGAAGAAAAAGCAACTGGCGTGCCAATAAAATTCTCCGCAAGTCCTTGAAAACACGACGACGATTAGCGTGTAGCCGGTTCAGGCTGTGGTAAAAACCTAACAGGTGTGGCTTTTTCACGGGGAACCGAGGCCCTTTCCCATGTCCGTTGCGAGTTCCGACAAGCCCGTGCTAGAGTGCCCGCCGCTCGCCGGAGGCCACCGCATGGAACCGAACGACCGCTTGATCACCAAGAAAGAAGAATGGGCCAGGCTCAAGCGAGGCCTGGTTGAAGAAGGGGTGACCCAGGATCTGCGGCCCAGGCGCGACCGGCTGCCGCCAGGCCAACACGTGACCAAGGGCTGGCCCGTCCTGGACCTCGGCATCCATCCGGAGATCGACCCGGCGACCTGGACCCTGACAGTGGGGGGATCGGTCGAACGGCCCCTGACCTGGACCTGGCGAGACTTTCTGTCCCAACCCCAGACGCAGATCGTCTCCGACTTTCATTGCGTGACGACGTGGAGCACCTTCGACAACGAGTGGACTGGCGTCGCCTTCCGCCATCTCCTGCATCTCGCGCGTCCCCGCCCCGAGGCCCGCTTCGTCTTCTTCACCTCCTACGACGGCTATACGACCAATCTCCCCCTCGACGCCTGCGACGATGAGGATGTCTTGCTCGCCGCGACCTGGAACGGCGAGCCCCTGCCCCGCGAGCACGGGGGCCCGGCCCGCGTGCTCGTACCCAAGCGCTATGCTTGGAAGGGGGCCAAGTGGGTGAAGACGATCACGTTTCTGGAACAGGACCGGCCGGGCTATTGGGAAGTGCGCGGCTACTCGAACACCGCGCTGCCGTGGGACGAAGACCGCTACGGGTAAGACGCGCTCGGGCCTCGGCCGCCGGCGCCGGGGGCTCTCATTCATGCGTCACCCGGCCCCGGATGGAACCCACTCCTGGGCGTCGGTCGCGCTCCCGCCCCGTCACCCCGGCGGACGCCGGGGTCCAGGACCGGGGGCTGGATCCCGGCTTGCGCCGGGATGACGGATTGCGCCGTGATGCCGGCACCGATCGCTTCGCTAGGGATGCGGCTCGAGCTGGATGAGCCCCTTGCGGATGGCCAGGATGGCCGCCTGGGTCCGGTCGTAGACCTGAAGCTTGTGGAAGATGTTGCGGACGTGGTTCTTGACCGTCTTCTCGGACAGGTCGAGGCTGTTGGCGATCTCCTTGTTGGTCTTCCCGTCCGCGACGAGCTTGAGCACGGTGATCTCGCGCTCGGTGAGGTCGTGCTCCACCCACGCGGGCTTCTTACCCTTCCCCTTCTGCGTCAGCAGCGAGAACTCCGCCAGGATCTTGCTCGCCACCGAGGGATGGATCAGCGATTCCCCGCGATAGATGGCCCGGATGGCCGCCACGATCTGGGCCGAGTCCGTGTCCTTGAGCAGGTAGCCCGTCGCCCCCGCCCGCACGAGGTCGAAGATGTACTGCTGCTCCTCGTACATGGTCAGCGCGACGACCCCGATGTGCGGGAACTCGCGCTTGATGATCCGCGTGGCCTCCACGCCGGTCATCCGGGGCATGCTCACGTCCATGAGGATCACGTCGGGCAGGAGGGCGCGGGCCTTCTCCACGGCCTCCTGGCCGTCCTGCGCCTCGCCGACCACCTGGATGTTCTCCTTGGTTTTCAGGATCGCCGCCAGCCCCTCCCGCACCACCCGGTGGTCGTCGGCGATCAGGACCTTAATCCGCTCCATCGCGACCGGCCTCCTTCTTGACCAACGGCACCGAGATGGCGATCCGGGTGCCCCGCCCCTTCCATGACTCGATCCGCGCCTCGCCACCGATGAGCCGCGCGCGCTCGACGATGCCGCGCAGCCCGAAGTGATCCCACTTCTCCGGGTCGCACGACGCCGCTTCCACGTCGAAGCCGATGCCGTTGTCGGTGATCGTCACCGTCAGCGCGTCCCGCTCGATCGCCAGCTCGACCGACACGCCGTCGGCCCGCGCATGCTTCTGGACGTTGCTCAACGCCTCCTGGACGATGCGGAACAGGAAGATCTTGGTCTTCGGAAACAGAGTCGTCTCGTCCCCCGAGACGGCGAATTCCGTCTTGATGTGGTACTGGCTCTCGTAGGACTTCAGGTAATTCGTCAGGGCGGGGATGAGGTCCAGCTTGTCGTAGTGGACCGGCCGCAGGTTGAAGATCACCTGCCGCGCTTCCTGGATGGCCAGCTTGAGCTGCTGCCGCGTCTCGCGCAGCGTGGTCATGCAGGCCTTGGGGTCCCGCTCCAGCAACTCCTGGCAGAGGTCCAGCTTGAAGTTGACGCCAGCCAGGTTCTGCACCAGGCCGTCGTGGATCTCGCAGGCGATCCGGGTCCGCTCCTCGGTGACCGCGGCGCCGGACTCCTTGACGTAGAGCCGGTAGAGCGATTGGTACTTGTTCAGCGTCTTCTCGATCTCGGAGGTCGCGCGGATCCTCGCCTCGATGAGCTGCCACATGAACTTGGCGCTCGCGCCGCCGATGACCGCGACGCCCATCCGGTGGAAGGCCTGGAGGCTGCGTCCCACCTCGGGGCTCCCACTGACGTCGATGACCAGGTCCACCGACTCCAGCGCGAGCAGCTCCTTGTAGTTCCGCGTGAGGGGAATGCCGAGCTTGCGGGCGAGCGGGACGCCGGGCGCGAGGGGGTTGGTCTCCGCCACGCCCACGATCTTCACGAGCGGGTCCTTCGCGAAGATCTCCATGAGGGCGGTCCCGCCGCGGCCGGCGCCGATGATGGCGACGTGCGTGGCGGCGGTGGATTCGGCGGCCTTCCGAGACCGGGCGGCCTTGGGCCCGGCGCGCTTGGCGGGCCTGGGCTCTTCCCCCGCACGGCGACCCGGCCCGCGGCGTAGGCTCCCGGCCCGCGAGGCGGGGGACGGCGAGGGGGATGGGCGAGGGGGCGGCATGGACGGGGCGCTACTTTTCCCGCCGCTCGCGGGCCAGGGCCTTGAGCTCGTCCATGAACTGGTCGATGTCCTTGAACTCCCGGTAGACGGACGCAAACCGGACGTAGGCGACTTGGTCGAGCTGGTGCAGCTCCTTCATGACCTCCTCGCCGATGGCCCGGCTCGAGATTTCCGTCTCCCCCAGCTCCTGGAACCGCTTCTCCAGGCGGTCCGCCACGGCCTCGATGGTGGCCGTGCTGATGGGGCGCTTCTCGCAGGCCTTCTTGAGACCGGCCAGGATCTTGGCGCGATCGAAGGGCTCGCGACGCCCGTCCTTCTTGACGACGACGGGCAGGCTCTCTTCGATCCGCTCGTAGGTCGTGTACCGCCGCTTGCAGCCGAGGCACTCGCGGCGGCGCCGGATGACCTCGCCCTCCTTGGCCATCCGGGAGTCCACCACCTTGTCCTCGACCTCATCGCAGAAGGGACACTTCACGAGGATCCCCCCGGCTCAGGCGGGCGACGCTCCGTCGGTGTAAAAGAAGGGAAACCGCTTGCACAGCGCCTTGGCCTGCTGCCGGACCTCGCGCTGCGCAGCCTTGTCCTTCACGTTCGCGAGCACGCGGTCGATCATCCCGACGATCTCGGCCATCTCGGGCTCGCGCATGCCGCGCGTGGTGACGATGGGCGCACCGATGCGGATGCCGCTCGCGACGGCGGGCGGCTTCTCGTCGTAAGGGACGGTGTTTTTGTTCACGACGATGCCGGCGTGGTCCAGCGCCGCCTCGGCCTCCTTGCCGGTCAGCCCCTTGCCGCTCAGGTTGATGAGCAGGAGATGGGTGTCGGTGCCGCCCGACACCACGCGATAGCCGCGCTCGGCGAGCCCCGAGGCCAGTGCCCGCGCGTTGGCGAGCACCTGCGTCTGGTAGGCCGTGAACGAGGGCGACAGCGCTTCCTGGAGCGCCACGGCCTTGGCCGCGATCACGTGCATCAGCGGCCCGCCCTGGATGCCGGGGAAGATGGCCTTGTCCACGGCCTTGGCGTGCTCGGCCTTGCACATGATGATCCCGCCGCGCGGACCGCGCAGCGTCTTGTGGGTGGTGGTCGTGACGAAGTCCGCGTAGGGCACTGGGTTCGGGTGCAGCCCCGCGGCGATCAGCCCGGCGATGTGGGCGATGTCCACGAGCAGGTAGGCGCCGACCGCGTCGGCGATCGCCCGGAACTTCGGGAAATCCAGCACGCGGGGGTAGGCACTCGCCCCGACCACGATCATCCGGGGCCGACACTCCTCGGCGATCTTCCGGACCGCGTCGTAGTCGATCGTCTCCGTGGCCCGGTCCACGCCGTAGAAATAGGAGCGGAACAGGATGCCGGAGAAGTTCACCCGGCTGCCGTGCGTGAGGTGGCCGCCCTGCGAGAGGTCCATGCCCAGGATCACGTCGCCGGCCTTGAGCACCGAGAGGTAGGCCGCCATGTTGGCCTGGGAGCCGCAGTGGGGCTGCACGTTCACGTGGTCCGCGCCGAAGATCTGCCGGCAGCGCTGGATCGCCAGCTCTTCGACCGCGTCCACGTACTGGCAGCCGCCGTAGTAGCGCTTGCCCGGGTAGCCCTCGGCGTACTTGTTCGTCATCAGGCAGCCCTGGGCGGCCAGGACCGCGGGGCTGGCGAAGTTCTCCGAGGCGATCAGGAGCACCTTCTCCTTCTGGCGGCGCTCCTCGCCCTGGATGGCCTTGTAGACGGCGGGGTCGGTCTGCTTCAGCGCTTTCAACGAGCCGACGGCGTTACGCATGCATGCTCCTGGCTTGGGCGGTCACGGGTCGTGGTGTCGTCCCCTGCGGAGGGGCGGGGAGGGGACAGGCTCACGCCTCCGCGGGCGCGGCCTCCGTCTCTTCCTTCTTCGGCTCTTCCTTCTTGATCACCTGAACGGAGATCGTCGCGGTCACGTCCCGATGGAGCTTGACCGGCACCGTGGAGGTGCCCAGCTCCTTGATGGGCTGGGAGAGCTGGATTTTCTTGCGGTCCACCTCGAAGCCCTTCTCGGCCAACGCCTCGGCGAGGTCCTTGCTCGTCACCGAGCCGAAGAGCTTGTCCTCCTTGCCGGCCTGGACGGTGAAGGTCAGGGACACCGCGGAGAGCTTCTTGGCGAGGGCCTCGAACTCCAGCTTCTCCTTCCTGGCCTTCTCCGCCGTCACCCGCTTCGCGTGCTCCAGGGCCCTCACGTTGCGGGGGTTGGCCTCCAGCGCCTTTTTGCGGGGGAGGAGGAAGTTGCGCGCGAACCCCGCGGAGACATCCAGCAGGTCCCCCACGTGCCCGACGCCGTCCACGTTCTCTTGCAGAATCACCTTCATAGGGCTAACTCCTTCTTGAGAAAGCAGAAATCATATAGATCGCATGGTCAAATGTCAACGCGGCGATTCGCGCCTCCGGCCAGTGGACAGGCCCGAAGGCCGGCGGGTAAGATAGCGCCCCGACGGCGCCCCACGGAGGTCGCGACCTCAAGGTGACGGCCGGCGGGCGCCGTGCCGGTTGATCTCCGAGCCTTCACCCCCATGACCACCCTGGAGCTCCTCGACCATTTCGCCCGCGCCCTGGCCGCGGAGCGCGACGCCGCCGCCCCGCGCGGCCTGGATCGGCCGATCGCCTCTAGCGGCGGCCGCCGCCTGGCGACGGTCGGCGCCCTCCACCTCTATACCCTGTCCGTGCCCGCCGACGCGCCCCTGTTCGAGGACCTGCCCGTCACCGTCATTCCGCCGGACGACACGGAGCCGACCGAGGGCGTCGTCGTCGGCCGCGCCGAGGGTCTGGCCTGGGTCCAGACCTTCGATGCGATCGGGCAGACGCTCGCGTCGGCCACCATCGTGCCGGACGCCACCGCCTTCTTCGACGGGGCCGCCAAGCGGCTCGCCGAGATGGAGGTCAAGACCGACTGGTATACGCTCGGGCCGGCCGAGCGGCTGCTCCCCTGGCTCGACCCGGACCAGGCGGGGGCTCCGGAGGCGCGCGCCGCGACCGGCTCGGCCGCCTTCACCACCATCTGGGCCGACGACCCCGGCGCGCGGCGGGCGAAGCTCGTCACGCTGGCGGTGGAACTGGTCCGCGCCAACAAGCGGCTGCTGCTCGTCAGCCCGAGCCACCGGGACGCGGATGAGCTGCTCGGCCTCCTGGCCCGCGCCATGCGGGCCGGCGGCCTGACCACGTACAAGAGCCTGCTCTGCCGCTACGAGCTGGCCGTGTCGGGGGAGGCCGCCGGGATGGCGCTCCAGGACCTGGGTTTCGAAGCCCAGATGCACCAGTTCTTCGCCAAGGCGCGCGCCGGCAAGGCGTCGCTCCGGCGCAAGTACGAGCGGTTCCGCGAGCTGACGCCCCTGCTCGCCTACAAGGCCGAGAAGCAGAAGGACCTCGACGAGGTCAAGCACCTGGAATGGCGCCTGCTCCACCAGCTCAGCGAGCTGCAGGGCAAGATCAAGGAGATCGACAAGACGCTGGCCGAGTACGAGGCGCTCCCGATCTGGAAGCGGCTCGGCATGCAGACCGTGGGCAAGAACCAGCAGTCGCTGCCGGAGTACCGGCGGTTGCACGAGGAGCAGGTGCAGCGGCTCATGAAGGAGCTGGAGGTCGCCCAGCACCGCATCGAGGAGCTCAAGCCGGAGGCGGCGATCCCCAAGGAGCTGCGGCCGGAGTACAACGAGCTGAAGGAGGAGATCATCCGGCTGGGCGGGACCAGGAAGATCCGGGAGCTGCTCGCCGCGGAGGAAGGGACCAACCGCCAGGGCTTCATCCAGAACCGGCGGCTGGTCGTCACCTCGGCTGCGCGCGTCGTCTCCGACCCGCTCTTCAGCCGCGTCCGCTTCGACGTGCTGCTCGCCGACGAGGCGCCCCTGATCCCCGCCCCCTTCCTGCTCGGCGCGGCCGGCCTCGCCCGCGAGCGGATCGTCCTCTGCGGCGACACCCGCCACATTCCCGCCGAGGGCTGGCGGCCGACGAGCGCCATCGCCGGGCTGCCGCAGCCCGCCGGCTCGCCTTGACGCGACCGCGGCCGATCAGTGATAATGCCGCCTCCGAGGTGGCTTCGCATCCTTCAGGGATGCTCGAATGCGCCTAGAACTAAGGCCGCAGCGCGCGAGAGCCCGAGGCGTACTCTTTGGTCGGTACGTCGAGGGCTTGAGCGACGCGAGAACGAAGTTATAGGCTTATTTCAGCATCCCTCAAGTGCCGAAGTGGCGGAACTGGCAGACGCACCAGATTCAGGGTCTGGCGCCCGCAAGGGTGTCCGGGTTCAAATCCCGGCTTCGGCACCACCTTTCATCCCATCCCACATTATTCACGGCGGTTCGTCGCGAAATCGCGCAGTCGCTGGCGAGACGGGCGCGTGGAGCCCCGAGGGCGGGAAGCGTACTCCTTGCCAGTACGTTGACCGACTGAGGGGCGAGCCCGCCCGCCTGGCCGCACAGACTCCGCGACCAGGCTTGTCGCAGCCGCGCATGTGCGATTGCAGCAGAAGCGTTCGTGCGTAATGCGGGCTAGTGCTTCGTCCCACAAGTTCGTGGCATGGTCATGCCGGCGGAAGCCGGCATCCAGGCTCGCGTAAGGACGTTGGATTCCGGCTCGCGGCTGCCTGGCGGCCCTTGCCGGAATGACGAACTGAATGACGGGACGCCGCACGAGGCGGGCGCTTCTCCATCATTCCCCCCATCGTCCTCCCGGCCTCGCTCGACTCACGGACTTTCCCACGCCATCCGCGTGACCTTTTCGGCGAAGGCTCCACAACAGCATGGGCAACGCGATTCGGCGAGGCGGTGGCCGTTGGTCAGATAAGGAGGCGCCGTGTCGAAACGTCTCATCATCACCCTGGCCGGCCTGGCGTTCTTCGGACCGTGGGGCCAGGCGCACGCGGAGATGACGGTCGACCTCAAGGACGGGACGGTCGTGACGGTGCCGGTGAGCAAGGAGGACGTCGGCTCCATCACCTTCGTCGAGAAGGGCGCCGCGGGCAAGACCCTGGTCATCCCCAACGACAAGCCCGTCAAGGTGAGGAGCGCGACGGCCCTGGAGCGTGGCCGCTGGTACGTGATCGAGGCGAGCGGCGTGATCAGCGACTGGAGGGACAAAACGGACGGGCTGGACGCCCTGTGGTGCTCCGCCGAATGGCGCTGCGGCAAGGAGGGCCAGGGCTGGAACCAGCTCCGGATCGACGACAGGGGGCTTCCCGACCTCGCCGGCAAGCCGATGCCCTACGATCCCCAGCACGTCTACCAAGTCCGCATCCAGGGCCGGGGCGAAGCCCCCTCACGGCTTCTCCTTCTGCAGTGAGCACATGGTGGCCTTCCACTTCTTGCCGGCATCCGCCGCGGTCCGATAGAGGCGGAGCTTGGCGGCCGTGGGGCCGGCCTCCAGGATGGCGACCTCGAAGCCGAGGGGCGGCTTGTCCTTCCAGATCACCGGGCCCGTCGCGGCGGCGAACTGGTAGGCACCCTCGACCTCCTGGCTCATCGCCCGGTCAGTGCCGTCCGCCTGCGAGAGGATCGCCCCGAGAGACGTCGCGTTGGGCAGGTAGACATAGCAGTTGGACTGGCCCGGCGGCAGACCCTCCGCCGCGAGCGCCGGCTGCGCGGCCAGCATCAGGAGGCCCGCGAGTCCCAGCGCCCGGCCGCCTCGCCAGCCCGTTGCCACCGACCGCACGCTGACGTACACTGGCCACACATCGTCACCGGAGAGGAGGAGGAGGCCATGTCGCTCGCGGGGATGAATCGCCCGGCCCTGTGCCGCAGCCTGGCGCCGGCGCTGGGACTACTCCTGTGCGTGGCCGCGCCGGCCTGGGCGGAGGGTGCGGCGGAGCAGCAGGGCCGGGAGTCGCTCCGCGGCCTGCCGGGCCTGGAAGTGATCGTGGACGAGCTGAGCCCCGACGTCCAGGACGCGGGCCTGCGCCCCTCCGAGATCGAGGAGGCCGCCAGGGAACGGCTGCGGAAGGTCGGCGTGCCCCTGCTCGGCCGGAAGGACCGGCTCAAGACGGCGCCGGCGGCGGCCCTGATCATCCGCGTCAGCACGCTCCACGACAAGATCGGCCGCTATTTCCTCTGCGTCGAGCTGGAGCTCCGGCAGCGGGTCCGGCTCATGCGCGACGAGGAGGCGCAGGTCACGGCCGTCACCTGGTCCCCGCCCGCGCTCATCACCGCGGTCCCGGACGATAACCTCAAGCAGATCCGCGACATCGTGGCGCGGAAGGCGGACCAGTTCGCCAAGGACTACGCGGCGGTCAACGGTAAGTGACCGGAGGGCCGGGCGCCGTGCCGGCTTGATCGCTCGGCTCTCCCCCCTGTATGATCGCCCCCATCACGGCCGCAGGAAGAACCCGCGCATGCTGACGGACGACCTGGCCCGCACCTTTCTCGCCACCCAGTCCTTCAAGTGGGACCGCGGCGCGGGCTTCACGCTGGCCTCTGGCGCGGTCAGTCCCTTCTACGTGGACTGCCGGAGCCTGATGGCCCATCCCGGACCGCGGCTCCTGGTCGCGCAACTGGCCTGCGAGCGGCTGGCCGGCCTGTCGTTCGACTGCCTCGGCGGGCTGGAGCTCGGCGCCATCGCGATCGCGACCGCCATCTCGGACGAGGCCTTCCGCGCGAAGGACCGTCGGGAGTGGCGGACCTTCGTCGTGCGCAAGCAGGCCAAGGGCCATGGGCTCGGCAAGCTGATCGAGGGGGCGGCGCGACCGGGGGACCGGGCGCTGATCGTGGACGACGTGCTGACGAGCGGCGGGTCGGTGCTCAAGGCCCTCGCGGCGGCGCGGGACTTCGGCCTCAAGGTCGAGCACGCGCTGGTGATCGTGGACCGCAGGGAGCAGAGCGGGCGGGCGCGGGTGGAAGCGGAGGGCGTGACGCTCTACAGCCTGCTGACGATCGACGACCTGATGGCGGTCTGGGACGGCGGCCGGCGCTGAAACCGAGGCGGCGCGCCACCCCTATTGGCAGCTAAACTGCATCGCCCAGCGGTGTTCAGCGACGACCTCCGCGCCCGCCGCGCTCTGGACGATCCGCCCCCGTCCCCTGGCCTCCCCCTCCCGGACGATCTGATAGCCCCGCGGACATTGCTGCTCGATGAGCGCGATCGCCTCGCCGCGGAACTTCGTCACCATGTGGCCGACCTCCTCGCGGTAGGGATAGGTGACGATGCCGCCCCGGTCATCGGACCGGACGAGCTTCGCCCCCTCGCCACAGCCCGCGCACAGCAGGAGACAGACCAGGAGCACCCTTGACCGGGCTTTCTCCGCAATCTTATGATGGCGGCACCGGTTCATTCCCCCTCACCAGGTTTCACAGGAGGCTGACCATGACACCCCGCACCGCGCTCGCCGGCCTCGGGCTGGGGCTGGCGTTGATCCTGGCCGTCGGCGGCGGCGTCCAGGCCTATCACTCCTACGTGCTGACCGTCTCCCAGCTCCGGGCCGGGCTGGAGAAGGCCAGGAACCAGAACAAGGGCTTCTTCCTCATCGACGTCCGCTCGCCCGAGGAGCATGCGGGCGGCGTCATCCCGGGCACGGACATGAACATCGAATACACGCAGATCAAACAACGCCACAGGGAGATCGGCGCCAAGCCGGACGACCACATCGTCGTTTACTGCCAGTCCGGAAAGCGCAGCAACATCGCCGCGGAGACGCTGGCCGACCTCGGCTACAAGAACGTGTACAACGTGGCGGGCAGCATGAACGCCTGGCAGGCGGCCGGCTACCCGATCGCGCCCCCGCCGCGGTGAGCTGCCCCCACCGCCCGCCGTCGGCTAGTTCCTCGGGAAGATCCCGATCACCGCCGGGAGCGGGATGTGTCCCGTTCCGCTCCCGTCCGCCAGCGCCACCCAAGGCGGCGCCTCGCCCCCCCGCCCCGCCCGCCGCTCCAGCAGCGACCCGGCCATCAGCAGGTCGGACGAATTGCCCCCGTCCATCGCCATCGCCTGGACCAGGGACGGCAGCCGATCCCGTAGACAGAGGGCCAGGTCCCAGAGCGTCACCGCCTCCGCGGTCTTGAGCAGGAGGATGTTCCCCGCCCCGTCCTCCCCCACTACCGTCTGGTGCGCGCGCTTGCCCGATTGCTTCACCCGGGGCCTTCCCGCGCGGTCCACCAGCATCAGGGATTGGGCTGCCTCGCGGTAGGCAGGCTGTTTGGGCGCCAGGGGCTCCGCCGTCAGGTCGAGCACGCGCGCCTTGCGCAGGCCGGGCTCGGCCGGCTCCGCGACGAACAGGCCCTGCCACTGCGGATGCCGCTTCCCGCCGAGCGACCGGCCATCTTTATAGAGCAAGCCCAGGTAGGCGTAGTCCTCCGCGAACTGGCCCGCGTTGACGAGCAGGATCGCGCCGACCCGTTGCCGCCACTGCTCGATCGTCGGCGGCTCCGCCAGCCCCTCGTCACGGTAATGATAGGTCGCGAACCGGTACCGCTCCGGGTCCACGCGCACGACGACGAGCGGCGGCACCCGCTGCCCGCACCCCTCGCCGGGCGCCCACCAGGCCGCATCGAGGCCGTCCGCGAGCCGCTCCCATCGGACCTCCTCGGCGGACAGGCTCGGCGCCATCGCCGCGCAGGCCGCGAGCGCGCAGGCACACGCCAGGGCCGGAGCCCTGCGGGTACGTCCACCCTCGGCCAGGCGGCCGGTCATCAGCCGCCGAAGGGCAGTGTCGGAGGCAGGGAGGCGGCCGGAGCGGCGAGGTTCGAGACCATCATGGTCGCGGCGATGACCCATTCGATGAAGGGCTTGGGGTAGATGCCCAGGATCAACGTGCCGGCCAGGCCCGCGTAGACCACCGCCTTCATCGGCGTGGAGATGGTCAGGGGCGAGGGGTCGTGCGGCTCGTTGATGTACATCTTCTTGACCACGATCAGGTAGTAGTACATCGAGATCACGATGTTGACGAGCCCGACGAGGATGAGCGTGTAGAGCCCCTCGTTGATCGCGGCGAGGAAGATGTACAGCTTGCCGATGAAGCCGGCGAGCGGCGGCACGCCGGCCAGGGAGAGCAGGAAGACCAGCATCGCGAAGGCGAGGAAGGGCGACCGCCGGTTCAGGCCGTTGTAGTCCTCGATCTCGTCGCTGTTGATCAGGTTGCCGATCGCGATGACGATCGCGAAGGCGCCCAGGTTGGCGAACAGGTAGGTCAGCAGGTAGAACAGGATCGCGTCCTCGCCCATCTTCGTGCCGGCCGCCAGGCCGATCAGGACGTTGCCGATCTGCGCGATGCCGGAGTAGGCGAGCAGCCGCTTGATGTTCTTCTGGGCGATCGCGACGATGTTCCCGTAGGTCATCGAGAGGATCGAGGCCCCCACCAGCAGCAGCACCCAGGCCGGCTTCAGCGTCGCGAGCGACACCAGGAACATGCGGAGCAGGATGGCGAAGGCGGCCCCCTTGGGCGCGATGGACAAAAACGCGGTCACGGGCGTCGGCGCGCCGTGGTAGGTGTCGGGAATCCAGGAGTGGAACGGCACCGCCCCGACCTTGAAGCCCAGCGCGGCGAAGATCAACAGGAAGCCGATCACCAGCCCCGGCGTCACCGGGGCGCCTGCGATGTCGGCGAACACCAGCTTGCCCGTCTCGCCGTAGACGAGGCTGATGCCGTAGGCCAGCAGGCCGGCGGCGAACACGCCGAGGATGAAGAATTTGAGCCCCGCTTCGTTGGACGCCACGTCCTCCCGCAGGTAGGCCACGAGCACGTAGAAGCCGAAGGTCGAGAACTCCAGGGTGATGAAGACCGAGAGGAGGTCGTTGGCCGAGGCCATGAACATCATGCCCAGCGCGGACATGAGGACGAGGAAGTAGTATTCGCCCTTGAAGAATCGGAAGCGCCGGACGTAGTCGATCGAGGCGAGCACGACGAACAGGGTCGCCGCGACGACGAAGATCTTGAAGAAGAGCGAGAGCCGGTCCAGGACGAACATCCGGTTGAACAGCGAGCCGGTGATCCCCTGGACGTCGAAGCAGACGAGGGTCGCGAGCACCACCCCCAGCCCGGCCGCGCTCAGGTAGGCGATGCGCTCCTTGGGCAGCCGCGGCATGAGGAAGTCCACCGCCAGCACCACGCAGAGCCAGAGCGTGAGGAACAGCTCCGGCAGCATGAGCAGGAGATCGGAGCCCGATAACGTGAGGTTGAAGGTCATTCCAATCCTCGTGAGGGGTGAGGGGCGGGGAGCGAGGAGTTGCCGGCGGTGACCTCCATCGGGCTCGGATTGTCGAGGGCGTTCGCCTCACGCCTCACCCCTGACGCCTCGCCGCTCTGGGCCGCGAGCGGCACGACCTTCGCGATGCGCGCGACCAGCGGGTCCGTCCCCGCGCGGATCACGTCGTAGAACCGGCCCGGGAAGAGCCCGAACGTGATGCTGCAGGCGATCATCAGCAGCAGCGGGGCCCGGTCCACGGCCGCGATCGCGTCGTGGGCGTGGGTGTAGTGGGCGTCCATCGGTCCGTAGAACACCCCGCGCATCATCCGGAACAGATAGGCCATCGTGAGCACGATGCCGACGACGGCGACGAACACCTGGAAGGGATACTTATTCCAGCTCCCGACCAGGATCATGACCTCGGCGATGAAATTCACCGTCCCCGGCATGCCGATCGAAGCCATGCAGGCCACCAGGAAGCAGCCGGCCACGAAGGGCATGCGGTTGACGAGGCCGCCCAGCGAGGGGATGTCGCGCGTGTGCGTCTGGTCGTAGACCCAGCCGGCCATGGCGAAGAGCATCCCCGTGGCCAGCGCGTGCGCGAACATGTACAGCACCGCGCCGCTGAGGCTGATGTAGTCCAGGGCCGCCATACCGAGGAAGACGTACCCCATGTGGCTGGAGCTGGAATAGCCGATGACGTACTTGGTGTCCTTGGCGTAGAAGGCCACGAACCCGCCGTAGACGATGCTGAAGATGCAGAGCACCGCCGCGATCGGCATCAGCTCCCGCGTCGTCTCCGGCAGGATCTCGTAGGCGACGCGGATGATCGAGAAGTGCCCCAGCTTCATCAGCACGCCCGCGTGGAGCATGCTCGTGGCGGCCGGCGCGGCCGCGTGGCCGACCGGCGACCAGGAGTGCAGCGGCCAGATCGGCGCGATGGACGCGAAGCCGAAGAAGATCAGCAGCCAGATCAGCGTCGCGAGGCCGCCGGAGAAATGCGCCTGCTCGCGGAGCACCAGGATGTCGAAGGTGTGCAGCCCCGAGAACTTGTAGATCAGCAGGATGCCCATGAGCGCCACCACGGCGCCCGCCGAGAGGAAGAGCGTCAGCTTCATCGCGGCGTATTCCTTGCTGTTGGCCGCGAAGTTGAAGATGAAGCCGACCGAGTCGCGCTTCTTGAGCCCCTCCGGGTCGGTCATCTCCAGGTAGCCCTTGGTGTGGCTGCCCCAGACGCCCAACAGGAGGTACATCGGGATCACGGACATCTCGTAGAAGAAGTACAGGAAGAACAGGTCCAGCGACATGAACACGCCGATCGTGGCCGCCGCCAGGATCAGCAGGAAGATGTAGAACTCCTTCGTCCGGTCCTTGATGTGCCAGGAGACGAGGACGCCGGCGAACAGGAGGATCGCGGAGGCCAGGACCAGCGGCGTGCCCACCCCATCCACGCCCAGGTAGAAGGCGATGCCCAATTCCTTGGACCATTCGAACCGCTGGATGAACTGGTAGCCGCCCCGGGCCGTATCGAAGGCGTAGAAGAGGTAGAAGGAGGCGATCATCGAGATGAAGGCCGAGGCCGCGGCGACGAGGCGCACCTGGAGCGCCTGCCGGTTCGGCACGAAGATCAGCGCGATGGCCCCGACGAAGGGCGCGAAGAGGATGACGAGCAGCGTGGAGTCGCCCATCGCTTACAACCGGTAAGGAGTACGGGGTAAGGAGTGCGGCGAGGCAGACAGAACGGTGGAGCTCGATGCCCCGCCCCGCTCACTCCTCGCCCCCGACCGATTCCCCGCCCCCCGCCCCCTTGCGCCTAACGATTGCTGCGCCACCGCCGGCCCTCGCTTGTCCAGCCGCTCGACCACGGCCTGCACCGAACCGTTCATCATCCGCAGGAACGGCGCGGGGTAGAGCCCGATCCAGAAGATCATCACGCTCAAGGCCGTCACGATCACCTTCTCCCGGCTCGTGAGGTCCGGGATGGCCTGCGCGGCGCCCGGCGTCAGGGGCCCGAACATGGCGCGCTCGTAGTACCAGAGGAAGTAGGCCGCGCCGACGATCACGCCGGTGACCGCGATCGCCCCGTACAGCCAGTGCGCCTTGAAGGCCCCGAGCAGGATCAGGAACTCGCCGACGAACCCGTTCGTGCCCGGCAGCCCGATCGAGGCCAGCCCGATGATGAGCAAGAACGTCGCCAGCAGCGGCACCTTGGCCGCCAGCCCGCCGAAGGCCGAGAGGTTGGTCGTCTGGCGTCGCGAGTACAAAAAGCCGGCGACGAAGAACAGGCCCGCCGTGCTGAATCCCAGGTTGATCATCGTCAGCAGGCTCCCCTGCAGCCCCTGGAAGTTCAGCGCGAACAGCCCGACCACGACGAAGCCGAGGTGGCTCACGCTGCTGAAGGCCAGGAGCCGGCGGAAGTCCGGCTGGATCAGGGCGATGATCGCCCCGTAGAGGATCGCGGCCAGCCCGAGAGCCATGACGATCGTGACGACCGTGGCGTTCTGCGAAGCGTCCGGCAGCAGCGGGAAGCTGAACCGCAGAAAACCGTAGGTGCCCAGCTTGATCCCGGCCAGAACCACCGACATCCCGATGGGCCCCTCCACCAGCGCGTCGGGCAGCCAGGTGTGGAAGGGGACGATCGGCGCCTTGAACGCGAACCCCATGAAGATGAGCCAGAAGATGAGGACCTGCTTGCCGGCGGGGATCGGTACGCTGAGCAGATCGAGGAAATCGAAGCTGTAGGCGGGCTCGACCCGGTGCCCGGCCGCCCACTCGTGGTAGTTCAGGTCCAGGAGCACGAAGCCGACGAGCATGAACACGCTGCCGAGCAGGGTGTAGAGCACGTACTTGAGCGCCGCCGTCTGCCGCTCCGCGCCCCCGCCCCAGAGCTTGATCAGGAAGTAGCTCGGGATCAGCATCAGCTCCCAGAAGACGAAGAACAGGATCAGGTCGATCGAGACGAAGATGCCGACCGTCGTCGTCTCCAGCGCCAGCAGCGCGATGAAGTACTGCTTCACCTGCGAGCGGACTGTATCCCAGGAGTAGAGGATGACGAGCACGGTCAGGAAGGCGGTCAGGCCCACGAAGAGCACGCTGATGCCGTCCACGGCCAGGTGGTAGCTGATGCCGAGGGGCGGAATCCAGCGGAGCCGCTCGGAGAACTGCATCGCGGCCGAGTCCGGCACGAAGCGGAGCAGCACGACCAGGGCGAGGATCAGCTCGACCAGCGACACCGCCAGCGCGGCGGTCTTGATCAGCTCCTCCTCGTCCAGCAGCCAGAGGACCAGCGCGCCCGCCAGCGGCAGGAAGACCAGCAGCGACAGGATCGGAAAACCGAAGGTCAGTTCTTCGAGCATGGTACCATCAACCGTCAGCCTCAGCCGTCCGTCGCGTCATGCCGGCGACAGCCGGCATCCAGAATCCGGACTGGACCCCGGCGTCCGCCGGGGTGACACCCTTAGCGCCGGGGGGCGGCTGACCGCGTCCCCGCACTATTTCAACGCCACCCCGATCCCCGAGGAGCCGCTCCACCAGAGCAGGATCAGGTGCACCAAGATGAACAGGCCCGCGACGATGATCGCCGCGTAGTGGTGCACCATGCCGCTCTGCAGCCGGCGCCAAGAGCGCGCGGCCAGGTGGTTGCCGTACCCGATCACGTTGAGGCCGGCGTAGATCACGTGTTTCTCGATCCAGGTGCTCCCGGCCGAGCCCGCCTCCGTCATCCGCCCGACGCCGCGCACGACCCCGTCGATCACCGCCTGGTCGAACCGGTCCCACAGTCGGCCGAGGCGCTTGGTCGGCTCCACGAAGAGGGCGTCGTAGAGCTCGTCCACGTAATACTTGTTCAGCAGGGTCGTGTAGGCGCCGGGCATCCGGGAGGCCAGGTCCTCCGCCGCCTCCGGCTTGACCGCGTAGAGGTAGTGGGCGAGCCCCCAGCCCGCCAGGGCGATCACGGTCGCCACGCCCATGAGGACGATCAGGAGACCGAACCCCGCCTCGTGCCCCCCCGCGCCGCCCTTGATCGCCGTCACCGGCTCCAGGAAGTGGTGGAACCAGCCGGACTCCGGCGGCACGCCCGGGAAGCCCCCGATCACGGAGAGCGCGGCCAGGACCACGAGCGGCCCCATCATCACGAGCGGCGACTCATGGATGTGCGCCGCCGTGTGGTGGTCCACCCGGCTCTCGCCGTAGAAAGTGAGGTACGTCAGCCGGAACATGTAGAAAGCCGTCAGGAACGCGCCCAGGGCCGCCATGGCGTAGAGCGGGTAGTAGCCGTGGACGAAGGCGTGGGCCATGATCTCATCCTTGCTCCAGAACCCGGCCAGGGGGAAGATGCCGGCGATCGCGAGCGTGCCGATCAGGAACACGGCGTGGGTCCAGGGGATCGCGGCCTTGAGCCCGCCCATCTTGCGGATGTCCTGCTCGCCGTGCAGGGCGTGGATCACGGAGCCGGCGGAGAGGAAGAGCAACGCCTTGAAGAAGGCGTGGGTCATCAAGTGGAAGATCGCGGCCGTGTAGGCGCCGATCCCGCAGGCCAGGAACATGTAGCCGAGCTGGCTGACGGTCGAGTAGGCCAGCACCCGCTTGATGTCCGTCTGCACCAGGCCGATCGTCGCGGCGAACAGCGCCGTGAACCCGCCCACCCAGGCGACGGTCGTCATGGCCGCCGGGGCCATGTCGTAGAGGACGTGGTTGCGCACGACCATGTACACGCCGGCGGTCACCATCGTGGCGGCGTGGATCAGGGCGCTCACCGGCGTCGGGCCCTCCATGGCGTCGGGCAGCCAGGTGTAGAGCGGCACCTGGGCGGACTTGCCGACCGCCCCGACGAGCAGGCAGAGGGCGATCGCCGTGGCCGTGCCCGTCGAGAGCTGCCCCGCCTGCGCGAAGACCTGCGTGTAGTCGAGCGTCTTGAAGTTCACGAAGACCAGGAAGATCGCGAGCAGGAAGCCCGCGTCGCCGATCCGGTTGACGACGAAGGCCTTGGTCGCGGCCTTGGCCGCCGATACGCGGTCGTAGTAGTAGCCGATGAGCAGGTAGGAGCAGAGCCCCACGCCCTCCCAGCCGATGAAGAGCACCAGGTAGTTGTTGCCCATCACCAGCAGGAGCATCGAGACCATGAAGAGGTTCATGTACGTGAAGAAGCGCGTGAAGCCCTCCTCCCCGTGCATGTACCCGACCGAGTAGACATGGATCAGGAAGCCCACGCCCGTCACGACCAGCAGCATGATGCAGGTGAGCGGGTCGACCAGGAAGGCCAGGTTGATCGTGAGATCCCCCCCGAAGATCCACTTGTAGACGACGACCTCGCGCGCCCCGCCGCCCAGCACGTCGGCGAAGACGGCCATCGCGCAGAGGAAGGAGAGGCCGACCGCTCCCCAGGCCAGGCGATGCGCCAGTTCGTGGGAATAGCGGTGCCCCAGCAGGCCGTTGAGCAGCACCGCCACGAGCGGGAAGGTCGGGATCAGGATGACGAGGAGGTCGGACATGGTTCGCGGTTAGCTATCCGCTTTCAGCAAGACCGTCATCCCGGACGGTGGCAATCCGTGGTCGAGTACGCCATTGCGGCGAACGCCGGAACCCGGGTCTGGGATCGCACGCCCCCGTGCTCCTGCTGGGCCCCGACTTCCGCCTTGGGGACGACCCGTCGCCGCAATGACGAACATCGTGGACCGTCACCACTTCAACAGGTTCATCTCGTCCACGTTGGTCGAGAGCTTCCCGCGGAACACGACGATGATGATCGCGAGCCCGACCGCCGCCTCGCCGGCCGCGATGGCGATGACGAAGAGGGCGACGATCTGGCCAGCCATGGACTCCAGGTAGTGCGAGAACGCGACGAGGTTGATGTTCGCCGCGTTCAGCATGATCTCGACGGCCATGAGCACGATGATGAAGTTGCGCCGGACCAGGACCCCGATCAGCCCGGTCGCGAACAGGATCGCGCTCACCGCCACGTATGCGCTCAGGGGCACCACGGCTACAAGCCTCTCGCGAAACGCGACCGGTGCAACGTGAACAGTGGGGTCGTCCGGGGCACGGCCTTCGTCCTCTTACCTTTCCCTTGCCCCCGCTGACGTTTCATCCACATCTACGGCCGTCGGCGTCTTGGCCAGGACGATGGCGCCGATGATCGCGCCGGTCAGGAACACCCCGATGATCTCGAAGGGCAGCAGGTACTCGCTGAACATCTTGATGCCGACCGCGTGGCTGTCCCCGCCCTTGAGCACGAGGTCCGTGGGCGCGTCGCCCCTGGCCCCGCCGAAGGGCGAGCGCAGGACGAGCAGGAGCAGCTCGCCGCAGATCGCCAGGGCCGCGAAGAGCAGGACGGCGTAGCGCGAGTGGAGGTAGCGCTCCTCCGTCTTCAGGTTCAGCAGCATGAGCACGAAGAGGTACAGGACCAGGATCGCGCCCGCGTACACGATGATCTGCACGGCGAAGAGGAATTCCGCGTTCAGCAGCACGAACAGGCCGGCCACGTGCAGGAGCAGGGTGAGCAGCGCCAGCCCGCAGTGGACGGGGTTCCGCAGCGCCACCGTGAGCACCCCCGCGGCGATGCTGACGAGGGAGAAATAGCCGAAGAAGAAGAGGACCATTCGACGATCGGGCTCAGGTTAGGTGTTTGGGCGGCACCGTCTGGGTCGGCTTGACGACGGACTGGGGGAAGAAGTAGCGGTAGTCGTGGAACATCTCGTCGTCTTTCTCCTGATTGTGCGCGTACAGGTATTTCTTCGCATCTTCCAGGTGACGCTCGCCGATCTCGTAGAGGCGCTCTTTGTCGAACAGCAGCGTGCGCTTGTCGTGGGTGGAATACTCGTACATCTTCGTCATGGCCAGCGCGTTCACAGGACAGGCCTCGACGCAGTAGCCGCAGAAGACGCACTTGGTGATGTCGATGTAGAACTCGCTCGCGTACCGCTTGAGCGGCAGGCTCCGGTCCTCGGCGCTGACGACCTTGATGCAGCGGGAAGGACAGGCGGCCTCGCAGAGGTCGCAGCCGACGCAGCGCTCGGCCCCGTCGTCGTAGCGCAGGAGGCCCAGGGCGCCGCGGTGGGTGTCGGGGATCGTGCGTTGCTCGCGCGGGTACTGGAAGGTGATCGGCTTGTGGAACATGTGCTTGAAGGTGACCTTCATCGCCTCCCAGATCTCGGCGAAGAGCGCCGCCTCCCAGATTTTCCTCGCCAACCCGCCTGCGTTCATGCCGCTCTCCCCCCTCGGGACGCCCCTTATACCCTGTCGATGGTCACCCATGCAAACTTGAACGCCGGGACGCCGGTGGCGCCGTCCACCTCGACCGGCATCAGGTCCTTGACCGGCGGCTCGTTGAAGTGCTCGGGGAAGAAACAGGAGCCCGGCGCCAGCGAGGGATCGGCCTGTACGCCCATCTCCAGCGCGCCCCGCGCCGAGGTCACCCGCACGCGCGCGCCCTCGACGAGGCCCAGCCGTTCCATGTCCACCGCGCTCATCCGGAGGCGCCCGCTGTTCGGGTAGAGCTGGATCAGCCCCGACGCCTGGGTGGACAGCTTCCCGGAATGGTACAGCACCTGCCGCATCGTGAGCCCGAAGCGGTTCCCGGTATGGGGTGCGGCATGAGGGGTGAGGGGGAGAGAAGAATACCGGGCAGCCACCTCGACGGGGTAGCCGTCCGCGAGGTAGGCATCCGGCGACACGACCGGTTTCTTCGGCTGTCCGAGGTTGTAGTAGCCCGGCAGCAGCCTCATGATCTCGGCCTGGATGTCGTTCGCCGACTCGTACTCGAAGGGCGCGCCCAGGCCCGTGGCGAGCGCGGTGAAGATATGCCAGTCCGGCAGGCTCTCGCCGAGCGGGTCCATCGCCTGCCGGACGCGCTGCACCTTGCCGTCCTGGCTGGTGACCGTGCCATCCTTCTCCGCGAAGGTGCAGGCCGGGAGGAGGATATGGGCCAACTGGGCGGTCTCGGTCAGGAAGGGGTCCTGGCAGACGAGCAGCTCCAGCCGCTCCAGCGCCTCCCGGACGCCGAGCGACGCCGGGAGGGTCGCCAGGGGATTCTCGCCGACCACGTAGAGCGCCTTGATCTCGCCGCTCCGGCAGCGCCGGAGGATGTCCAGGAGCCCGCCGCCGCTCCCCGCGGGCGGCAGATCGGCCCCCCAGGCCGCGGCGAACCGCGCGCGCGCCGCCTCGTCGTCGAACCGCGCCTGCCCCGGCAGGAACTCCGGCACCGCGCCCAGGTCCACCGCGCCCTGCTCGTTGGCCTCCTCGGTGACCGTGTTGATCCCGCAGCCGGGCCGGCCGAGCTTGCCGGTGATCCAGAGCAGGTCGATCAGGCTGAGCACGAGGTCGTAGCCGCCAGCGCGGCGCACCACGCCCTCGCCGCAGATGACCACGGCCCGCGGCGCTTCGGCGAAGATCGCCGCCGCCTCCTCGATCTGTGCGGCCGGGATGCCAGTCCGGTCGGCCACCGCCGCGAGCGAGAAGCCCGCCACCGCGCGCTTGAGCGCCTCGAAGGCCTGGGGATGCCTCCCGGTCGCCTCGGCGTCCACGAGGTCCTGCTCGATCGCGGCCTTGACCAAGCCCCGCACCAGCAGCCCCTCCGTGCCCGGGCGGACGGTCAGGGGATGCGAGGCCAGCCGGCCGATGTTCGTCAGGGCGGAATCCACGACGAGCACCTGGGACTTGTAGACCCGGATGGCTTCCTTGACCCGCAGGCTCGCCACCGGGTTCGTCTCCGTGAGATCGGAGCCGACGAGCAGGATCGCCTTGGCCTTGGTGATGTCCGTCGAGTCGTTCGTCGCCCGCCCCACCCCGAGCGCGCGACGCGCAGCGCGGACGAAGGCGACATGGCCGTACCGGGCGCTGCTGTCGAGCCAGTTGGTGCCCAGAACGCCGCGCAGCAGCTTCTGGAACAGGTACAGCTCCTCGTTGGTGCAGCGGGCCGTGATCAGGCCGGCCACGGCCTGCGGGCCGTGCTGGGCCTTGATCGCCGCGAGCCGGTCCACGACCTGCTGGGCCGCCTCCAGCCAGGGGGTCTCCACGAGCCGCCCGTCCTGCCGCGTGAGCGGCCTGAGCAGGCGCGCCTTGCTGTCGATGAACTGGAAGCCGAACCGCCCGCGCACGCAGAGCCCGCCGTGCCCCTTCGCCGTGTCCTCGCGGGCCCCCCACTTGTTCTTCCAGGAGAGCGGCGAGGTCACGCGGACCACGTCGGTGTCCTTCACCTCCACGTACATCTGGCAGCCGTCGCCGCAATAGTTGCAGGTCGTGGTGGTCTTCTTGAGCTGCCAGGGCTTGTAGAGGTACTTGGAGTACTTGTTCGTGATCGCGCCGACCGGGCAGACCGCCAGGCAGTCGCCGCAGAACTCGCAGGCGAGCGGCACGTCGCCCTTCGCCACGACCTGCGTGAACCCGCCCTTCTTGATGAACTGAAGGGCGTCGATCATCTGCACGTCCTTGCAGATGTTGATGCACTCGCCGCAGGCGATGCAGCGGTTCATGTTGAAGTCCAGGACGAGGCTGCGCGTGTCCTCCGGGATGAGCTTCTGCTTGGCGTTGGCCAGGTTCGTGACCCCGTGCAGGAAGGCCATGTCCTGGAGCTCGCAGTGGCCGTCCGCGTCGCAGACGGGGCAATCCAGCGGGTGCACAGAGAGGTGCTTCTCGACGGCCTTCTTCCGCGCCTGGTGGAGGTCGTCGCCCTCGGTGCGGATCACCATGCCCGCCGTGGCCTTGGCCGTGCAGGACCGCACCGGCGCCTTCTTGCCCTCCTGCATGACGAGGCACATGCCGCAGGAGCCGAAGGGGTCGAAGGTGTAGTGGTAGCACATGGCCGGGATGACCCGGCCGGTGCTCGCGATCACGTCGTACAGCGAGACGCCGTCCTTCGCCGTGACCGGCTGCCCGTCGATGCTCAGCTCGATCGTCGCCGCTTCAACGTCGGGATTCGTGGCCGGTTTCAGCGCCATGCCTGTATTCCTCGTCGTTCGTGAAGCGTCGTTCGTGAAGCGTTCTTCGGCGACACTGCCATTGCTTTCCCCCCGCCTGACGCTTCACGCTTCACGTTTCACGCCCTCTTCACCGGTCGCACTCCCCCATCACGATGTCGTAGGTGCCGAAGATCGTGACCGCGTCGGCGATCATGTAGCCGCGCGCCATGAAATCGAACGCGCCCATGTGGATGAAGGAGGGGGACCGGATCTTGAGCCGGTAGGGCTTCCCGCCGCCCGCGCTGACGATGTAGAAGCCGAGCTCGCCCTTGTGGGCCTCGGTACCGCAGTAGATTTCCCCCTTGGGGGCGTCGAACCCCTGGGAGAAGAGCTTGAACTGCTGGATCATGGACTCCAGGTTCGTGAAGACGCGGCTCTTGGGCGGCAGCGTGACGCTCGGCACCTCGGCCATGATCGGGCCCTCCGCCGGCATCTGCTCCAGGCACTGCTTGACGATCTTCACGCTCTCGTACATCTCCATGACGCGGATCCAGTACCGGTCGTAGGTATCGCCGTTCTTGCCGACCGGTACGCTGAACTCGCACCGCCCGTACATGGCGTAGGGCTCGTACTTGCGCAGGTCGTAGTCCACGCCCGAGCCACGGAGCGTCGGCCCGCTCAAGCCGAAGTTGACCGCGTCCTCCGCCGAGATCACGGCCACGCCCTTGGTCCGCGCGACCCAGATGCGATTCTTCTCGAGGAAGACGATGTACTCGTCGATCTTCGGGGGGAAGTACTCCAGGAACCGCTTCAGCTTGTCCAGGAGCGACGGGGTGAAGTCCCGCTCCACACCGCCGATCCGGTACCAGCTCGTCGTCAGCCGGGCGCCGCACAGCTCGTCGAACCAGTCGAGCAGGATCTCCCGGTCCCGGAAGGTGTAGAAGAAGACGGTCATGGCCCCGATGTCCAGGGCCTGGGTGCCGAGCCAGAACAGATGCCCGATGATCCGCTGGACCTCCGCGACGATCGTGCGCAGGTACTCCGCCCGCTCCGGCACCGTCACGTTCATCAGCTTCTCGACGGCCCGGCAGTAGGCGAAGTTGTTGTACATCGCGCAGATGTAGTCGAGCCGGTCCGTGTGGGGGATGAACTGATGATAGGTGCCGTCCTCGGCGAGCTTCTCGACCCCCCGGTGCAGGTAGCCCATGACCGGCGTCGCCTTGACGATCCGCTCGCCCTCCAGCTCCAGGATCACCTTCAGCACCCCGTGCGTGCTCGGGTGCTGCGGCCCCATGTTCAGGAGCAGCTCCTCCGTCCGGAGCGTCGGCAGTGCCTCGGTCTCCGGATGGGTCGGATCGACCTTGTAGACGGTGTCTCTTTGGTCTTCGAGCTTCATGGTTCTTGAGAATCTGCAGCGGTCAGGCGATAGACACTTCCAACTCCCGGGCCGGATTCCGTCATTCCGGCGGAAGCCGGAATCCAGCTCCGACTCCCAGGGAGCTCCGGACTGGACCCCGGCGTCCGCCGGGGTGACGACCGGAAGTCTTCCCCTCTGTCATCCCCCTTGCCCCGTCATCCCCCTCGCCCATCATTCCCCTTGCCCGTCATTCCGGCGGAAGCCGGAATCCAGCTCCGACTCCCAGGGGCTCCGGACTGGACCCCGGCGTCCGCCGGGGTGACGACCGGTTACCGGAATGTCTCGGCCGGTGACCGATCGCGGCCTCTCACTGCTTTCCTTCGTTCAAGAATTCGAACGTATCCCGCCAGCCCTTGCCCCGGAGCGGAAAATCCTTCCGCAAGGGATAGCCCTCGTCGTAGTCGTCCGGCATCAGGATGCGCCGCAGGTCCGGATGGTTCGTGAACCGGATGCCCATCATGTCGAAGACCTCGCGCTCCATGAAATCGGCGCCCTTCCAGATGTCCGTGAGCGACTGAACCTCGCAGTCGGTCTCCGGGACGCGGGTCTTAAGACGGATGCGGTGCCGCTTCCGGATCGAATAGAACTCGTACACGACCTCGAAGCGCTCCTCGTCGTCCGGCCAATCCACCGAGCTGACGTGCACGATGTAGTCGAAGTCGAGGGCCGGGTCGTCGTGCAGCACCCGCGCGACGTCGTGCAACGCCTCGCGGGTCACGGTGACGGCCAGATCGCCCCGCCACTCGACGGCCTGGACGACCCCGCGGGGAAACCGCTGCTGGAGGCGCTCGGCGATCGGATGCATCCCTTACCGTGAAACGGTAGACGTGCAACGCAAGGCGACTGTTTACCCGATCCGCTCGCCTTTTCCGCCGCCCCGCACGCCTACCCCCTCACCCCTCACGCTTTGACCTGTTCGGGCTGCTTCGTGAACACGCGCTTCTGCATGATGCGCTCCTGCAGCTTGAGGATGCCGTCGAAGAGCGCCTCCGGCGTCGGCGGGCAGCCTGGCACGTAGATGTCCACCGGCACGAACCGGTCCACGCCCTGCACGACGCTGTAACTGTCGTAGATGTTCCCCGAGGTCGCGCAGGAGCCCATGGCGATCACGTACTTGGGCTCCGGCATCTGGTCGTAGATCTTGCGGATGACCGGGGCCATCCGCCGGCAGACCGTGCCGGCCACGATCATCAAGTCGGACTGGCGCGGCGAGGCGCGAAACACGCCGGCCCCGTAGCGGTCCATGTCGTAGCGGGAGGAGACGGCGGCGATCATCTCGATCGCGCAGCAGGCCAGCCCGAAGGTCATCGGCCAGAGCGACCCCTTGCGGGCCCAGTTGACCGCCTTCTCCACCGTGGTGGTGATGACGTCCGGCTGCCCGTCCTTGTCGTGCCGGCCGATCCGGATCAGTCCCACTCCAGCGCCCCCTTCTTCCACGCATAGACGTAGCCGACCAGGAACAGCGCGATGAAGATCAGCATCTCGACCAGGCCGATCAGCCCGATCTCGGAGAAGGTCACCGCCCAGGGATAGAGGAAGATGACCTCGATGTCGAAGATGACGAACAACATGGCGAAGATGTAATAGCGGACGGGGAAGGGCATCCGCGCGTCGGAAAAGGGCTCGCTCCCGCATTCATAGGGGCTGAGTTTCTCCGGCTCGGGGTACTTCGGCTGCACGAAGTAGCTGACGACCAGCGTGACCACCCCGAAGGCCAGGGCGATCCCGATGAAGAGCAGGATCGGGTAATACCGCGTCAGGTATTCCAGGAAGAGCGCGGAGTCCGACACCGAACCCTCATTCAAAATCGTTGATTTGCAGCGGAGATTCGATGATCGTAGTCTCCGCCTTATCGAATTTCAAGCGCGAAAAGGACCTACCGAGCTTTCACCGAAAGCCCTACGAGAGAGCCGCGGCTGCCCGCGGAACGCTGGTCCGAGCCGGCCTCGGGGGCGCCGGAGGAGGGAGCGTGGAGCAGGGTCAGGAAGGCCGGCCCATGCGGTCGGAGGGGGTGCGAAGGCCCTTCGGCTTTTCACCCGTGGAGACGTCCCACTCCGCTTCCAGCGGCGGCACCGCCTTGGCCTTCTTGCGGCGATGGATCTGGGTTTCGATCCGCCGGGCGGGGGAGCCTGGGACGTCCGGGGCACCCTGTGCTCGGCGCGGCTGCGTGGGCATGGGACCTTCCGCTCCTCCTGGGGTTTTCCACGATACCACCCCCGCCCCACCCCGTCAAACCCGCGCAGGCCACGGACATTCCTTGACAAATCAAGCTTCTCTGGTATCGTGGGGCGCGTGAGCCTCGATCGCCTGATCGAGATGAGTCGCCGGCACCGCCGGGCAGGAGCCCTCGGACTCGCGGGCTTGGTCGCCCTCCTGTCGGTGGCTCCGGCCTCCGCCGAGCCACGGCCCGACCCGGCGGGGCCGGACCTCGTCCGCTACGGCGAGCCGGCCCAGACCTTCGCCGCCGGCTTCATCAAAGTCAGCCTCCCCGAAGAGGGGTTCGTCCTCGAAGCCTCCGGCAACAAGCGCATGTACGCCTCAGGAGACCGGCTCTCGATCAAGCTGGTCAACCCCCAGGAGGTGCAGCCCGGCTCCTTCTACACGATCTACCGTTGGGTCCATGAGGTCCTCCACCCCTGGACCAAGCGCTACGTGGGCAACCTCTACACGATGGTGGCGGTGGTCAAGGTGGTCGAGATCGAGCAAGACGTCGCCACCGTGGCCATCGAGCGCACCTACGACAGCATCTCGCCCCGCTACGCCGTGATGCGCTTCGAGGTCCCGCCGGCCGAGCCCCGCGACTCGGCCGACCGTTCGGGCCCGCCGGGCCTGGGAACCATCGTAGACCTGCCGCCGCAGCAGACGATGGCCGGCAAGGGGACGATCGTCTATCTCGACTGGGGCCGACGCGAGGGTCTCAGGACCGGGGACCGGCTGGAGGTCATTCGCCTGCCGGTGGGGCGGCCGCGGGTCCCCATCGGGCTCTTAAAGGTCGCCCACGTCGAGGAGGGCACCGCGACGGCCTTCATCATCCAATCCAGCGACGCGATCCAGCGCGGCGACCGGGTGGCGTTCAAGGAGCCGGCCCCGCCGCCCGAGCCGCCGCCGCGGGAGGCGACGGCGTCCGGCCTGGGGCAGGCGAGACCGACCACCGTGGGACGCGACGCCCCCGCCCTCGGCGAGTCGGCGCCGGAAGCGGCGGGCGCCCCGGACGGCGCGCTGGCCGATCAGGTCGCCACGCTCGCCCGCCGGCTCGAATTCCCGCCGGGCCGGGTCCTGCCCACGGGGCCCGGCCTGAAGATCCTCGACCGCATCGCCGACCTCCTGCGGAACGCGGGGGAGCCGCGCATCCGCATCGAGGGCCATGCCGACGACCAGCCGATCGGGGCGTCGCTGCTCGGCGTCTTTCCCTCCAACCGGGAACTGTCCGTCGCCCGCGCCGAGGCCGTCGCCCGCTACTTCGCGGAGCACGGCGGGCTGGACCCGGCGAATCTCTCCACCGCCGGCTTCGGCGAAACGAAACCCGTCGCGGACAACCGGACGGAGGACGGCCGACGGCGCAACCGACGGATCGAGGTCCGATTCCTCCCCGCCCCCGCGTCCCGCCCCGCGCCGATTACAGAGAATCCCTGATTCTCGACTCCGCGGCTTGACAGGCGTCTTTCGCGGATGCTAGTCTGTCGCGTTTTCTTCGCGCCCGCACCTCCGATTCACCCCGTCTGTCAACGGGTTCGCCGGTACCGACTGTGATCAAGAGTTCTGTCGCACGCCGTTACGCCAAGGCCCTGTTCGATCTCCTGGATGCCGCGAACGTGGAGCCGACCCGAGCCGGATTGACCGCGCTCGGCGACGCCCTGAGCGTGTCCACCGACCTGCGGCACGTCCTGGCCTCTCCTGCCACCAACTTCGAGGAGAAGCGCGAGGTCCTGACCGCCCTGAGCCGCCGTCTCGGCTGCCCGGAGGTCGTCGACGGTTTCCTCGCTCAGCTCGTCAGGAAGAACCGCGTCGGTCTGCTCCCGGAGATCGCCGACGCCTTCGGCGTCCTGGCCGACCAGGCGCGCGGCGCCCGGCAAGTGACCGTCTCCACGGCCCGCCCCTTCGACGCCGCCGAAACGGACGCGCTGCGCGGCCGCCTGGCCCAGCTCCTCCGGCAGGACGTGGAACTGGAATTCCGGACCGACCCCGAGATGATCGCCGGCGTCCAGGTCCGCATCGGAAGCACCGTGTTCGACAGCAGCGTGAGGGGCCGCCTCGCCGCGATGAAGGCCCTTCTGGCGAAGGAGTAGCCGCATGCAGATCAAGGCAGAAGAGATCACGACGATCATCAAGGAAAAGATCAAGGGCTTCGACCAGCGCGTCGAGGTGAAGGAGCGCGGCGCCGTCATCCAGGTCGGCGACGGCATCGCCAAGGTCTACGGCCTGGAGGGCGCGATGGCCGGCGAGTTGCTCGAGTTCCCGGGCGGCGTCTACGGCATCGCGCTCAACCTGGAGGAAGACAGCGTCGGCGTCGTGCTCATGGGCGAGGACACGGGCATCAAGGAGGGCGACCCCGTCAAGCGCACGGGCCGCATCGCCGAGGTGCCGGTGGGCGAGGCCCTGGTCGGCCGCGTGGTCAACGCCATCGGCCTGCCGCTCGACGGCAAGGGCCCGATCAAGTCCAGCCAGACGCGCCGCATCGAGGTCCGCGCCCCCGGCGTGGTGGACCGGCAGTCCGTCCGCGAGCCGCTGCAGACCGGCATCAAGGCCATCGACGCCATGATCCCGATCGGTCGCGGCCAGCGCGAGCTGATCATCGGCGACCGGCAGACCGGCAAGACCGCGATCGCGGTGGACACCATCATCAATCAGAAGGGGCAGGACGTCTTCTGCATCTACGTCGCAATCGGCCAGAAGCGCTCCACCGTCGCCCGCGTGGTCAAGACGCTGGAGGAGCACGGCGCGATGGACTACAGCCTGGTCGTGTCGGCCACCGCCAGCGACGCCGCCTCCCTCCAGTTCATCGCCCCCTACGCCGGCGTCGCGATGGGCGAGTACTTCCGCGACAACGGCAAGCACGCCCTGATCGTCTACGACGACCTGTCCAAGCACGCCACGGCCTACCGGCAGCTCTCGCTGCTGCTGCGCCGGCCGCCGGGCCGCGAGGCCTACCCGGGCGACGTGTTCTACCTGCACTCGCGGCTGCTCGAGCGGGCGGCCAAGCTGAGCCCCAAGCTGGGCGGCGGCAGCCTCACCGCGCTCCCCGTCATCGAGACCCAGGCGGGCGACGTCTCCGCCTACATCCCGACCAACGTCATCTCGATCACCGACGGCCAGATTTACCTGGCCGCCGACCTCTTCTACTCGGGCATCCGGCCCGCGATCAACGTCGGGCTCTCGGTCTCCCGCGTCGGCGGGTCGGCCCAGATCAAGACCATGAAGCAGGTCGCCGGCACCCTGCGGCTGGACCTCGCCCAGTACCGCGAGATGGCCGCCTTCGCCCAGTTCGGCAGCGAGCTGGACAAGGCCACCCAGGCCCAGCTCGCGCGCGGCGTCCGGATGGTCGAGCTGCTCAAGCAGGGCCAGTACAAGCCCATGGCGGTGGCGGATCAGGTGCTGTCCATCTTCGCGGGCGTCAACGGCTTCGTGGACGATGTGGCCGTGGACAAGATCCAGCAGTTCGAGTACGACCTGCTGCACTACGTCGCCCAGCACCATCCCCAGGTGAAGAAGGACCTCGTCGCCAAGGCCAAGATCGACGAGGCCTTCGCCGGTGAGCTGAAGCAGATCATCACCGCCTTCAAGCAGAAGATGGGATACGGGGCGAAGTGAGGATCGCTGATCGAGGGATCGAAGACAGTGCCGAGAGCGGGGGGGTGAGGCGTCCGGGGTTCTCAATCGGACATCACCCGATCCTCGCATCGCCCGAGCCTTGAATCATGCCGAGTCTCCAGAGCTTCCGGCGCAAGATCGCCGCGGTCAAGAACACGCAGAAGATCACCAAGGCCATGAAGATGGTGGCCGCGGCGAAGCTCAAGCGCGCCCAGGACCGCATCCTGGCCGCGCGGCCCTACGCCCACAAGCTGCGCAGCGTGCTGGGCAACCTGAGCCGGCGGGTGAACCGCGCCGCCCATCCCCTGCTCCAGAAGCGGACCGGGCGCCGCGTCGAAGTCCTCGTCGTCACCAGCGACCGCGGCCTCTGCGGCGCCTTCAACGCGAACATCGTCCGCCGGGCGCTGGAGTTCATCCGCGAGGTCGAGGGGCGCGGCGGGGCCGTGACCGTGAGCCTCATCGGTCGCAAGGGTCGCGAGTACTTCCGCCGTCGCCACTGGCCCATCCGGCAGCAGTGGATGGGGGTGTTCGACCGGCTGACCTACGAGCACGGTCTCGACGTCGGACAGGACCTGATCGACACCTACGTCAAGGACGGCTTCGACGAGCTGCACGTCATCTACAACGAGTTCAAGTCCGCGATCCAGCAGCGCGTGATCGTGGAGAAGCTGTTCCCACTGGACGCCATCGAGCAGATCGCCGGTGACGGGGAGCCGACCCAGGCGGGCGGGAGCTACCTCTACGAGCCGGACGAGGACGAGCTGCTCGCCCTGTTGCTCCCGAAGCACTTCCACTGGCAGGCCTACCGCATCCTGCTCGAGTCGTCCGCGGCCGAGCACGGCGCCCGGATGGCCGCCATGGACGGCGCGACCAGGAACGCCGGCGAGCTGATCAAGAAGCTGACGCTCTACTACAACAAGACCCGCCAGGCCGCGATCACCAAGGAGCTGATGGACATCGTCGGCGGGGCGGAAGCCTTGAAATAGTGTTGAGCTGTCCGGATGTCCCTTCGGCGCGGCATCGTCGTTCAACACTGAACACTCAAAACTCTCAACGCGCGACGGCAAGGAGCGATATGGCTACCGGCAAGGTCATCCAGGTTATCGGTCCCGTGGTGGACGTGGAGTTTCCCCAGGGCCAGCTTCCGAACATCTACAACGCCCTCCGGATCGAGGAGGCGGAGGACCGGCAGACCGGGCGACCCGAGATCAAGGTGACCCTTGAGGTCGCCCAGCATCTCGGCGAGAACCGCGTGCGCGCCGTCGCCATGTCCTCGACGGACGGCCTGGTCCGCGGCATGAACACCCGTGACACGGGCGCGCCGATCTCCGTCCCCGTCGGCCGCGAGACCCTGGGCCGCCTGATCAACGTCCTGGGCGAGCCGGTGGACGAGCGGGGGCCGATCAAGGCCAAGAAGACCTACCCGATCCACCGGCCGGCGCCCCCGCTCGAGGAGCAGGAGACGAAGACCGAGGTGCTGGAGACCGGGATCAAGGTCGTGGACCTGCTGGAGCCCTACGCCAAGGGCGGCAAGGTCGGGCTGTTCGGCGGCGCCGGCGTGGGCAAGACCGTCATCATCATGGAGCTGATCAACAACATCGCGCTCCACCACGGCGGCTTCTCCGTGTTCGCCGGCGTGGGCGAGCGGACCCGCGAGGGCAACGACCTCTGGCACGAGATGCAGGAGTCCAAGGTCATCGACCCGGACGACTACACCAAGTCCAAGGCCGCGCTCGTGTACGGCCAGATGAACGAGCCGCCGGGCGCCCGTCTCCGCGTGGGCCTCACCGGCCTCACCATCGCCGAGTACTTCCGCGACGAGGAGCACCAGGACGTGCTCCTATTCGTGGACAACATCTTCCGGTTCACCCAGGCCGGCTCCGAGGTGTCCGCGCTCCTGGGCCGCATGCCCTCGGCCGTGGGCTACCAGCCGACCCTCGGCACGGAGATGGGCGCGCTGCAGGAGCGCATCACCTCGACGAAGCGGGGCTCGGTCACGTCGGTGCAGGCCATCTACGTGCCGGCCGACGACCTGACCGATCCGGCGCCGGCGACGGCCTTCGCCCACCTGGACGCGACGACCGTGCTCTCGCGGCAGCTCGCCGAGCTGGGCATCTATCCCGCCGTGGATCCGCTGGATTCCACCTCCCGGATCCTCGACCCGCAGATCATCGGGGAAGAGCACTACCGCGTGGCCCGGGCGGTCCAGTCGGTGTTGCAGCGGTACAAGGACCTCCAGGACATCATCGCCATCCTGGGCATGGACGAGCTGTCGGAGGACGACAAGCTCATCGTCGCCCGGGCGCGCAAGATCCAGCGCTTCCTCTCGCAACCCTTCCACGTGGCCGAGGCTTTTACCGGCACGCCGGGCAAGTACGTGAAGCTCAAGGACACGGTGCGCAGCTTCAAGGAGATCGTCGAGGGCAAGTACGACGACCTGCCCGAGCAGGCCTTCTACATGGTCGGGACGATCGACGAGGCCGTGGCCAAGGCGGAGAAGCTGGGATTCAAACGGGCGTAAGGGGTGAGGGGTACGGCGTAAGGTGAAAAGCGGTGCGTGTGCCGCCCCTCACGCCTCACGGATAACCGATGGCTAGCACACTCCTTCTCGAAGTCGTCACCCCCGAGCACCTCCTGCTGAGCCAGGAGGTGGAGGAGGTCATCGCGCCCGGCGCCGAGGGCGACTTCGGCGTCCTGCCGGGGCACGGTCATTTCCTCTCCTCGCTGCGGATCGGCGAGCTGCGCTACCGGGTCGGCGAGACGATCTCCTACATGTCGGTCCTCTGGGGCTTCGCCGAGGTCACCCCGCGCAAGGTGACGATCCTGGCCGAGATCGCCGAGAAGGCCGAGGAGATCGACGTCGAGCGGGCCGAGGCGGCCGTGCGCGCCGCCGAGCAGAAGCTGGAGCAGGGCGGCCTGCTCCCCTCCGAGGTCGAGCAGACCCGCGTGAGCCTGGAGAAGGCCCGCCTCCGCAAGAAGATCGCCGAACGCGCACGGCAGAAGTAGCTCGCTTCCCATCGCGACCCTCACGGCTGTTCTCCGTACCCGTAAGGGCGGGGCTCTCTCCTAATTCATTGACAGCGCGCAATGTTCTGCGTATGGTCTTCCCCTGATCCGAGCCGTGGCCTACCCACGCGCCGCGACAAGGCCGCGACCGGCTCAGCGTGAAATTCACCCCAGGAAGGAGGCTCATCGTGGCCAGCAGGCGGACGACCATGACTCATTCGGCATGGGTGGGCACAGCGGGGCTCCTGGTCTGTGCGGGGATGCTCGCCGGCTGCGCCACCTCCGGCGACATCGAGCAGGTGCGGCAGGAGGCCCAACGCGGCGAGAGCGAGCTGCGGACGGAGCTCACGAAGGATCAGTCCCAGCTCACCACGCTGGCGAAGGAGAACGAGGCCCTGCGCGCCTCGCACGCCAAGGTGTCCAAGACGGTGAAGGAATACTTGAAGGCGGAAGAGGCGCGTCACCTGACCGCCCTGGAGCAGGTCCGGGCCGCCATGAAGGCGCTGGAATAAGGAGGGCGGCCATGAAGTGTTGGGACGCGAGCGGGCGGGGAATCGGTCGGCGAGCGACGGGGCTGCTGCTGACCACCGGGCTGCTGCTGGCCGGCTGCGCCACCTCCGGCGACGTGGAGCAGGTCCGCAAGGAGCGTGAAGAGGCGAAGGCCAAGCTGCGCACCGAAGTCCGGCAGGAGCGCGAACGGACCGCCGCGATGGCGCAGGCGAGCGCGGCCGAGCGGGCCAAGGCCGAGCAGCTCGAGCAGCGCCTGCGGGCGATGGCGGGCGGCGGCGCCCCCACGGCCGCGCTCGGCGCGACGGCCGCCGCGTCCTGTCCCAGCCCTCCCGTGAATCCCTGCTTCATCTTCCAGGCCCCGAAGGAAGTGGCCGCCAAGGGCGTCTACGCCGCGGTCTTCGGGCAGATCACCGATCAGGCCTACACGCCGACGAGCGGCCCGCAGCAGGGAACCTCCATCCCGACGGACACCTTCGTCTATTTCACCGGGTCGGACTATGCGATCGTCCCGGGATCGGGTTCCCTGCCCCTGGTGACCCTGTTCGCGCAGGCGGCCCCGACCCAGGACAGGACCCTGGTCACCTCCGTGCTCCAACTGCCGAGCGGCCACGTCAAGGGCGCCGCGATCGTCATCTCCATCGGCAGTCAGATCCAACTGCCGGCGTCCGGGCCGAGGGGCGGCGCGCCGGTGCCGACCGCCAACTCGTTCCCCACCGACATCTACGGGCTCTTCGAATACACCTACAACACCAGCGGCCTCGACGTGGATCTCTCGCAGGTGGACCAGGTCGGCTTTCCCTTCACGATCACCTCCGATCCCGCCCCCCCCTTTCCCGCGCAGGACGGGGTGGGCATGCCCCTGTGCCGTGACTGCCTGTTCGCGCAATTCCAGAACTATCCGGATTTCGCGGCCGGCCAGGCGGGGCACCTCTTCATGGAGAGTTTCACACGGGGCAATATCGACGGGGTGCAATACCGTCTCGTCTCTCCGCAGGATGTCCTGATCGCGATCGAGAGCGGCGGCGGGCCGGTGCAGAACCAGTCCTCCCTGAGCCCGGGCGGGAGCCTCCCGATCCCTCCCCCTCCGCAATCCGGCCCCCCGGCCTGGGGCTTCTGCTACTGGGTGACGGCCACGAGCGCGACGGGCGAGACGCCGACGAACCCCGGCTTCCAGTTCCAGGTCCCCTATAACAAGTCGGTCGACGGGCAGAACCAGCCGCAGGCCACCGTGAACCTGAGCTGGCAGCCCTTCCCCGGCGCGACGGGCTACAACATCTACCGGCTCCAGGTGCCCAACGCCAACGCCGGGGCCTGCTCCTCGACCAGTTCCCAGCTCGTGCTGGTCGGCTCCAGCACCACGACGACCTTCTCCGATAAGGGGACCGGCACGCCGAGACAGAAGAATCCGCCGCTCATCGCCTACGGCTACGATCCGCTCAGCACCTACTACACGAAGGCCATCCGGGCCTTCTTCGACGCCTACACCAGGCCGAACTCCTTTACGATCCAAGTGGACGGCACCACGTGGACGGGGCAAACCATCCAGTACAATCCTTCCTGGGCGCCGACCACGGCCTACACCGCCCTGCGGTTGAAGGGTCAGCCGGGCGGGCAGCACGCCGGCAAGGTGGTCACCGTCTACCAGCCGCTCTTCTCGACGAACACGGGCACTCCGTCGTACCCGCCGGCCCCGTCCTGGCTGCCGATCCCGACCGAATCGCCCTCGCGCATGGTCTTCGCCTGCGACGGGGTGTTCGCCTCCTCGCAGGACCCCGAAACCTTCAATGTCGGCGTCGTGAAGGACATCGAGAACCCGATCGTGTCGGCGCTGAACCGCGGGATCGCCACGACCGTGGCGCCGACCAGTTGGGCCAACTTCCCCCTGTTCATCGGAGCCGCGCCGCAGAAAAGCCAGGGCGGCGGCCTGAACGGCACCTACTACTACGTCATGACCGCCCTGGACGCCGCCGGCAACGAATCCACGCCCAGCTTCGAGTGGCGAGCGGTGGTGGACGGCTCCACCACCAACAGCGTGGCCCTGCAGTGGAAGCCCCAGGACACGAGCGTCGTCAGCGCGTTCAAGGTCTACCGCGGCACCGCCCCCGGGAAGGAAAACGTGCTGGTGACCACCGTCCAAAACAGCACCACGGCCCCGCCCACCTCCTACACGGACACCGGCAGCGGCGGGACCTCCAACACCTCCCCGCCTCACCGCTACTACGCGCCGGGGACCACCTCGAACCTCTACGCGAAGTTCCTGCACGAGGACAGCAGCTACAACCCCAACGGCATCAGCATCCACAGCCTGGTCTACGGATTTCCCTACGACGACCAGGGCGGCTCGTCCACGAACATCGGCTTCCCCACGACGCCGACCTTCGTGCCGAACTCGGTCACGATCACGCTCATGCCGTGGAGCGGGGAATAGACACTGCCAAAGAGGCGGCGCTCAGTCCACCAGCTTCTTGCGGATGGCGTACTGAATGAGCTCGGCCGTGTTCCGGAGGTGCAGCTTCTGGAGGATGCGGGCGCGGTAGGTGCTCACCGTCTTGACGCTCAGGTCCAGGTCCTCCGCGGTCTCGGTCACCGTCTTGGCGGAGGCCAGGAGGCGGAGCACCTGGAATTCACGGTTCGAGAGGGACTTGTGGCTCGGCGGCCTGGAGAGGTCGTCCACGTCCTCGCCGAGCTGCGCGGCCAGGTCCTCGCTCACGTAGCGCTCCCCGGCGGCCACCGTGCGGACGGCCTCCAGCAATTGGTCCGGCGAGCTGTCCTTCGTCAGGTAGCCGTCGGCGCCCGCGGCCAGCGCGCGCGTTCCGAACAGGTCCTCCCCGTGCATCGTCAGCATGAGGACCGGCAGGGCCGGCCGCTCGCGTTTGATCTCCCGCAGGACCTCGATGCCGTTCTTGCCCGGCATGGTGATGTCCAGCAGCACGACATGGCACGGCTTCTGCCGGATCAACGCCAGGAGCTCGCGCCCGTCGGCGGCCTCCACGCCGACCTCGATATCCGGCGCATCCTCGAGAATCCCCCGGAGTCCCTGCCGGACCAGCCGATGGTCGTCGGCCAGCGCTACCCGAATCGTCTTTGTCATGGTCATCGCGCGCCTCCTCGATGGAATCGGGCCATGGACACGGTTCGTCGACGTGGTCCATCGTAACGGCTCCGCCGACGGCCGACCAGCCGAACACGTCTGATTTTGCCGTCGGACAACGCCTACAGGACTGGTCGAACGGACCAGGATGGCGATGGGCGGGCACGCGGGCTTAAGGGGTCATTCCACGAGGCGGTGGCGGATCGCGTATTGGGCGAGCTCGACGGAGTTCTTGAGCTGCATCTTGCGCAGCACGCGGGCCCGATAGGTGCTGACGGTCTTGACGCTGAGCGCGAGGTCGCGCGCGATCTCGCCGACCCGCTTGCCGGAGACCAGTTCCCGCAGCACGTGAAACTCGCGGTCCGAGAGGCGCTGGTGGGGCGGGCGCGTCTGGTCCGCCATCGTCATGACGGCCTCGGCCAGGTGCTCCGCGAGCGAGGGACCGATGTGCTTGCCGCCGGCCACGACCCGGCGGATCGCCCGGACCATCTCCTCCGGCGCGCTTTCCTTGGTCAGGTAGCCGGCCGCGCCCGCCCGCATCGCCCGGACGCCGAACTGGTCCTCCGCGTGCATGGTCAGGACCAGCACCGGCATCGCCGGCCGTTCCTGCTTCAGCGATCGGAGGACCTCCAGGCCGCTCTGGCCCGGCATGGTGATGTCGAGCAGCACGACGTCGAAGGGCTTGCGCCGGACGAGCGCCAGCAGCTCGGCGCCGTCGGCCGCCGTGCCGCCGACCTCCATGTCCGGCTCCGCGCGCAGGATTTCCTCCAGCCCCCGCCGCACCACGGCGTGGTCGTCCGCCAGGGCCACCCGGATCACGGCCGGCCCTCCAGCGGCAGGCGGACCGTGACCGCGGTGCCCCGCTCGGGCCGGCGGCGCACGGCGATCTCACCGCCCAACAGGGTCACCCGCTCGCGCATGCCCAGCAGCCCGAAGGAGGCGGCGCCGACGATCCGGTCCTCCGCGATGCCCCGGCCGTTGTCCTCCACGGCCAGCCGCAGCGTCCCGTCGCCGTGCTCCACCAGCACCGTCACGCGGGTCGCCTCCGCGTGCCGCGCGACGTTGGTCAGCGCCTCCTGCACGATGCGGAACACGGCGATCGTCCTCGCCTCGTCCAGCGTCAGGTCGTCCGGCCGGCAGGAGAACTCGCAGGCCACCCCGGTGCGCGTCTGGAAGTCCCGCGCGAGCCACTCCAGGGCCGCCATGAGGTCCAGGTGGTCCAGCACGGGCGGGCGCAGCTCCGCGACGAGCTTGCGGATCGCCGCGATCGATTCGTCCGCCATGGCGGCCATGTGCTTGAGCTTGGCGGGCAGGCCCCGGGCCTCGCTCCCCTCCGGCAGGCGCGCCGCCAGCCAAGCCATGTCCAGCTTGAAGCAGGTCAGCCGCTGCGCGAACTCGTCGTGCAACTCCCGCGCGATCCGCGTGCGCTCCTCCTCCCGGACGGTCTCCAGGTGAGCGGTCAGGGCGCGCAGCCGCTCCGTCGTCCGCTGGAGCTGTTCCTCCGCGAGCTTGCGGGCGGTGATGTCCTCGATGATGCCGGCGATCCGGTGGACGGCGCCCTCCGCGTTCCGGATGAGGAAGGCCCGGTCCCGGACCCACCGCACCGTGTCCGACGGCCCGAGGATCCGGTAGTCCATCGCCTCGGCCCGCCCCTGCATCCGTTCCCGCACCATGGCGGCCGCCCGCGGCCGGTCCTCGGGATGGACGGCTTCGAGGAACGAGGTCGGGTCCTCCACCAGGCTCGCGGTGGGCCGTCCCCAGAGGGCCTGGTAGGCGGGGTTCACGTAATCCAGCCGCAACGCCCGATAGTCGCCGATCCAGATGCCGTCGTGCGAGTGCTCGGCGAACTGCCGGAACCGCTCCTCGCTCTCGTGCAGGGCCTCCTGCGCCCGCTTGCGCTCCGTGATCACCTCGGAGAACATCACCAGCCCCCCGACGGCGCCGTCGGCCTTCCACCAGGGTCGGACCTCCCAGCGCAGCCAGTGGAGGCTCCCGTCCTTGCGCATGAAGAGGTCCTCCTCGCAGCGCTCGACGGCGCCCGCCAGCGCCCGCCGATGGACCGCCTTCCAGCGGTCGGGAATCTCCGGGGACACCTCCTCGAAGCGGCGGCCGACGATCGGCTCGTCGCCGACCCCGTAATCCGCCAGCCAACGCCGACTCGCCAGGAGGTAGCGCATGTCCGCGTCGAACATCGCGACCGCCGCCGGCGCCCGTTCCACGAACTGCTTGAGCAGCGTCTCGCTCATCCGCAGCTCTTCCTCGGCGCGACGCCGGTCGGTGATGTCGATGGCCGAGCCGACGTAGCCGGCGAAGCCGCCGTCCGGGAGCATCCGCGGCGCCCCGCGGTCCAGGATCCAGCGATAGGCGCCGTCCGCGCGGCGGAGCCGGTATTCCAGCTCGAAGGGCGCCCGGGCGTCGAAGGCGGCCCGGTAGGCCGCGACGCAGCGCCCGCGGTCCTCGGGATGGACCCCTTCGGCCCAACCGTCGCCCAGTTCCTGCTCCAGCGTCCGGCCGGTGAAGTCGAGCCAGCTCCGGTTGAAGTACGTGCAGCCCCCATCCGCGCCGGCCGCCCAGATCAGGACCGGCGCCGCATCCGCCATCGTCCGGAACAGTGCGTTGTGCTCCTGCAGCGCCGCCTCGTCACGGGGAATCTCCGGGGTCTCGGCGCCGGGGGTCGACCGTGCGGGACCGTCCCCCGGACCGTCCGGCCGGGCCGAAACGGCCCGCCGCACCGGCAGGGCCCACCGATACCGCGCGAGGACGACCGCCGCCGCCCAGAGCGTCGCCAGCCCGAGCGAGCGGTTCCCGAGGGCGGGCCAGAACGGCCGGTCGGCCGGCGGCCAGAAGAGCCCGAGCAACAGCAGCGCCGTGCAGACGGCCGCGAGCGCCAGCGGAGCCCGGGGCGAGGGAAGCGGCAGGGTCAGGAGCAGAAGGGGCGCGTACAGCAGCCCGGGGACCCAGCCGGGAGTCAGGGTGACGTCCAGGGCGAAGACGGCCGCCGCCAACACGGCCAACCATGCCGTCACGGAGGGTCGGGATGCGGTCATGGGAAACCTCCGAACCCCTCCGGCGACCGGGAGCCCGCCATCATCGGCCGGGGTCCGATGCCGCCATGGTACCCATCCGCCGGAAGGATTACAAGGAAGGGCGCGACGCTTGTTTTCGCCCCGGGCGATATGGCAGCGTGGGGACCGCTTGCCCCGGAGACCCGCCGATGCGGGAGTTCGTCGCGACGCGCAGCGAGATCGTCATCACCGCCGGCGAGGCGCCCAAGCGCCTCGACCTCTTCCTGGCCGGACGGGACCCGGCCCTCTCGCGTTCGGCCCTGCAGCGGCTGATCGAGGAGGGGGGCGTGACCGTCAACGACCGGCCCGCCAAGCCGAGCCAGAAGATCCGGCCGGGCGACCGGATCGTCCTCGTCGTTCCCCGGCCGGAGCCGCTGGAGCTCAGGCCCGAGCCGATCCCGCTGGCGGTGCTGTACGAGGACGCGCACCTGCTCGTGCTGAACAAGCCGGCCGGCCTCGTCGTCCACCCCGCCCCCGGCCACTGGAGCGGGACGCTGGTCAACGCCCTCCTGCACCACCTGGGGCGCCCCGGCGGCGCGCTCTCCACGGTCGGAGGCCGGGAGCGGCCGGGGCTGGTCCATCGGCTGGATAAGGACACCTCCGGCGTCATGGTCGTGGCCAAGACGGACCAGGCGCATCGCGGGCTGGCCGTCCAGTTCGCGCAGCACAGCATCACCCGGGTCTACGAGGCGCTGGTCTGGGGCGTCCCGAGGAAGGCGGCCGGCGTCGTGGACCTGGCCATCGGCCGCGACACGAAGGAGCGCAAGAAATTCTCCGCCCGCACCGCGCGGCCGAAGCTTTCCGTGACGGACTATCGGGTCGTCGAGCGGCTGGGCGCGACGGCCGCGCGGCTGGAGCTGCGCCCCCGGACCGGCCGCACGCACCAGATCCGCGTGCACCTGGCCGCCATCGGCCACCCCGTGCTCGGCGACCCCGCCTACGGCGGCCGCAAGGTCTGCGCGCCGGCCGGCGTGGCCGTGCTGCGCGTCATGCTCCACGCACGGACGCTCGGCTTCACGCATCCGGTCGGCGGCGCGGCGCTGGAGTTCTCCGCCCCCCTGCCGCCCGACATCGAGGCGGTTCGCCTGGCCCTCGGCGGCGCGGCGCGAACGGATGCTTGACAGGCGGCGGAGGCGGGAGTATCAGTCAACGACCGCGAACGGGCGGTCGGGGGAAATCACCGTGGACGCGAGCGACGCGCTGGACGTGATCGGCGGGCTGGTGGCGCAGTTCAAGGCCTACAGCGTGAAGGTACCCGCGGTCCTGCACATGACCGTCGTGCCGGGCGGGCTCCGCCCCTCGCCGGAGGCGGTCGAGGCCTATGAGAAGGCGGTGTACCGCTTCCGCGACCAGGCGACGGGCCCCGCCTTTCGCCGGCTGAACGAGATCTTCATCGAATCGCTCGAAGCCTTCGAGTCCGGCCTGATCCTGCGCGGCGTGCAGGCCCTGCTCCTGGCGCTCGATCAGCTCGAGCTCATGCGAACCGAGCAGACCGTCAAGTGGAGCCCGCCCCTGGGGGCGCGGCTTGAGGAATACCGGGCCGCGCTGCACAAGATCATGCCCGGCAACACGCCGGAGCTCGACGGCGCGGGGAAGGGCCTGCAATGAAGAAGCGGTGCGCCTCGATCGGAGGTTGGCGATCGAGGCGGGCACGACGACCGTCGCGGCCGAATCCGCCGCTCGAGAATCGACGATCGAAGCTCAGTGGCCCATCTTCGGGCCGGCGGCGTTGGCGCCCTGCGTGACGAGCTTGAGCCGCACGATCTGGCGGCAGTGGGGGCAGGTCATCTGCATGGTCAGCTCATCCGGGTATACGACGTCCTCTTCCTTCACCCACATGAGCCGGCTGCACCTGGGACAGGCCCTGACGACCATGGACGACGCCTCGACGATTCCGGACCGGTGACGACCAGGCGGTACTCTAATACAGGAGGGGCCGGCCGCTCAAGCCCATGATCAGCTACTCCGACCGCAGCGACCTCGACCCCGCCCAGCTCCTCCGGCTCTACGAGCAAGCCCCCTGGGCCAAGGGCCGAACGCTGGAGGACACCCGCGAGATGCTGCGCCACACCGATTTGGCCCTGTCCGCCTGGGACGGCGACCGCCTCGTCGGCTTCGGCCGCGTCCTGACGGACTACGTCTACCGCGCCTCCATCTGGGACGTGATCGTGGACCGCGCCTACCAGGGCCAGGACATCGGCACGGCCATCATGCAGCGCATCCTCCACCACCCCCGCCTCGCGCGCGTGGAGCTGTTCTGGCTCTGCACGCGCGACAAGCAGGCCTTCTACGAAAAGCTCGGCTTCTCCGCCAAGGAGCAGACCGGGATGGTGTGGCGCCGGTCGGCGCAGGCGCGCCCGGAGTGACGCCCCCCGGCGGCCCGTTGCATCATCCCGCTCAGGCCGCCGCCCGGCGCAGGCGCTTGGGGGACAGGAGGAGCGCGAGGAAGAACAGGGCCGTCGCCAGCAGGACGATGGCCGGCCCGGAGGGCAGGTCCCACGCGTAGGAGAGCAGGACGCCGCCGACCGCCGACAGCGTCCCGATGGCGACCGCGTAGCCCGTCATGTGCGCCAGGCTGTGCGTGAGCTGATAGGCCGTGGACGCCGGGATCAGGACCATGGCGAATACCAGGATCGCCCCGACGATCTTCAGCGCGACCACCACCGTCAGCGCCACGAGCGTCAGCAGCAGGTAGAACATCCGCCGCGCCGGCACGCCGGAAGCCTCCGCCATCTCCTGGTCGAAGGCGATGAAATAGAGCTCCTTCGAGAAGGCCAGCACGACCCCCAGCACGAGCAGCCCCAGCAGCAGGATGCCCGTCAGTTCCTCGGTGGTCACCGAGAGCACGCTGCCGAAGAGGTAGCCGTACACCTCCGCGTTGTAGGTCTTCATCAGGCCGATGAACAGGATCGCGAGCGCCATCGTGGCCGTGTAGAGGATGCCGATCGAGACGTCCAGCTTCATCTTGCCCGTCTCTTCCATGAAGCCGGTGGTCCAGACCGTCGCGAGGCCGAACGCCACCGCGAGCGGCAGCGGCGGCAGGCCGACGAGGTAGGCCAGCGCCACCCCCGCGAAGGCCGCGTGCGCCGTCCCGGCCCCGATGAAGGCCAGCCCGCGCAGCACGACGAAGACGCCGATCAGCGAGCAGGTGGCCCCCACCAGCGCCGCCGCCAGCAGCGACCGCTGCATGAAGTCGTAGGCGAGCATGTCGAGAAATTGACCCATCGGGGCATTGAGGGATTGCGGATCGGCGATCGGGGATCGTTGATTGACGCGCCGCGAGGAACGATCGCTCACCGATCGTTCAGTGCCGCCGTCATCGGTCGCGCAATCGCCGGTTCGTCAGTGATGGTGGTAATCCTCGACGATGACGAGGTCCTTCTCGGTGATCACCAGCTCCTTGCCGTAGACCTGGCGGAGCACGTCGGGGCGCAGCACCTCCCCCGGCGGTCCGGCGGCGTACAGCCTCGTCTTCAGCAGCACCAGCCGGTCCACGTGCGGACGGATCATGTTGATGTCGTGGGTGATCAGCAGCACCGTGAGCCCCAGGTCGCGGTGGAGCCGCCGGATCAGGTCGAGCACGCTGTGCTGCGTCGTGATGTCGATGCCGGTCGTCGGCTCGTCCAGCAGCAGCACCCGCGGCTGCTGCGCCAGCGCCCGCGCGATCAGCACCCGCTGCTGCTGCCCGCCCGACAGGTGTCCGAGCGCGGTGTCCCGGTGGTCCTGCATGCCGACGTTGGCGAGCGCCTCCATCGCCAGCTCGCGGTCGCGCGCCCCCGGCCGACGGAGCAGGCCGAGCGCCCCGTAGCGGCCCATCATCACGGTTTCCAGCACGGTGATCGGGAAGTTCCGGTCCAGCACGCCCTTCTGTGGCAGGTAGCCGATGCGGGCGCGATGACGACAGCGCAGCGCCTCGCAGGCGCAGTCGAAGACCTGCAGGCTCCCCTTCAGGGGGCGCATCAAGCCCAGCACGGCCCGGCAGAGCGTGGTCTTCCCCGAGCCGTTCGGGCCGATGACCCCGACGAATTCGCCCTCGGCGATCTCCAGGGAAATGTCCTCCAGCGCGACGACGCCGGGGAACCCGAAGGAGGCACGGTCGAAGCGAATGATGGGCGGGGCCATGGGCGCGCCGAGGTCAGTTGGCTTCGAGGGCGCGGGCCAACTGCAGGACGTCGTACCGCATCATGTCCAGATAGGAGTCGGTGCCGGGCAGGCCGCCGGGCAGCGGCGTGAGCAGCACCACCCGCGCCCCGGTCTCGCGCGCCAGCAGCTCCGGAATCCGCTGATTGAGCTGGGGCTCGGAGACGATCACCCGGATGTCGTCGCGGCGGATGCGGGCCATCAGGACCTGGAGGTGCCGCGCCGAGGGCTCCGCCCCCGGCTGCGTGACGATCTCGCCCGCGACCTCGAACCCGAACCGGCGCGCGAAGTACGGCCAGGCGGGGTGATGCACGATGAGCCGGCGCCGGCCCACGCCGCGCAGGCGCGCCGCCAGCTCCGTCTGGAGGCGGTCGAGCTCGCGCCGGTAGGCCGCCTCGTTGGCGCGGTAGACCGCCGCACGGTCCGGGTCGGCGAGGCTGAAGGCCTCCGCGATGTGGTGCAGCATGAGCTTGGCGTTCTCGGGGTCCAGCCAGACGTGCGGGTTGCCCTCATGGGGCTCGTCCCCCGGCGTCCCGCCCGTCTCCTCGGCGTCCCGGATCAGCGCGATGCCCCGCGAGGTCGTCACGCGGAGGAGACCGGGGTTGCCGGCGTTCTTGACCAGCGAGCCGACCCAGACCTCCAGCCCCACGCCGATCTCCAGCAGCACCTTGGCCCGGCGGACCGCCATCAGGTCGCTCGGACGGGGCGAGTACGTATGCTCGCTCTCGAGGCCCGTCAACAACGACGTCACCCGCACGTGGGGGCCACCGACGCGCTCGGCCAGGTCCTTGAGCACCGGGATCGTGACGACGACCTCCAGGGGCGTCGCCAGAGCCGGCGACAGGCCCGACGGCAGCAGCAACGCCAAGCACGCGATCTGGAAGAGAAAACGCCGCGACATGCGCGGACAGTAGCATCCCACCCGAGGGAAGTCAACGCGTCGGACACGGGCCGCGCGGGCGAGCCGCCCGGCTTGACGGGGCCTGGGGAGTTCCGCTAGCGTAGCGCCGCCCTCAGGGGCGTGCCTCGTCGTTCGCCGCTCGCCGCGGGTCGGGCGACGAACCACGAGCGACGCGCATTCCATGAATGTCATCGGCCTCATGTCCGGCACCTCGGGCGACGGGGTGGACGCGGCGTTGGTGTCCATCGAGGGCGGCGGCCACGCCTTGAAGGTCGCCCCGCGCGCGTCGTTGACGCTCACGTACCCGCCCGCCCTCCGCGAGCGCCTGCTCGCCGCGGCGGCCGACGGCGGCGTGGCCGAGGTCTGCCGGTTGAACGCGGCGCTGGGCGAATGGTTCGCTCTGGCGGCGCGGCGCGTGGCGCGCCGCGCCGGGCTGCCGCTCGCCGAGGTCCACCTCATCGGCTCGCACGGCCAGACCATCCACCACCTGCCGAAGCCGGTCCGGGAGCCCGGCGTCGGGATGGTCCGCTCCACCCTCCAGATCGCCGAGCCCGCCGTGATCGCCGAGCGCACGGGCGTCACCGTCGTCGCCGACTTCCGCCCGCGCGACCTGGCGGCCGGCGGCGAAGGGGCGCCGCTGACCCCCTACGTCCACTATCTGCTGCTGCGCCACCCCGGCCGCTCCCGCCTGATCGTCAACCTGGGCGGGATCAGCAACGTGACCTACCTGCCCGCCGGCGCGCCGCTCGACGCGGTCCGCGCCTTCGACACGGGCCCCGGCAACATGGTGCTCGACGCCCTCGTCCGCCGCCTGACGGCGGGCCGCCTCGCCATGGACCGCGACGGCCGCATGGCGGCGCGCGGGCGCGTGGACGCGGAGCTGCTCACCACGCTCCTCGCCCATCCCTTCCTCCGCCGCACGCCGCCCAAGTCCACCGGCCGCGAGGAGTTCGGCGAGCCGTTCCTCCGGCGCATCGTCGAGGTCCAGCGGCGGCGCCGCCGACCGCTCGAGGACATCCTCGCGACGTGCGCCCTCTTCACCGCCATGACCGTCGGCGCCGCGCGCCGCTGGCTCGCGGGGCCGGTGGACGAGGTGCTCGTCGGGGGCGGCGGCGCGCGCAACCGGACCGTCATGACCGACCTCGCCGCCGTCTTCGCGCCCGTGCCCGTGCGGACCTTCGAGGAGGCCGGCTGGGACAGCAGGGGCTTCGAGGCCGTCGCCTTCGCCGTCCTCGCCCATCAAACCATCCACGGCGAATGCGCCAACATCCCCTCGGCGACCGGGGCCGCCCATCCCGTCCTGCTGGGCACGATCGTGCCGTCCGGGCCGGACTGGGTGGCCCGCCTGGCCCCGGCCCTCTCCCGCGCCGCGAGGCCGCGCCCGTGATCTCGCTCCCGGTGGCCGCGACCGCCCTCGTCCTGCTGCTCCTGGCGGCCTGGCTCCTCCTACGCCGACGCCCCACCCCCGCCGCGCCCGTCACCGCCGCCGCGCCGCCCGTGATCCCGCCCGGCGTGGCCCTGAAGCCCCAGCCCCTCCTCACCCGCGAGGAAGCGACCCTCTACAATCTCCTCAAGCTCGCCGTCCAGGATCGCTACCTCGTGCTGGCGCAGGTCCCGCTCTGGTGCCTCGTGGAGGCGACCGCCGACACCCCGGACCGGCGCCGCGCCTTCCTGAACGCCATCGCCTTCAAGCGGGTGGACTTCGCCCTCGTCCATCCGGGCACGCTCGCGGTGGAGAAGGTCGTCGAGGTGGACGCGCCGGAGCCGCCCACGCCGCAGCGGCGCGCGCGGGCGAGGCTGCTCGAGGCGCTGTGCGGGGAGATCGGCGTCGAGCTGGTCAGGCTGGACCCGGCGACCGCCGGCACGCCGGCCCTGGCGGCGCGCCTGGGCGTACAGCCGGAGGACTAGGCGAGCCCTCGGCCCCCTCGCGACTCATTCTGTCCCCGCACCGTGCCGGCCTCCGTGCCGGCGGCGATGGCGTCGCTAGGGACCCTGCTGCCGAAGATCCGACATGTCATTATCGAAGGGTTATGGAAGGACCAGGCCATATGCGTACCATCGGGGCCGGTTGCGCCGCGGCGCCTCAGCCGGGTTCTCCTCGCGGAGCCTTGGCCGCCGTTCAAGCCCATCGGGGTTTCAACCGACACAGGGGCGGGGAAGCGCCTTTCCCCTGTGGACGGAGGGACGGCATGCCGCAGACAGAAGACGCCCAGACGCCGGAATCGCGACCCTCCCCCGAGGGGGCCGTGGCGGCGGACACCGGGACCGGGTCGGTGCCGCCGGCCGAGCCGGGCGATCCGGCCGAGCCGGGCGATCCGGCCGAGCCGGTGGTCAGGCTGGCCGAGCTGATCGATGCCAGTCCGGCCATCATCTCGCTCATTGATCTCGACCGCTTCGCGGTGCGGTTCCAGAACGCCGCCGGCCGGGCCCACTTGGGCGAGATCACGGGGGCCTGTTGCTATCGGGCGATCGCGCGGCAGGAGACGGTCTGCGGGTTTTGCCGCGCCGGGGAGGCCTTGGCGACCGGCCGGGCCACCGAGGCGGAAGTGCCCCTGCCGGATGGCCGGTGGCTGTTGGTGCAGTGGGCGCCCGTCTCGCCGGCCGACCGATCCGGACGGCCGCTCGCCGTCGAGACCATTTCCGACATTACGGGGCTGAAGCGCCGGGAGCAGGAACTGGCGCGGTTGCGCGACTACTTCGAGCGGCTGGCGCTCCGCGACCCGCTCACCGACCTCTTGAACCGGCGGGGCTGGATGGCGGCGGCGGAGCGGATGGTGCAACGGGCGGGCCGCGCCGACATGGCGGTGGCCGTCCCGATGGTGGACCTCGATCACTTCAAGGCGATCAACGACCGTCACGGCCACGATGGGGGGGATGCCGTGTTGCGCCAGACCGCGGCGGTCTTGCAGGCGGCGGTGCGGCCGACCGATCTGGTAGGCCGCCTGGGCGGCGAGGAGTTTGCCGTGCTGCCGGCCCCGGCCCGGGCGGTGGAGGAGTCGGCGCAGCAGGTCGCCGAGCGGCTGCGGGCGGCGGTGGCGGCGGCCCCCTACCTGCTGCCCGGCGGCGGGACCTGTCCGGTGACGGCCAGCGTCGGGGTGGCCGCGGGGGCCGTCGGGCCGGACGCGGTCGAGACGCTGACGGCGCTGCTGACCCGGGCGGACGCGGCGCTGTACGCCGCCAAGGCGCAGGGGCGCAACCGGTGCGTCGTGGCGGCGGAGACCGCCGCCGACCCGCCCGCCTGCCAGGCCGCGGGCAGGCCCGCCTGCCAGGCCGCCGGCCGGCCCGCCTGCCACCGGTAACAGGTATCTCCCATCCAGGCCGTGAAGGCGCAGGAACCTTCGCCAGGGGCGCGGGCGCTGGCGGGGCGACCTTGCGGCCGGAGCGTATTCTCCGACGAGAGCCGTTCGGCGGTCCGCTGAACCTATTGCTCGGACCCGTAGGGCCGCCCCCCTGCACGCGGCACCGGAGCCCTTCCAGCTCCGCCGCCGTCTGCGGCAAGCCTCGCCGAGCCCGGGCATGCGTCGAGCGGAGACGTCAGGCGCCTTGCAGGTCAGGCTCCGGCGCGGCGCAGCGCGGCCAGCACCTCCGCGGCGTGGCCGTGGACGCGGACGCGGCGGAAGACGGCGACGAGCCGGCCGTCCGGGCCGATGACGAAGGTCGCGCGCTTGGGCCCGAGCCACCGTCCGAGCAGCGGCCGGAAGACCCCGTAGGCCCGCTGGACCGTCCCCTGCGCGTCGGTGAGCAGCCGGAACGGCAGGGTGAATTTCTCCCGGAAGCGCCGGTGCACCTCCGGCCCGTCCGCGCTCACGCCCAGGACCACGGCGCCGGCCTCCGCGAGCGCCGCGCCCGCGTCCCGGAACCCGCAGGCCTCGACCGTGCAGTAGGGCGTGTCGTCCTTGGGATAGAAGTAGAGGACGACCGGCCGGCCACGCAGGCCCGAAAGCGTGACCGTCGTCCCGTCGTCCGCCGGCAGCGCGAAGTCCGGCGCCGGATCGCCCACCGTCAGCTCACCCATCGTCGTTCTCTCCTTCCCTCGCCAGAGGGACTCCTGTCCCGCCGGGATCTTCGACCGCACCCACCGCACGTACCAGGGCGCGAGCAACACCGGCACGACGAACAGGACCACCAGCCCGACCTCGAACCCCGGCGGCGCCGGCAGCTCCCTCGTGCCGAAGGCGCAGATCACGTCGTACCAGGCGATGCCGAGCCCGAGCATGACGAGACTGATCCGCCGGACCCTGGGCGGATCGTCGGCGACGACCCCGGCGACGCGCGGCGTGACGACCAGCCCATAGGCGGCGGCCAGGCCGAGGTCCTCGACGAGGCCGCGCACGAAATCGTGGGTCGGCACGAGCCGGTGCGGGCCCCGCCCCAGCAGGTAGACCGCGACCCAGTCATAGGCCACGAGCGCCGCGAAGCAGGACCCGGCGATCAGCAACCCGATGGACAGCCAGCGCGGCAGCACCCCACCCCGCCCCGCGAGCCCGGCGTTCATATCCGCCCCCGAGCGGCGCGGGCCAGGATCTCGCCGGCCGCGTTCCGGCCGGCCGCCCCCATCACCCCGCCGCCCGGATGGGCGGCCGCCCCGCAGAGGTAGAGGCCTTCGATGGGCGCGCGGTACTCCGCCCAGCCCGCGACCGGCCGGAAGCAGAACAGGTGCGGGAGCGTCATGGCGCCCTGGAAGATGTTCCCGCCCGTGAGGCCGAAGGTCCGCTCCAGGTCCGGCGGCGTCAGGACCTGCCGCGCGAGCACGGAGGAGGAGAAGTTCGGCGCGTACTCGTCCAGCAGCGCGAAGCAGCGGTCGGCGTAGGCGTCGCGCAGCCCGTCCCAGTCGCCCGCCTTCAGCGCGTAGGGCGCGTACTGGACGAAGATGGACATCAGGTGGCGGCCGGGGGGCGCGACGGTCTCGTCCACGACGGAGGGGATCGTGCACTCCAGCAGCGGCCGCTCGGAGGGCCGGCCGTACTTCGCGTCGTCGGCGGCCCGCTCCAGGTAGTCCAGGTCCGGACAGATGTGGATGGTGCCGCGATGCTGCGGCCCCGCCCGGACGCCGGGCCGCGCGAGGAAATCGGGCAGCGCCGACAGCGCGACGTTGATCTTCATCGAGGCGCCGCCGTAGTCGATCCGCTCGACCGCCTCGACGAATTCCGGCGGCAGCAGCTTGGGGTCGAGCAGGCGCGTGAAGGTGCGCCGCGCGTCGGCGTTGCTCGCGACGACCGGCGCCTCGAACTCCTCGCCCGTGGCCAGCGCCACGCCGCGGACCGCCCCGTCCCTCGCCAGGATGGACGACACCTCCGCGTCGCAGCGGACCTCGACGCCGAGGTCCCGCGCCGCGGCCGCAAGCGCCCGCGTGAGCCCGCCCATGCCGCCGCGCACGTAGCCCCAGACGCCGCGCGCGCCGTTGGTCTCGCCCATCACGTGGTGAAAGAGCACGTAGGCCGTGCCCGGCGTCGAAGGCGCGGCCGTCGTGCCGATCACCGCGTCGGTCGCGAGCGTGGCCTTGAGCGGCTCCGACTCGAACCAGCGATCCAGCATCGCGCGCGCCGGCCCGGCGAGGATGTCCACCGCCTCCCACAGCCGCGCGCCCATGCCATGAAGGGCCCGCCCCAGCTTCACGAGCGTCCAGAGGTCGCGCACGCCGGGATGGATGAGGTCCGGGGGGGTCATCGAGAGCATCGGCTCCAGCACGGCGGCCACGCGCTCCAGCATCGCGCGGTAGCGCGGGTACCGCTCCGCGTCGCGCCGGCTGAAGCGGCCGATCTCCTCTCGGCAGAGCGCGGGATCGGACCCCAGGAGGAGCGAGCGGCCGTCCGGGAGCGGCGTGAAGGAGGAGGGATCGCGCGCCAGCACCTCGTAGCCGTAGTCGCGCAGGCGCAGCTCCTCGACGATCTCGGGGCGGAAGAGACTCTGGAGGTAGGCGGCGGTCGAGACCTGGAAGCCGGGGAAGACCTCCTCCGTCACGCAGGCCCCGCCCACGAGCGGCCGCCGCTCCAGGACGAGCACCCGCCAGCCCGCCCGCGCGAGGTAGCAGGCGGTGACGAGGCCGTTGTGCCCGGCCCCGACGACGATCGCGTCGTAGCGGGATGGCATGGGGGCCTATGGTAGCAGGGCGGGAACGGCCGGTCGAGGGCGTCGGGCGATGGGAGGATCAGTTGACGGCGGAGAGGGAGAGGTCGAGGGACTTGAGCGCCCGGCGGGCGAGCCCCGCCTCGTCGCCCCCCTGCCGGGACTCCGGCCTGACCCGATCGTCGAGGTGCCGGCCCGGCTGGTCCAGGTCCGGCGGCGCGGCGATCCCCGCCGCCACCATCACGAACAGGAGCGCCAGCCCCAGCACCGCCGCCACCACCTTGGTCAAGAGGGCTTCCATGCCCGCACACATGTGCAGGCCACGTACCAGCGGGCGACGGCCGCCGCAGGTGGGCGCAAGTCCCGAGGATTTCATGGAGATCGGCCCGTCGTCCCCGCTGTGATCCGACGGGCGCCGCCGGAAGGACCTGTTGGAAAAACCGGACAGGTGTGGGGCGCACGGCCCACCCGCGCACGCCTCGGGCGTCGGGACGCCGCCTTGACTTCATTCTCAGCGGGGTCGAATAATGCCGCGCCGTGTCCACCCCAGAGGAAACGTCTTCCGTTCAGCAGCCCCCGCCGAACCCGGCCGGCGGCCGGACCCTCGTCGTGGACCGGCGGGACCCGGCCGCCTATCCGCTCCCCAGCGCCGCGCTGGAGGAGGCCGGGCCGGACGATCAGATCTTCATCCGGCCGGGCGTCTACGAGGATCGGCTCTTCGTCGCCGACCGCCGCATCCTCTTGACCGGCGCCGGGCGGGATCATGTGGAGATCTTCTGCCGGCGCGGCGGCCCGCTCTATCTCCAGCGCGTGACCGGCGGCCGCATCGCCGGGATCACCTTCCGCTACGTCGGCAGCGACCAGCACTCCGCCGTCAACATCCTGGACTCGGTCTGCACGCTCGCCGGCTGCCGCGTGCGCGACGGGGTGCTGTCCAGCCTCGTGGTCTACGGCCCGAACTGCCGCCCCACGCTCCTGGACAACGAGGTCTGCGGAAGCCGCGAGTCGGGCCTCTTCGTCTTCGCCGGCGCCTGCCCCTACGTCGCCCAGAATCGCTGCTTCGGCAACCACCACTTCGGGATCGCCGTCCGCGACCCCGGCACCAGGCCGGACCTGGTCCGCAACCTCTGCCGGGAGAACCGGCTCAGCGGCTTTCTGCTCTTCCATCTGGCCGCGGCCATGCTGCTGGAGAACGAAAGCCGCGACAACGACCACTGGGGCCTGGTGGCGACGCCCGACTGCACGACCACGCCGGCGCTGGAGGAATTGCCCGAGAGCAACCGGCTGGAGCCCAACCCGCTCGGGGCGCTCGTCGTCCGCCCGGACCCGCTGGCGGAGATCGGGCGTTGACTCAGCGGCCCTTCTTCACCCGCACGACGATCGCGCCCATCACGTCGCCCCGGCGCCACTTCCGCCACTGGCTCTGCGGATGCTCGTTGTGGCAGTCCACGCAGGACTGGACGATGGCGAGGTCGGCGATCATCCCCTTGTACACATCGCCCTCGGAGAAGGTCAGGAGCCGCTTGCTCCGGTCGGTGGCCATGGTCATCAGCGTGTCGGCCTCGGCCTGCGACTTGGGCAGGTTCGCCCGGTTGATGGGGGTGAGCCCGATGAGGCTCACCTCGTAGGACTCGATCTTCGCCCCCGCCTCCTTCACGAACTGCGCGGGCAGCGGGATCGCGTGGGCGTCCTTGACCCAGTCCTCCTTGGGCGTGATGCCGCCCTCGCGCAGGTGCTCCACGACGCTCAGGACGTAGGCCGTCCGGAAGGCGCGCACCGTCTCCAGGAGATACTGGACGACCACGTCGTAGGGCACGTCCGCCGCGCGGACCGCCGGCGCGAGGGCGACCGCCCCCAGCAGCAGGACCGCCGCCGTTGCCTTGATGCCTCGCAGGGGATGCTTCACGCCGCCGCTCCTCCCTCGCTAGCCCGACGGGGCGTCCCACAAGTTCGTCGCATCGTCATGCCGGCGGACGCCGGCATCCAGGATCGGGCCACTGGCCGGACCCCGGCTCGCGGCCGCTCCGCGGCCTTGGCCGGAATGCCGACCGCTACGTCGGTGGGGGGGACCATGATGAGCGGACAGGCACGTAGCGGACTCATCGCCCTGGCGGCCGTGGCGATGCTGGGCGGTGTCGCGGATCGCCGCGTGCCGGCGGCCCTGACCAGGATCATCAGCCTCGGCATCTGGCAGTGGTGCCCTGCGCACGTGGCGTGGGAGGCGGATCAGGCGCCCGCGCCCGCCGGCTTGCCGGCCCTGGCGCCGCGCGTCATTCCTCCCTCCACGCCGGGGGCGGAGCCCAGAAGAGGGGCTCGGGCATCCGCTCAAGAGAACAGTGAACAGGGACAAAGGGTAAAGGGAATCATCGGGCGTCCTGGGCGCAACGGAAGCCATGAACCGCATCCCGGTCCGTCGGGACGTCCCAGTCCCGATTTGCGGACCGGAACCAGACCGGCCCATTGCCCCAGGACCCGCCACGGAGCACCCGCCCCTCACCGCTGGACGGCCCGGTCGGATTGCGTTGAGGGCTCCGCCCGTAGTAGTCCGCGCCGTACCAGTCCGCCGTCCACTCCCACACGTTCCCCGTCGTGTCGTACAGCCCGAAGGGATTCGGCTCGAACGAGCCCACCGGCGCGGTCCGCGCGTAGCCATCGTCGTAGCCGGTCATGATCGTCCAGCCGGAGAACTGCCGCTTCGCCGTCTCATCGGCGATATTCGCCACGCGGCGGGAGCCGGGATGCCCGTCGCCCCACCAGTAGGTCGTCCGCGTCCCGCCCCGGTTGGCGTACTCGAACTCGGCTTCCGTCGGCAGCCGCTTCCCCGCCCACCGGCAGTACGCCTCCGCATCGTCCCAGGAGACCGCCACGACCGGATGCTCATCCCGATTGGTGACGAACACCGTCTCGCCCCCCTCCGGCTTCCGCCAGCTCGCCCCGCGGATCTCTTCCCACCTCCCACCTGCGGTCACTCCCCACGCCGTGCCTGCCTTCTCCGCCGTCGTCTCGTAGCCGGTCTCCCGGACGAACTGCTGGAACCGCTTGTTGGTCACTTCGTACTTGTCCAGGTAGAACGCATCCAACGAGACCCGGTGGACCGGCTTCTCATCAGGCTCCCCCTCCGTGCTGCCCATCAGGAACTCGCCCGCCGGGATCAGGACCATCGGGGCGCCGTCCTTGCCCGTGAGCTCGCGTCCCGCTTGCCGCGGCGCTTCGAAGGCCGGCGCCTTCGCCACCTGGATCTCGGCGGCGATCTGCTGCTTGAGCGCCTCGACCTCGCCCACATGCGGGTTGTCGTCGGCAAAGTCCGCCAGGAACTTGTCCAGCGCCGCCAGGCGCTTCTCCTTCGCCACGCCGGTCTTCCCCGCGAAGGCCTGCACCTTCGCCCAGGCCTGCTCGCGCTGCTCCGCCAGCCGCGCCAGCGCCTCGTACTGCTCGTAGGCGCCGAGATCCACCCCCTGGGCCGGCGGCGCGCTCAGACTCGGCGCGCTCGGCCGCGCCGGCGACGCCCCACCGCCCGCCGCACTCCCCGGCCGCGCGCTCGCGAAGAACACGAACTCGCCCGGCTCGCTCGCCAGCTTCCACAACTCCGGCCGCTGCTGGTGCCCCTTGCTCTGCGCCGCGTCGAACACCCGCCGGTCCAGGTACTTGTGCAATTCGCTCGCCGGAATGATCCCGTCCCCGTCCAGGTCCGCCAGCCCCCGCTCGATCCCCTGGAGCAGATAGTACGTGAAGACGCTGTGGCCCCATTCCGGCCCCTCCAGCGCCTCCTGCTTCGGCCCCCCGCCGTGATGAGCTGCCGGCCCCGCTCCCGCGTGATCTCCCGCAGATAGGCCTCGTCGTATGTGAGCACGCCCTTGAACTGCGTCCCTGCGATCCCGCCGTAGCAGACATCCACCAGGAACAGCACATGCTTGGAGGGGAGCGCGTCCGCCAGGTCCCGGATGATGGACATGGGGATGGCCGTCTCGGCCAGCTTGTCCGCCTCCGCCCCGACGGGCAGGAGAAAGCCCATCGCCTTTCCGCCCCCCGCCCGCGGCTGCTTGGTCTCGCCGTGGCCGGAGAAGAAAATCAGCACCCGGTCCTGCTCCCCGACGCGGTCCACGAGCCGGTCCCCCAGCTCGCCGAGGATGGTCCGGCGGTCCGCCTGCCGATCGTAGAGCTCCGTGACCTCGAAGCCCTGTCGCCGCAGGACCTGCGCCACCGCCCGGGCGTCCGCCACGGCATACTTGAGCGGCCGAACATGCTCATAGTCGTCAATGCCGATGACGACCGCCCAGGACTTGCCCGTCCGCTCGGCGACGTACTCGGCCCGCGGCTTGCCCTCCACGCGGAGGTCCTTGGTGCCGGCGGCGGACCGGCCCCGCGCAGGCCCATCACGAGGACGGCAAGAACGAGGATCGGGGCAAGGCGGCGTGACGGCATCGCAGCCTCCCTCCAATTCGCTCGATGGTTCCCCCTGCGGCCCCCCATTGTAGGGAACTGGCCGGCGCAGTCAAGCAGGGACGCCGGCCGGGGGGCGGCCCACGCCGGCTCGCCGACCCCGCCCGCCCCCCGGCACCCATACGCCGAATGGCGTACGTGGTCGGCCGGAGACCTCCGTCGGCAACCCGCTCCTCCGGCCGCGGCGGCCCTGCCCGCGCACGGGGTGCCGCGCGCCGCGAAGGGACGCGGCCACGCTCCGCCGTCGCCGTGGACACCGCCACCACGTGGGGGCAGGATGCCCCCCATGAGCGTCCAAAGAGCTCGCGGGGCGGGGGCATCCCGCCTCACACGGCTCCTTCTCCGTTTGGCCTGTGGCTTTGAGATGTGCTACAGTACAGCATCTTGCTGTACTGGGAGGGAGTGCCATGACCGTCCGGCTCAATATCACGATGGAAGATGACACCTACGCACGACTCAAGCGGAAAGTCCCGCCCAAGAAGTTGAGCGCCTTTATTTCGGAGGCCGTGCGATCGAAGTTGGGGCCTGATCGGAAAACCTTGGATGCCGCATACCGTGCCGCGCGCAAGGAGCCGTGGAGAAGGACGCTCGCCGACGACTGGAGTCGGACTGACACGGAAGGCTGGCCCCCATGAAGCGTGCGCCACGGCGCGGTGACATCTACTGGGTCGCCTTGGATCCCACGCTCGGTTCGGAAATCAAGAAAACCAGGCCGGCCGTCATTCTCTCCAACAATTCCTGCAATGCCCATGGGACGCGGGTCGTGGTCCTGCCCATCACCAGCAACATCGAGTCGCTCTATCCCGGCGAAGCGCTGATCACCGTCGATGGGAAACCGGCCAGGGCGCTCGGAGATCAGATACGCTCATTGGACAAATCCCGCCTTCGCTCGCCCATCGGCTCACTGACCACTGACGATCTGACGGCAGTGGAAGAAGCGGTTCGCATTACGCTCGACCTCCACCGATGATCCCTGGACCTCCGTGGACCTGCGCCGGTCTCGCAGCGCGGTATCACCCCAAGGCGTGGAGAGAGGAAACAGGATGGGCGACCCCTTTGGTCCCTCTGCGCCGTCGCGCTCCACCTCCCCTGTGTCGAAGCGGTTCCGCGTCCGCTCGTCTCTCTTCATCGGTTTCAGGAGTCGGCTTGCTATTGACGCGTGAATGATTAGCATTCACGCCATGAATACTCATCCTGAGCCTGGCTCCTCCCTTCAGACATCGGCCCAGCCCCTCCCGCGCGCTCTCACCACGGAAGTCCTCCATGCGCTCGCCGCCTTCCCCGTCGTCGTCCTGACCGGCGCCCGGCAGACCGGGAAGAGCACCCTGATCCGCGACCTTCTCCCCTCCTCCGGCCGGAACTACCGGACCCTCGATGACCTTGACGTGCTGGAGCGGGCACAGCGCGAGCCGGAGGCCTTGGTGGCTTCGAAGACCCCGGTCACGATCGATGAGATCCAGCGGAGTCCGAATCTGCTGCTCGCGATCAAACGTGCGGTGGATCGGGACCGCACGCCGGGCCGATTCCTGCTCTCCGGCTCTGCCAATTTGACCTTGTCCGGCAAGGTCTCCGAGACCCTGGCTGGCCGGGCGGTGTACCTGACGCTCTATCCCTTCACCGTCGCCGAACGGGCCGGCTTGGGCGCAGTCGGTCGATGGGACACGGTGCTGGATGACCCGTCACGCTTCGAAGGGACCCATCCCCCGTTCCCACGGAACGCGGACGAGCTGCTGCGAAGCGGGTTTCCCCCCGCCGCCGCTCGTGCGGCGTCAAGAGATCATCGCCGGGAAAGTAGCGCAGGATCGGCTCCTGGGGATTGCTCCCATCAATGATGGTCCGCACGAGCCACAACACCCCCTCATCGCGAATCCGGCGTGCCACCAGCCCGAAGAGCAGATCATGGTCCAGGCTGGAAAAGAACTTGGCCACGTCGCACTTGAGCACGTAACGGAACCGCCGGGCATAGGCCGAGGCCCGCTCGACCGCCGCATGGGTGCCCTTGCCCTTCCGGCAGGCGTAGGAGTCGTACAGGAAGCCCCGTTCGAAGATCGGCTCGATCACCCGGCAGAGCGCATGGTGGACGACGCGGTCCCGAAAGGGCGCCGCGCTGATCAGGCCTGTCCCCTCCTTCGTAAGGAGGGGTGAGGGGAGGTCGAGTCTACAGCGGTTTTCCGGCGAAGATCCTCGATCACTCCGTCCAGATTGTGCAACACGTCGTCATTGGTGTAACGAACCACGCGCACACCAAGCGACTGAAGATACGCGTCCCGCTCTCGATCTGCCGCGATTTGAGCAGCCTCGGCATGCGTATCACCGTCCACCTCGATCACCAGCGAGCGATTGGCACAGTAAAAGTCCACGATGTATGGGCCAATCCCATGTTGGCGCCGGAACTTGAGCCCGCAGAACTGCCTCAGACGCAAGTGAGCCCAGAGGCGTTTCTCGGCCGCTGTCGTGTCGGACCGCAGCCGTCGTTTCAGGGGCAGGAAGTCTGGCGTGCCCCGTTTCGCGTAGGGCATGAATCGACCCCACCTCACCTCCCCTTACGAAGGGGAGGCAAAATCGCCCAGGACAAACCGGTGGCTGCGGGGAAACTTGCCCACATGCTGAATGAGCCACAGGAGTAGATCATAGGCTTGCGTGACGAGCGCCGGCTCCGCCGGCGCTCGCCCCTCTCCACACCTCTCCCCCCCGGGGGGGAGAGGTGTGGAGAGGGGAGTCTTCGGATTCAGAACTCACAGGGTCACAGGGCCACAGAACACAGAGTTATTTCGGACCGTCCTGGGCGCAACGGAAGCCAACATTCGCAGACCGTCACGGCGGGACGCTCCCGAGCCGATTAGCGGATCGGAGCCTGACCGGGTCATTGGTCCAGGACCCGCCACGGAGCACCCGCCCCTCACCGCTGGACGGCCCGGTCGGATTGCGTTGAGGGCTCCGCCCGTAGTAGTCCGCGCCGTACCAGTCCGCCGTCCACTCCCACACGTTCCCCGTCGTGTCGTACAGCCCGAAGGGATTCGGCTCGAACGAGCCCACCGGCGCGGTCCGCGCGTAGCCATCGTCGTAGCCGGTCATGATCGTCCAGCCGGAGAACTGCCGCTTCGCCGTCTCATCGGCGATATTCGCCACGCGGCGGGAGCCGGGATGCCCGTCGCCCCACCAGTAGGTCGTCCGCGTCCCGCCCCGGTTGGCGTACTCGAACTCGGCTTCCGTCGGCAGCCGCTTCCCCGCCCACCGGCAGTACGCCTCCGCATCGTCCCAGGAGACCGCCACGACCGGATGCTCATCCCGATTGGTGACGAACACCGTCTCGCCCCCCTCCGGCTTCCGCCAGCTCGCCCCGCGGATCTCTTCCCACCTCCCACCTGCGGTCACTCCCCACGCCGTGCCTGCCTTCTCCGCCGTCGTCTCGTAGCCGGTCTCCCGGACGAACTGCTGGAACCGCTTGTTGGTCACTTCGTACTTGTCCAGGTAGAACGCATCCAACGAGACCCGGTGGACCGGCTTCTCATCAGGCTCCCCCTCCGTGCTGCCCATCAGGAACTCGCCCGCCGGGATCAGGACCATCGGGGCGCCGTCCTTGCCCGTGAGCTCGCGTCCCGCTTGCCGCGGCGCTTCGAAGGCCGGCGCCTTCGCCACCTGGATCTCGGCGGCGATCTGCTGCTTGAGCGCCTCGACCTCGCCCACATGCGGGTTGTCGTCGGCAAAGTCCGCCAGGAACTTGTCCAGCGCCGCCAGGCGCTTCTCCTTCGCCACGCCGGTCTTCCCCGCGAAGGCCTGCACCTTCGCCCAGGCCTGCTCGCGCTGCTCCGCCAGCCGCGCCAGCGCCTCGTACTGCTCGTAGGCGCCGAGATCCACCCCCTGGGCCGGCGGCGCGCTCAGGCTCGGCGCGCTCGGCCGGGAAGAGGGCGGCACCGGGCCGCCGCTCGCGGACACCAGCCGGAACACGAACTGCCCGTCCTCGTCGCCCGCGTGCTTCAACGGCTGGCTCAGCGGCTGCTGCTCGGAGTTGTTCCGCACCACCCGCGCGATCGCCTTGTAGATGTCCGAGGGCGCCACGTACGGCTCCCGATTCTCCCGGAGGAACTTGAGGAAAAAGTAGGCGAAGACGCTGTGCCCGTCCTTCCCGTCGTCCGCCACCGGCTGGTTCATCCCGGAGGTGAGCCCCCAGCGCGACTTGTTCGCGTACAGCGTGGCGTAGAACCGATCGTCGATCGGCGGCAGATCGCGGGCCTGCCCGAACAGCGTCCCGCTGAAGCAGGAGTCCGCCACCAGATAGACGTGCTTGGCCTTCATCCCGGCGATGTAGTCCCGGATCGAGGCGTTGGTGATGTAGGTGCCGGGCGACTTTTCCCGGCCGTCCACCGGCACCCACCAGCCCCGGGTCTTGCCCGCGTCCGTCTGCCCATGGCCGGCATAGTAGATCAGCACGCTGTCGGGCTCCCCAGCATCCTGTCCCAGACGATAGAGGGCGTCCTCGATCGCCGTGCGCGTCGCCTGCTCGTCGAGCAGGGTCACGACATGGTCCGGCTTGAACCCGTACCGCTGGACCAGGACCTCGCGGACGGCCTGCGCATCCCGCACCGCCGTGGTCAGCGGCGGGACATGCCGGTACCGGTCAATGCCGATGATCAGCGCCCAGTACTCGCCGCTGATCGGCACCACGGGCGGTGCAGCCCGCGGCGTGGCAGCGAGGTCGCGCTGGTCGGCGCGAAGCGGCGCGACGGAATCGAGCACGAGCAGCAGGGCGGCCAGGAGGCCGAGCAGAAATCGACAGCGCATGCGGCACCTCGCGGGTCGGCTCACCCCAGAAGAGACAACCACGATGGGGCATCCCGGCCACACGCCGTTCGCCCTGAGCCGGTCGAAGGGCCTGTCCACCCACGACCGCCCGTTCCTGGTTCGACGGGCTCACGACGAACGAACCGGGGGATGCCACCTCGGCCATCGTCCGGGACGGCGGTATTGTAGCGTGCCGGCCGTCGCCGTCAAGGGGGAGCCTACCCCGCCCGCCCCCCCGACGCCCATACGCCGAATGGCGTACGTGGTCGGCCGGAGGCATGCTCACGAAGCGTCTGGGGGATCGTCTAGCCCGCATGGTTCATGAGCGCTTCTGCTGCAACCGCGGATTCGCGGCTGCGACAAGCCGGCATGCGACTGCCGTGCAGGCTGGCGGGCTCGCCGCTCAGACCCTCGACGTACGGTTTCAAGTACGCCTCGGGTCTTCTCGGCTCCACGCGCCCGCCGGCTTGCCGGCCCTGGCGCCGCGCGGTGCGCCCGGCCGGGCGTGGGCCCCCGCAGGGACCTGAGCTACTCCATGATCACCGCCACCTCGACCCGGCGGTTGGCGGCGCGGCTCTCGGGCGTGAGGTTGTCGGCCACGGGACGGAACTCCGCGAACCCCGAGGCCGACACCCGCTGCGGCTGGAGTCCGAACCGCTCCGTCAGCAGCCGCACGACGGCGACGGCGCGGCCGGAGGAGAGCTCCCAGTTCGACGGAAACCGCGCGGTGCGGATCGGCACGTTGTCGGTGTGCCCCTCGACCCGGATGTCGCGGATCGGCTGGCCGGTCGTGCCCAGCGACTCCGCCAGCGCGCCCAGCAGCGGCAGCGCCTCCTCGCGCACCTCCGCCCGGCCGCTCTCGAACAGCAGGCTGTCCTCGATCGCGATCGTCACCCCGTCCTGCACCTCGGTGACCGTGATGCGCCCCTTGAACCGGTCGTCGCCCGCGACCTTGGCGAGCACGGCCTTCACCTGCTGCATGAACTGCATCCTCGGGCTGATGGCGGGGATGATGGCCGATTCCGAGTTGCCCAGCTCGTACCGCCGGTTCGAGGCGGACGCGTCCAGGGGCACCAGCGCCTCCTTCATGGACTGGCTGAAGACGCGGAACTTCCCCTCGTTGATCATCGAGACCGAGTACATCACGACGAAGAAGGCGAACAGCAGCGTGATGAAGTCCGCGTAGGACACGAGCCAGCGCTCGTGGTTCTCGTGCTCTTCATGGCGGCTCGGCTTCGCCATGTCAGCGGCCTTCCTTCGTCGGGCGCTGGCTCTCGGGGAGGTAGCCCTCCAGCTTCTCCTGGAGCAGCCGCGGGTTCTCGCCCTGGGCGACGCCGACCAACCCCTCGATCACGACCAGCTTGGCGACGCCCTCCCGCTTGACCTTCAGCTTGATCTTGTTCCCGAGCGGCAGGAAGAGCAGGTTGGCCGAGGCGACGCCGTACACCGTCGCCACGAAGGCCACGGCGATGCCGCCGCCGAGCTTGGAGGGGTCCGAGAGGTTCTCCATGACGTGGATCAGGCCGAGCACGGCCCCGATGATGCCGATGGTCGGCGAGTAGCCGCCCGCGGCCTCCCAGACCTTCGCCGCGGTCACGGCTTCCTCCTCCTCCTGCACCAGCTCCGTTTCCAGGATCTCGCGGATGACCTTGGCCTCCGTCCCGTCCACGATGAGCTGGAGGCCCCGGCGCAGGAAGGGGTCGTGGATGTCCTTGAGCCGGCCCTCGAGCGCGAGCAGGCCCTGCTTGCGGGCGAGGTTGCCCAGGTCCACGATCCGTCCGATCTGGGCCTTGACGTCGTGCGGCGGGTCGAAGAAGGCGAGCTTCAGCAGGCCGAGGCTCTTCATCATCACGGACAGGGGATGCTGGACGAAGATCGCGCCCAGCGTGCCGCCGATGACGATCAGAAAGGCCGTGAGCTGGAGGATCGAGCCGACGTGGCCGCCCTCGAGGACCTGGCCGCCGAGAATGGACCCGAGCGCCACCGCGATCCCGAGGATCGTCAGGATGTCCACGGCGCCTTCCCCCTACCGACCGAAACGGACCGTAACGGACGTCAACCGGCCTCGCGTCGGGCGCCGCGCGCGCGGTCTGTTGCGGTCGGCGCGAGGCTCTGCTATGGTAGCGGCCGACCACGCACCCGGAGGCGCCATGACGACGGCCGACAGCCTGCTGCTCGAGGCGAAGCAAGCGATCCTGGAGGAACAGCACCGCCGGTTCCGAGAGCTCCAGGCGGAAGGACGCCTCGACGAGGCCCTCGCGCAGTTTCGGGTCACGCTGGCCTGCGCCGCCGACCTCCTGACCCACTCCGTGGGCCTGCTCCAGCGCGTGCTCGCCCCCCCTGCGCCGCCGGACCGCCCCGTCCCGCCCGGCGGCCTCACTCCCTGACCCCGTCCAGCGCCGCCTGCTCGGCCGGGGTGAGCAGCCGGTTGAGATCCAGCAAGGTCAGCAGCCGGTCGTTGATCCGGCCGACCCCCTGGATGAACTCCGCCCCCACCGAGGAGCCCAGCGACGGCGGCGGCTCGACCGCGCTCCGCGGGATCCGCAGCACCTCGGTCACCGAGTCCACGATCAGCCCGACCACCCGGCCGCGCACGTTCACGACCACGATCCGCGACCGCGAGGTCCGCTCCGCATCCGGCACGCCGAAACGCCGCCGCAGGTCCAGCACCGGGATGATGCGGCCGCGCAGGTTGATGACGCCCTCCACGAAGCGGGGCGCCTTGGGCACCCGGGTGATGTCCACCATCCGGTTGATTTCCTGCACGCTCAGAATGTCCACCGCGAACTCCTCGCGGTCGAGCCGGCACGTGACAATCTGGATGAATTCGTCGCCGTCCCCCCGCTCGGCGTCCGCGCGTTCCACCGGCGCGGGCCCGCTCCGAGACGGCTCGGCCTGTTGGGCGATCATCGCGTCACTCCCTCCCACCGCGCACCGGGAACCGCCGGGCACCGACCGGCCCCCGCACGTCGCCGGTCGCGCTCCGCCGGTCGCCGGTCACGCTTGCTCGTCGGTGAGCTTGAAGCCGCCCACCATGGCCTTGAGGTCGGTGGCGAGCTGGCTGAGGTCGTGGCTGGCCCGCGCCGACTCCGTCGCCCCGCCCGCCGTCTCCCGCGTCACCTTCGCCACCGTCTCCAAATCCCCCGCGATCTGCTGCGTCGCCACCGACTGCTCCTCCGCCGCCACCGCAATCTGCCGGATCATGTCCGCCGTCCCCGTCACCATCTCCGCGATCCGCGCCAGCGCCTCCCCCGTCCGGTTCACCAGCGCCACCCCGCTCGTCACCTTCTGCGTGCCCTCCTCCATCGAGGCCACCGCCCCCTTGGTGTCCTGCTGGATGTGCCGGATCATGTCCCCGATCTCCTTCGTCGCCTTCGTCGTCCGCTCCGCCAGCTTCCGCACCTCGTCGGCCACCACCGCAAACCCCCGCCCCTGCTCCCCCGCCCGCGCCGCCTCGATCGCCGCGTTCAGCGCCAGCAGGTTCGTCTGGTCCGCGATGTCCTCGATCACCCGCACGATCTCCCCGATCTGATCCGACGACTTGCCCAGCGCCGCGATGATCGCCGCCGACTGCGTCACCGCGTCGGAGATCTGCTGCATCCCCGCCACCGTGCTGGTGACCACCTCGCGCCCGCCCTGGGCCGTCTGCACGGTCTCCTGGGCCATGGCGGCGGCCTTGCCGCTGTTCTGCGCCACCTCCCCCACCGTCGCGTTCATCTCCTCCACCGCCGTCGCCGTCTGCGCCGTCCGCGCCGTCAGGCTCTCCGCCCCCTTCGACATCTGCTCCGACGTCGCCGAGAGCTGCACCGCCGCCGACGCCACCCTGTCCGTCACGTGCGCCACCTTCCCGATCATCGCCTGGAGCCTGGGCACCACCTCGTTGAACCGCCGGCCCAGCCGGCCCAGCTCGTCGCCGCTGGTCACCGGCACCCGGACCGTCAGGTCGCCCTGCGCGAGGAGGTCCATCCCCGCCGCGAGTCGGCGGATCGGGATCAGCAGCCGCCAGGCGAGCAGCAGGGAGAAGGCGATCGTGCTCGCCACCACCAGGCCCAGGGCCGCCGTCGCCGTCATCCGCATGGTTCCCAGCCGCTGCTGGGCCTCCTTCGCGAAGCCGTCCTCCAACACCACCATGGCGGCGACGACGGCCTCGTCCCGCTTGAAGAACTCCTCGAGGAAGGTGTTGCCGACCACCCGATCGAATTGAATGTAGGCCTCCGCCATCTTCAGGCCCTGCTCGAAGAGGGCCGCCAGCGCGGCGTCCACCGCCTGGAGCCGCCCCTTGACCTCGGCGGAATCCGCGTACTGCTGGCCGAGCCTCTTCGACTGCTCCCGGTACCGCTCGTACCGCGCCTTGACCGCGTCCTGGGCCTCGGGTTGCTGGGTCAGGCTGTATTCGCGCAGCCCCATCCGCACCAGGTTCGCCTCCAGGCGCAGCGCCGCCACGTCCCGGGCGCCGGCCGAGGCCCTGGCCGCCTGCTCGGCCGAATGGGCATTGAAGAGCAGGATGCCCACGATGGGGCAGAGCGCCAGGCCCAGCCCCATCAGGATCTTCGTTCGCAGTCCGCATCGCTGGATGATCGACCGATGCTCCGCTCTTGCGTCCATGGCCACCCCCGTTCCTCCCCCCGCGGAGAGGCGGTCGGCTGTCCGGCGACCGGCCAGCCGCACCTACTTGACCGGCATCACCACGCTGATGGCGCCGGCGAGATCCCCTTCCTTGTACCCTTCCTTCTTCATGCCGGTGATGTCTTTCTCCCCCGCGGGCGTGCCGTGGCAGGCCAGGCAGGATTTGGCGGCGTACTCGGGAGACAGGTACCGCATCACCTGCTTGCCCTCCATGGCGACCGTCTTCACGTATTCCTTGCCCTTGGGATACCCGGGGTCCGAAAACTGCTTGAGGATCTCGCTTTCGAAGTCGTCCGGCTTGTTGCCGGCGAACCGGTAGTGGAGGGACGTCTGCTTGAGCCGGATGCCCGTCTTCTGCCCGAATTTCTCACCCGCCTTCCGGCCCCAGAGCGCCGGGAGGAACCCCTTGAACCCGATGCCCGGCTTGTTGATCAGCGGCTGAGCCTCGCCGACCACCTCCTTGCCGGATTCGAGCAACGCCGTCAGCAGCCTGCCCGCTTCGCCGGCCGGAGGCTTGCTCAGGTCAATCTTGGCCGTTTCCTTGTATTTCGCGATCCACTTCTCCTCGAAGTACTGGGGCGTGAACCCCTTGTCGCTCTTCCCGGCGTCGTTGATGAGGTCCTGATGGTCCGACACGACCATCCGGCCCGCCTTCAGCAGCTTCACCAGCAGGTCGGCGGTCTTGGCCTCGTCCGCCGCGTACCCCAGCCCGCCCCCGCCCACCAGCCCGATCAGCGTCAGCGCCGCCACCGCCCCGAGTCGCGTCCTCCTGGTCATGGCATCCTCCCTGGATACAAGGGAACTCCCCGCGGGTTCCCGGTTGAACGGTCAAGGGTCGTCCGTCCTCCCCCAAGGGCCGTCGCGTCGCTCGGGTCCTGCCGGCGCCGGTCCACCGACCGGCCTGCTGCCGCCCTACCCGATCCGCCGCTTGTCGGCCGCCGCGATCTTGAAGTTGCCGACGATGGCCTGGAGGTCGGTGGCGAGCTGGCTGAGGTCGTGGCTGGCCCGCGCCGACTCCGTCGCCCCGCCCGCCGTCTCCCGCGTCACCTTCGCCACCGTCTCCAAATCCCCCGCGATCTGCTGCGTCGCCACCGACTGCTCCTCCGCCGCCACCGCAATCTGCCGGATCATGTCCGCCGTCCCCGTCACCATCTCCGCGATCCGCGCCAGCGCCTCCCCCGTCCGGTTCACCAGCGCCACCCCGCTCGTCACCTTCTGCGTGCCCTCCTCCATCGAGGCCACCGCCCCCTTGGTGTCCTGCTGGATGTGCCGGATCATGTCCCCGATCTCCTTCGTCGCCTTCGTCGTCCGCTCCGCCAGCTTCCGCACCTCGTCGGCCACCACCGCAAACCCCCGCCCCTGCTCCCCCGCCCGCGCCGCCTCGATCGCCGCGTTCAGCGCCAGCAGGTTCGTCTGGTCCGCGATGTCCTCGATCACCCGCACGATCTCCCCGATCTGATCCGACGACTTGCCCAGCGCCGCGATGATCGCCGCCGACTGCGTCACCGCGTCGGAGATCTGCTGCATCCCCGCCACCGTGCTGGTGACCACCTCGCGCCCGCCCTGGGCCGTCTGCACGGTCTCCTGGGCCATGGCGGCGGCCTTGCCGCTGTTCTGCGCCACCTCCCCCACCGTCGCGTTCATCTCCTCCACCGCCGTCGCCGTCTGCGCCGTCCGCGCCGTCAGGCTCTCCGCCCCCTTCGACATCTGCTCCGACGTCGCCGAGAGCTGCACCGCCGCCGACGCCACCTTGTCCGTCACGTGCGCCACCTTCCCGATCATCGCCTGGAGCTTCTCGATGAAGACGTTGAACCAGCCGCCCAGCTCGGCGATCTCGTCGCGGCCGTCCACCGGCACCCGCTTGGTCAGGTCTCCGTCGCCCTCGGCGATGTCCCGCGAGATGGCGGTCATGGCCCCGAGGGGCCGGAGCACGATCAGGCGCAGCATGACGTAGGTCGTGAGGAGGACGCCGAAGACGGCGGCGACGATGGCAAGCCCGGTCCCCTGGATGGACCGCGTCGAGGCCGCCTGGGCGTCGGCCATCGGGATCGAGATCGAGAGCAGGCCGAGGACCTCGCCCACCTGCTTGCCCTGGTGGCAGCCGACGCAGGCGGCGGCCGTCGCCTTGTCCGGCGTCGCGCGCCGGAAGATCGGGGTCCCGTTCACCTCCTCGACCCGGGCGAAGGAGTCGGCGCCGGCCATGATCGCCTTGAGCGCCTCCTCCTCGAAGGGTTCCTTGGGCGAGTTGGCCGGGTTCAGCGGCGTCGCGCTGATGAGGCGCGCGTCGAAGACCCCCTTGCGGCTCAGTTCCTCGGCGATCTCGCGCGTCGCCGTGGCCGGCAACGGAATCGCCTCGGTGTTCCCCGCATGCTCCTTCGTCACCTGGATCTCGGCGCCCACCCTGGAGCCCTTGACCTTGGCGACGTAGTTCTTGGTGATGTAGGCGCGGGTGACCTCCACCTGGGCCTGGATGACCTTCGCGCGCATCTCCAGCATCATGAGAATCTTGCTCTGTTCCTGCCGGTACACGAAGAACAGGCCGATGCCGGCCACGAAGGCGGCGATTCCCATCCCGAGCAACAGAAACTTGGGGCCGATCTTCATCCTGCTCAACCACTTCGCCATGATGTCCCCCCCTAGAATTTGTGGACTCTGCCGAATAGCCGGATGCCGCGACGGCTTTCCTCTGCTGTTTGTCATCGCGGCGAAAGCCGGAATCCAGGGCCCTGGTGGTACGCGACGGAGCCCCGACTGGGCCCCGGCTTTCGCCGGGGAGACGGACGGTGTTTACACCATGTTCATGATTTCGCCGGCGATCAGGGGCAGCGGCACGACCTTGTCGGCGATGCCGGCGTCCACCACCGCCTTGGGCATCCCATAGACCACGCAGCTCGCCTCGTCCTGGGCGATGAGGCGGCCCTTGGCGCCCCGGAGCGCGCGGGCTCCCTCCAGGCCGTCCTGCCCCATCCCCGTGAGGATGACGCCGATGCCCCGCTCGCCGTACACCTCGGCGACCGACTTCAGCATCACGTCCACGGACGGCGCGTGGAGCAGGCCCTCGGTGTTCGGGCTGAGGGCGATCTCCACGCTGGTCGCCCGCCGTCGGACGAGCCGGCATTGCAGCCCGCCCGGGGCGATCAGCGCCACGCCGGGCGTCACCGCATCTCCTTCCGCCGCCTCGCGCACCTCGATCCGGCAGGCCTGATTCGTCCGCTCGGCGAACGGCTTGGTGAAGAACTTCGGCATGTGCTGGACGATCACGACGCCGGCCGGAAAGTCGGCCGGCAGCAGGGGGAGCAGGTCCATGAGCGCCTGCGGCCCCCCCGTCGAGCATCCGATCGCCACGACCTTGCTCCCGCGGGTGGCCGCGACGGTGCCCGACGACAGCCGGGGGGCGATTGGCGCAGGCGACCCGGGGACGCGGGGGCACGGGGAGGCGGAGTTCCCCCCTTCGCCCCCTCGCCCGGTCTCCCCATCGGCTCCCTCGCGTGCCCCCCCCCGCGCCGCCGGCCGGGCGTGGATCTTGCCGGCCGCGCCGGCGGCCGCGATGACCTTGCCGAGCAGCTCCTGCCGGATGGTCGTGATGTTGGTCGCGAGCCCGTCGAGCTGCTTGGGGATGTAGTCCACCGCGCCCAGTTCCAGCGCCTGCAACGTCTCGCTCGCCCCCTCGACGGTCAAGGAGCTGACCATGATGACCGGCACCGGGCGGACCGCCATGAGCCGGCGCAGCGCCTCCAGGCCGTTCATGCCGGGCATCTCGACGTCGAGGGTCACCACGTCGGGATGCAGCTCGGCGACCTTCTGGACCGCCTCCTCGCCGTTCCGGGCGACGCCGGAGACGGCGACCCGGGGATCGCCCTCCAGCATGGCGCAGAGGGCCTTCCGCATGAACGCGGAGTCGTCCACGACCAGAACCTGGATCGGTGCACCCATCGGCATGGCCTCCGGCCCGCGCCCTTACGGGCCCTCGCGGCAGTACTTGACGATGACCTCGCTCAGGGCCCTCGGCTCGAACTTCGCGACATAGTCCGTCGCCCCGACCGCCTTCCCCTTGGCCGCGTTGCAGGACCCGGTCAGCGACGAGTGCAGGACGACCGGCAGCCAGGCGAACCGGGGGTCGTTGCGGATCTGCTTGGTCAGCGTGAAGCCGTCCATGTCCGGCATCTCGACGTCGCTCAGCACGAGCTGGAGCTCCTCCCGCAGCGGCCTTCCCGCCCGCTCCGCGTTCGCCGCGAGCTGCTGGAGGTGGTTCCAGGCCTCCAGCCCCGAGATCGTCTGGATGTAGTCGATCCCCAGCCGCTCCAGGGTCTTTCGGATCTGGGTGCGGGCCACGACCGAGTCGTCGGCGAACAGCACGCGCTTGGATTTCACCGCGGGCGCCGCCTCCACGCCGGCATAGACCTCCTCGTCGGGCCGCGGGCAGAGGTCCGAGAGGATTTTTTCCACGTCGAGGATCAACACCATCTGGCCGTCGTCCAGCATCGCGACCGAGGTGACGGCCCCCTTCGCCGTCTCGCGGACGATCGGCGGCGGCGGCTTGATCTGCGTCCACGAGAGCCGGAGGATCCGGTCCACCCCGGTGACGTGGAAGGCCTGGAGGCTCATGTTGTACTCGGTGACGATGAGGTTGCCCGCGCCGGCCTCGCCCGACCGCGTCGCCGCCCCCTCCCCCTCGAGACCGAGGGTCCGCCGGAGCCCGATCACGGGCACCGTCGTGCCCCGGATGTTCGCCACGCCCTCAACGCGCGGGTCGGCCTCGGGCATCCGGGTGAGCGACGGGAATTTCATGACCTCGCGGACCTTGAAGACGTTGATGCCGAAGACCTCGCCGGTCCCGACGTGGAAGAGGAGCAGTTCCATCTGGTTGGCGCCGGCGAGCCGCGTCCGCCCGTCCACTTCCTTCATGAACGTTGACATGAATGCCTCGCTGCCCGCTCCTCGGTCTTCGCCGAGCGAGGGGCGTCCCTTCCCACCCGTGACCCGTGGCGGCGGACGACCTTCCGCCTCACGCTGCGGCGGTCCGGACCATCCGGCCGTCCTGCACCAGCTCCGCGATGTCGAGGATCAGCACGACCTTGCCCTCGCCGGTGATCGTCGCGCCGGCGATCCCCTTGATGTTCGTCAGATAGTCCCAGAGGGACTTGATGACGACCTCCTCCTGGGAGCGCAGCCGGTCCACGACGACGCCGACCTGCTTGTCCCCCATGCCGGCCACGACGACGTAGAAGCGGTCGCGCTCGGGATCCACGGGGATCTCGAACTCGTCGGCGAGGCGCAGCAGCGGCAGCACCCGCTCCCGCAGGTGCAGCACCTCGCGGCCGTTGATCGTCTTGATGTCGGCCCCGGTGATCTTCACCGCCTCGATCACGGAGCCCAGGGGGATCGCGAAGGTGGCGCGCCCGACTTCCACCAGGAGGGCCTGGATGATCGCGATCGTGAGCGGCAGCTTGATCGTCACGACGCTGCCCTTGCCGGGCTGGGACTCGACGTCCACGGAGCCGTTGATCCGCCGGATGTTGGTCCGCACGACGTCCATGCCCACGCCCCGGCCGGAGACGTCCGTGACCTGCTCGGCGGTGCTGAAGCCGGGGAGGAAGATCAGGTTCATGACGTCGCGCGGGTCCATCGTCGCGAGCTCGGCCTCGGTGACGAGGCCGCGGGCCGCCGCCTTGGCCTTGATCTTTTCGACCTGGAGGCCGCGCCCGTCGTCCGCGATCCGGATGACGATGCTGTTGCCCTCCTGGGAGGCGGAGATCCGGACGACCCCCTCCGGGTGCTTGCCGGCCGCCTGCCGCTCGGCGACGGACTCGATGCCGTGGTCCACGGCGTTCCGCACCAGGTGCACGAGCGGGTCGCCGATCTCGTCCGCGACGGACTTGTCCAGTTCGGTCTCCTCGCCCTGCAGCTCGAGCCGGACCTGCTTGTGCAGCTTCTGCGAGAGGTCCCGGACCATGCGGGGGAACTTTGCGAGCACCTTCCGGATCGGGAGCATCCGGGTCTTCATGACCGCGAGCTGGAGGTCGGTCGTCACCAGGTTGAGCTGCGCCAGCGTCTCGCCCAGCTCCCGGACGTGCGGGTCGTTCTCGTGCGCCTGCTCTAAGCCCCCGCCGATCTTCATCAGCCGGTTGCGGCCGAGCACCAGCTCGCCGACCAGGTTCATCACCGTGTCCAAGCGGCGCGTTTCCACGCGGATCGTCTGGTCCTCCTCCCCCGCGTGGGGGACCTTGGCCTGCTTCTGGAGCGCGGCGTCCACGGCCTTTTCCGAGACGACCCCCGCCTGGACCAGCACCTCGCCCAGCAGCGGCTTTGCCGCCTCCTGGCGGTCCAGCGCCTCCAGCACCTGCGCCTTCGTCGCCTGACCGTCCTGGACGAGGATCTCGCCGAGCCGGCTGGCGACCTGGGCGAGCGTGGCCGCGAGCGTCCCCGTCGGCGCCGCAGGCTGGGGCGTCTCGCTCGCCGCGGACGCCGGCGCGGCGGAGGGCTCCGGGGGCGGGGCGTCGGGCGTTGCCGGAGCGGTGCCGCCCGCCAGTACGGCGTCGAGCTTGTGCGCCACCGCCTCGGTCGGCACGTGCTGATCCGTGCCCGATTCGCGGATATCCGCCATGATGAGCTTGATCACGTCCACGGTCTCGAGGATCACGGTGATGACCTGCGGCGTGACCGTCATGTCCCCCTGCCGGAGCCGGTTCAGGACGCTCTCGGCGCGGTGGGTCACGTCCACCAGCCGGGTGAAGCCCAGGAAGCCGGCGGAGCCCTTCATGCTGTGCATCGCGCGGAAGATCTCGTTGAGGAGCTCGGTGTTGGTCGGATCGGACTCGAGCGTCACGAACCGCTGGTCCAGCAGCTCGAGCATCTCCTGAGACTCGACGAGAAATTCGTTCTGGATTTCCGCCAACTCGTCGCTCATCGCTCCTCCCGCTCCTCACCCCGGTCCGTCACCCCGCCGGATGTTCACTCTGGTCCGTCACCCCGGCGGACGCCGGGGTCCAGTCCGTCACCCCGCCGGATGTTCACTCTGGTCCGTCACCCCGGCGGACGCCGGGG